>NZ_CP045404.1:0-335000 GCF_009363715.1 Roseovarius sp. THAF9
GTGTGCCAATCATGGGGGGCGTGCTGGATGGAAACGATAAGACCGCGGAACGGGATAAAAATGACAAGTGATCAATGGGGCCAAATCAAACAAGATCTGCTGAAGACAATCGGCAAGAACAACTTCACCAACTGGATCGAGCCGCTGGAGCTGACGGCGATCAACGATGACGTGGTGACCTTCAAGGTTCCGACGACCTTCCAGGGCAACTATGTGTCCCGCAATTTCGGCGAGCTGATCCTGTTCAAGGTAAACGGCTACGCCCCCTCGATCCGCCGGATCGATTTTCAGGTCGCGGCGAATTCCTCCCAGAAGCCGCCAGCGACCGCAACCAACGCACCGCAAACAACGAACGCCACGGCCTCCGCGGCTCCGGCGCGCCGTTTGCCCGACGACGTGCTGTCTTCCGCGCCGCTGGATGAGCGCTTTACCTTCGATCGTTTCGTCGTCGGCAAGCCCAACGAACTGGCGCACGCCGCGGCCAAGCGTGTGGCCGAGGGTGGCCCGGTCACCTTTAACCCGCTTTTCCTGTATGGCGGCGTCGGCCTTGGTAAGACACACCTCATGCATGCCATCGCGTGGGAGCTTCAGGCCGCGCAGCCAGAGCTGAACGTGCTCTACCTGTCCGCAGAGCAGTTCATGTACCGTTTTGTGCAGGCTTTGCGTGACCGCCGCATGATGGATTTCAAGGAGCTTTTCCGCTCGGTCGACGTGCTGATGGTCGACGATGTCCAGTTCATCGCCGGCAAGGACAGTACGCAGGAAGAATTCTTTCACACGTTCAACGCGCTCGTGGATCAGAACAAGCAGATCGTCATTTCTGCCGACCGCGCCCCGGGCGAGATCGAAAACCTCGAAGAGCGCATCAAGTCGCGCCTGCAATGCGGCCTGGTGGTGGATCTGCATCCCACCGACTACGAACTCCGCCTCGGCATCCTGCAATCCAAGGCGGATCGCTTTGCCGAACAATACCCCAGCCTTGAAATGGCCGATGGGGTGCTGGAATTCCTCGCGCATCGCATCTCGACCAACGTGCGTGTGCTCGAAGGCGCGCTGACCCGGCTTTACGCCTTTGCCTCGCTGGTCGGGCACCAGATCACGATGGAACTGGCCCAGGATTGTCTTGCCGACATCCTGCGCGCGTCTGAACGCAAAGTCTCGATCGAAGAGATCCAACGCCACGTTTCCGAGCATTTCAACATCCGCCTCAGCGACATGATCGGACCCAAGCGCGTGCGCACCTTTGCCCGCCCCAGACAGATTGCGATGTTTCTCTGCAAGCAACTGACCTCTCGCTCCCTGCCCGAGATCGGCCGGCGCTTCGGCGGTCGGGATCATACCACGGTGATGCATGGCGTGCGCCGGATCGAAGAGCTCAGCGCGCAGGACGGACAGCTTGCCGAAGACCTCAAGATTCTGCGCCGCGCGCTCGAGGGCTGACGGGCAATAAAAGGCTTGAGCATAAGGCGAAACTTGCTAACGTGCCGGTCCCGGTGCCCGTCAGAGGCACGCACGCAGGGAGCGAGGGCATGAAACTCAGCATCGAACGCGGAACGCTGCTCAAAGCGGTCTCGCAGGCCCAGTCCGTCGTCGAACGGCGCAACACGATTCCGATCCTCGCCAACGTGCTGATCGAGGCCGAGGGCGACGCGGTGCATTTCCGCGCCACGGATCTGGATATCGAGGTCGTCGACAAGGCCCCGGCCCAGGTCGAGCGCGCGGGCGCCACGACCGTTTCCGCCGTGACCCTGCACGAGATCGTGCGCAAGCTGCCCGACGGGGCGCTGGTGACGCTGACCGACGATGGTGCCTCAGGGCGCCTGACCGTCGAGGCGGGACGCTCGAACTTCTCTCTGGCGACCCTGCCCAAGGAAGATTTCCCGGTCATGGCGTCGTCGGAATACTCCAGTAACTTCTCGGCCAAGGCGCCGGTGCTGCGCAGGCTCTTCGACAAGTCGAAATTCGCGATCTCGACGGAAGAAACGCGCTATTACCTCAACGGTGTCTACATGCACGTCTCGGACGCCGAAGGCGGCAAGGTGCTGCGCTGCGTGGCGACCGACGGTCACCGGCTGGCCCGGGTCGACGCCGACCTGCCCGACGGCGCCGAGGACATGCCGGGCGTGATTGTTCCGCGCAAGACCGTAGGCGAGCTGCGCAAACTTCTGGACGATGATGACATGGCCATCGCGGTGTCTGTCAGCGAAACCAAGGTGCGCTTTGCCACGCCCAATATCACGCTCACTTCCAAGGTGATCGACGGCACGTTCCCCGATTACACGCGCGTCATTCCGCAGGGCAACACCCGCAAGATGGAGGTCGACGCCAGCGAGTTCGCCCAGGCCGTCGACCGTGTCGCCACCGTCAGTTCCGAGCGCTCCCGCGCGGTGAAGCTGGCGCTGGACGAGGACCGCCTGATCCTGTCGGTGAATGCGCCCGACAGTGGTGCGGCCGAGGAAGAACTGGCCGTGGCCTATGGCGACGAGCGGCTGGAAATCGGCTTCAACGCCAAGTACCTGCTGGAAATCGCCAGCCAGGTCGATCGTGAAAACGCCGTCTTCATGTTCAATTCCTCGGGCGATCCCACGCTGATGCGCGAAGGCAATGACACCTCGGCGGTCTATGTCGTGATGCCGATGCGCGTGTGACGCGGGCCGGAATTTTTCAAAAATTCCGGATCGGAAAATTTGAATTTTCCGTGCCGCTTTCTTTCAAGAAAACGTGGTGCTCTGAATGACCGGTTTTTACCTGTCATCGCTCAGCCTGTCGCATTTCCGGTCGCACAAGGGCGTGCGGATCGAGGCGGACGCGCGCCCCGTCGCGCTCTACGGTCCGAATGGGGCGGGCAAGACCAATATTCTTGAAGCGGTCTCGCTCTTCTCACCCGGACGCGGTTTGCGCCGGGCCGCGGCGCAGGACATGGCACGGCGGCCGGACGCGATCGGCTGGAAGCTGACCGGCGTGTTGCGATCGATGCACCAAGTCCACGAGATCGAGACTTGGTCCGAAGAGGGCGGTGCGCGGCAATTGCGGATCGACGGCAAGGCGGCGTCGCAGGTGGCGCTGGGGCGCGTCGCACGGGTGCTGTGGCTGATCCCGTCCATGGACCGGTTGTGGATCGAGGGGGCCGAGGGACGGCGGCGGTTTCTGGACCGCATGACGCTGAGTTTCGTGCCCTCCCATGCCGAGTCGACGTTGGCCTACGAGAAGGCCATGCGCGAACGCAACCGCCTGCTGAAAGACCAGGTGCGGGACGGGCATTGGTACGTGGCGCTGGAGCGGCAGATGGCCGAGGCCGGGACTGCGATCCACGCGAACCGCGTCGCCGCGCTGGACCAACTGGCCGTGGCGCAGGCGCAGGCCGAGACCGCGTTCCCGGTCGCGGAGCTGGAGCTGACCATGACCGAAGGGGAGATGCCCGGCACCGAGTCCGATTTCCGCGATGCCCTGTCCGAAAGCCGTTTTCGCGATATCGCCGTCGGGCGAACGCTTGTCGGGCCGCACCGGGCGGACCTCTACGGCGTCTACGCGGCCAAGGCGGTTCCGGCTGCGGACTGCTCGACCGGCGAACAGAAGGCGCTGCTTGTGTCGCTGATCCTCGCGAACGGGCGGGCGCTGGCCCGCGACTTTGGCGCACCACCGATCCTGCTCTTGGACGAGGTCGCGGCGCACCTGGACGCGGAACGGCGCGCGGCACTTTACAACGAGGTCTGTGCCTTGGGGGCGCAGGCGTGGATGACGGGAACGGGGCCAGAGCTGTTCTCTGAACTGGGTGAGCGTGCGCAGGTTTTCGAGGTGACGGAGGACGATGCGGCCTCGGTCGTGACTGCGCGCTGAAATCGGGAAAATGACACCGACGCGATGCGACCCGAATACCGACGCGATACCGATATTAAGATGCTGATCGTCAAACACAAAATCTTGTGTCTATCGCGTGACATTCCTCGTTGAGAATCGTATAAAATACGAAACTGAACGAAGGATAATCTGCATGGCAGAACCCGCCGCGTCCCCCGAAGAGTATGGTGCAGAATCCATCAAGGTTCTCAAGGGGTTGGAAGCAGTTCGCAAGCGTCCTGGCATGTATATCGGCGACACCGACGACGGGTCGGGCTTGCATCACATGGTCTACGAGGTTGTCGACAATGGTATCGACGAGGCCCTCGCCGGCCACGCAGACCATGTAACTGTCTGTATTCACAAGGATAGTTCGATATCGGTCAGCGATAATGGCCGTGGCATTCCTGTGGAAATGCACGAGGAAGAGGGCGTGTCGGCGGCTGAGGTCATCATGACCCAACTTCATGCTGGCGGGAAATTCGACAGCAATTCCTACAAGGTTTCCGGTGGCTTGCATGGCGTCGGCGTGTCGGTGGTAAATGCCCTGTCGGATTGGCTGGAATTGCGCGTCTGGCGGGCCGGCAAGGAGCACGTCGCGCGTTTCGAGCGTGGCGAGACCGCCAAGCATTTGGAGGTGGTCGGTGACGCGGCCGGCAAGCGCGGTACCGAAGTACGGTTCCTCGCATCACTCGATACGTTCTCTAATCTCGAGTACAGCTTTGAAACACTGGAGAAACGCCTGCGCGAACTTGCGTTTCTGAACTCCGGTGTGCGCATCATCCTGCGCGACGAGCGGCCTGCCGAGCCGCTGGAAACAGAACTGCATTACGATGGTGGTGTGCAGGAGTTCGTACGCTACCTCGACCGCAGCAAATCGCCGCTCATGACCGATCCGATCTTCGTGACCGGCGAGCGGGACGACATCGGCGTCGAGGTGGCGATGTGGTGGAACGACAGCTATCACGAGACGGTACTGCCGTTCACCAACAATATCCCCCAGCGAGACGGAGGCACGCATCTTGCAGGTTTTCGAGGCGCGCTGACCCGTGTATTGCAAAAATACGCTGCCGAAAGCGGGATCGCGAAGAAGGAAAAGGTCACTTTTACCGGGGACGACGCCCGCGAGGGGCTGACGTGTGTGTTGTCTGTCAAGGTTCCGGACCCGAAATTCTCCAGTCAGACCAAGGACAAGCTGGTGAGTTCCGAGGTGCGCCCGGCGGTCGAGAGCTTGGTTAACGAAAAGCTGTCCGAATGGTTCGAGGAAAACCCGAACGAGGCCAAGATGATCGTCGGCAAGATTATGGAAGCGGCCATGGCGCGCGAGGCGGCACGCAAGGCGCGAGAGCTGACGCGGCGAAAAACTGCGCTCGACGTGAACTACCTGGCCGGCAAACTGAAAGACTGCTCCGAGAAGGACCCATCCAAGACAGAGCTGTTTCTTGTCGAGGGCGACAGCGCCGGCGGCTCGGCTCAGACGGGGCGAGACCGGTCGACGCAGGCGGTCCTGCCACTGCGCGGCAAGATCCTGAATGTGGAGCGGGCCCGGTTTGACCGGATGCTATCGAGCCAGGAAATCGGCAACCTAGTCATGGCGCTGGGTACTGGTATCGGGCGCGACGAATTCAACATCGCGAAGCTGCGATACCACAAGATTGTCATCATGACGGACGCCGACGTAGACGGCGCCCACATTCGGACATTGCTGCTGACTTTCTTCTACCGGCAGATGCCGGAATTGATCGAAGGCGGATACTTGTATATTGCGCAGCCGCCACTGTTCAAGGTCAGCCGCGGCAAGTCCGAGGTGTACTTGAAGGACACGCCGGCGCTGGAGGACTACCTGATCGCGCAAGGCACGGAGGACGCCGTGTTGCGGCTTGGTTCGGGCGAGGATATCACCGGACAAGACCTCGTCCGCGTGGTTGAGGAAGCGCGTCAGACAAGTCGCATCCTTGAGGCGTTTCCGACGCATTATCCGCGGCATATTCTGGAACAGGCCGCGATTGCCGAAGCGTTCGAGCCAGGGCGTGCGGATGCTGATATCCAGTCGGTCGCCGACAGTGTGGCGAAGCGTCTGGACCTGATTGCCCTTGAGTACGAGCGGGGTTGGCAGGGCCGGCAAACCCAAGATCATGGTATTCGCCTCACGCGCATCCTGCGCGGCGTCGAAGAGGTGCGGACTCTCGATGGCCCGATCCTGCGCGGTGGAGAGGCAAAGCGTCTGGGGCAATTTACCAAAGGACTACGCGAAATCTACAATGAGCCGGCAACCCTGCACCGTAAGGACCGATCGCAGTCGATCTATGGACCTCTAGACCTGCTTGAAGCAATCCTCAAGGAAGGTGAAAAAGGTCTTGCTCTTCAACGCTACAAAGGATTGGGAGAGATGAACCCCGATCAACTCTGGGAAACGACGTTGGACCCAGAGGCGCGCACGTTGTTACAAGTAAAGGTCGATGACGTGGCCGAAGCCGACGACCTCTTTACCAAGCTGATGGGTGACGTGGTGGAGCCCCGTCGTGAGTTTATCCAGCAGAACGCGCTAAGCGTGGAGAACCTGGATTTCTAACAGCGTGTAGGATCGCGCACAATCATGCTCGGTCCTACAGGTGGGGCTGATCAGCCGTTCCATTGTTCAATTGATCGTGCCTGTCAGCCCTTCAGGTTGGCCTGTAACGACGAATGTCAGCTTCTCTGGATCAAGCCATTCGCGGGCGACGCGATTAATATCCTCCAGACTGACAGCATTGACCATGTCATTGCGGTTGGCGATGTAATCGGTTCCTAACCCGTCCATCTGCATACCGACCGCGATGTTGGCGATTGTTGCATTGCCGTCAAAGCGAAGCGGGTAGGCGCCGGTAAGGTAAGTCTTGGCATCGTCCAATTCTTCTTGAGTAACACCATTCTCGCGAATGCGCTTCCATTCCGTGAAAATGACTTCGACCGCCTCGGCTACACGATCATTGGCGGAAGCCACGCTGCCCATCCAAACCTGGGCATCGTCACGGTCCGCGAGATAGGAATACACCCCGTAGGTCAGGCCGCGTTTCTCGCGTACCTCGGTCATTAGCCGGCTTTCGAAACCACCGCCGCCGAGGATGTGATTCAGCACGAACGCCGCAAAGAAATCCGGGTGCTCGCGCTCCAGGCCGGGCTGTGCGAAAAGCGCGACCGATTGCGGCGTGTCATAGCTCACAACCTTGATTCCGCCCGGCAGGTTGAGCGTTGCATCCTCGGGAAGGGGCGCCCCTTTTTCCGGAAGGTCCGAGAGAAGCGTATCAAGCAGAGAGGACAGTTCGTCGGGTGTGATGTCGCCGACGGCACTAACGTAGAGCCGATCACGCGCGATGGTATCCGCGTGCGCAGCGATAATATCTTCGCGGGTCAGCGCAGTGACGGATTCTACGGTGCCATTCTCATCGCTGCCATACGGGTGATCCCCATAGACCAGCGAGGCGAAGCTCGCGCTGGCGATTTCCTGCGGGTCTTTCGAGTCCGATCGAATGATGGAGACCACCTGTGCCCGGACCCGCTCGATCGCCTCATCGTCGAAGCGGGGATTGACGAGCGTGTCTTTCAGAAGCGCCACCGACTCGTCCCGATTTTCAGTCAGAAACCGGGCCGATACGCCTAGCGAGTCCGGACCGGCGTCATATGAAAATGACGCGGCCAGCGTGTCGGTTGCGCGCGAGAAGGCGCGTGCATCCAAGTCACCGGCGCCTTCTTCCAGAAGACCTGTCATCAAGTTGACCGCGCCGCGTTTGCCCGGTGCATCCAGAGACGTCCCGCCCCGAAAGCGCAGCTCAAGAGCGACGAACGGAATCGAGTGATCCTCGACCAGCCAGGCATCGACGCCACCGGGCGTCGTGATCTCCTCAATTTCGACTTCGGCGCGGGCCGGAAGCGCCGCCAAAAGGATGACGGCGGAAAATATGAACGTGGCAAGACGGGTCATTGGGTCACTTCCTTGGCAGAGATGTAGCCGGTGACGGAGTTGTTGTCTTGAGCGAAAAGCTCTCGTGCGGCGGTCATGATGTCCTCTTCAGTGACGGCCTGAAGAATATCGGGCCAAGCTTGGATATCTTCGACCGTCAGCCCTTGCGTCAGGCCTCTGCCATAGCGGTTGGCAATCGAGCTGACATCGTCACGCGCGTAGATTTCCGAGGCGCGAATACGGGTCTTGATCCTCTCTAGGCGTTCGGCGTCCAAACCCTCCTCAAGGAAATCTTCAATCACCTCATCCATCGCGGTTTCTGCCTGTTCAAGCGTAAACCCCGGCGCTGGCACAACGGTCAGATTGAACGTCGTGTCGTCAAGCGAAGTGCCCCCGTAATAGGCCCCGGTATAAACGGCCGTGCGCGTATCGAACTGAAGCTTGTCGGTCAGGATCGACGTTGTTCCTTCGCCCAGAACGTCGGCCAGTATGGTCAGGGCCGCCGCAGTCTCCTGATCGCCGGAATCGCGTTCCGGTGCCAGATACGACCGTTGCAGATACGGCTGCGCCACACGGGAATCTTCATAGTACACTCGGCGCTCTGCCGTCTGACGCGGTTCCTGCGGCCGTTTACGTTCTGGCAAGTCCGGGTTGGCCGGAATAGGCTCGTAGTATTTTTCGGCGAGCGATCGCACCTCGTCAGGTGTGACATCGCCTGCCACGACCAGGATAGCGTTGTTGGGAGCGTAGTAGGTTTCGTAGTAGTCCAACGCGTCGGCAAGCGACAGATCGACCATCTCGTGCTGCCAGCCGATGATCGGTACACCGTAGCGGTGATTGAGATACTGCGCCGCCCACTGTTGCTCGCGGAAAAGGGCAGACGGGTTGTTCTCGATGCGCTGGTTGCGCTCTTCGATGATCACGTCGCGCTCGGTCAGGATGTCTTCCTCGTCCAGCTTGAGGTTGACCATGCGATCACTCTCCATCTGCATCATCAACTCAAGACGATCGGCGGCGACACGCTGAAAATAGGCTGTGTAATCGTAACTGGTAAATGCATTGTCGGAGCCGCCATTGCGCGCGACGGTGGAAGAAAACTCGCCAGGCGCCATATTTTCAGTGCCTTTGAAGAGAAGGTGCTCAAGGAAATGTGCCACGCCTGAAACGCCGGCTTTTTCGTCGGCGGAGCCGGCTCGATACCACACCATATGAACAACGACTGGCGCGCGGTGATCCTCGATCACAATGACGTCCATGCCGTTCTTCAGTGTAAAGCTGGTCACCATGTCATCAGCCAAAGCTGAAGTCGCACAAGCTATTGAAAGGCACAGGCCGGCTAGCCAATTGCGCATGAAAATCTCCCCGCGGTCAGCGATTACATTGGACAGTAAATACGCTGCGCACCGTGCTATTCAACCGTTCTGACCTTGTTGTGAGCACGCGATAGGGGTCAGCGGCGTCTACCCTCTGGCGGGTATGACGGTGTCGGAACACCAACCCGGCGTAGGCGGGTCGCCTCGGCTTTTGAGTCAAGCCATTGGCGCCTGTAGGCAAGATTGTAGTCGTCGTTCCTGCCAATGTTAAGGATATTGACCCGGCCACGCTTACGGCGGATTTCTACGTCCTCTCGGGCAAGGGTCTGACGGATGCCGGGTACCACGCCAAAGCGGTTGGCATAGTTGACCAGTCCGCCATCTCTTCGTCCGATCCCGGTATTGGCAAGGGCGCCGGGGTTGCCGCCGAGCGCGGCGACGCTGTCACCTTTTGGGGTCGGGTCGGTGATATTGGTGCCTCCCGGTGTGGGTGCCGGCAAGGCGCGGTAGCTTTCGGGGGCTTGAAGCGGCTTTCCAGGGACGATGTTGAACTCCTCGGGGCCATTGCCCGTGTTCTTGATCCGCGAAAGCGTGATATCCCTGTCGCGCCCACCGCAGGCGGAGACCGCCATTGCAAGGACCAAGATCAAAATCGCCCGAAGTTTCATTGCCCACTCCTGCCTCGTCCCGTCAGCCTTACCGCATTCGGCCGGAAACGTCACGCTGCCTTTTTGCTGTCGCTGCTAAAGATTACCATGCCGAAGGCGCCTATGAAAACCGCGATATCAGCCACGTTGAAAGAGGTCGGGTTGTTGAATCCACAGCACGACATATTCAGGAAATCCGCAACTGCGCCATAGATCAGACGGTCAATGACGTTGCCGAGGGCTCCGCCTACCAGAAGCCCCGCCGATATCTGCTGCCATCGGCCATGCGGATCTGTCCAGACCCACCACAGAACAGCGCCGACAATCACAAGCGCGACAACGATCCAGATCCATGGGTTGGCTCCGGCAAAGGCGCCAAAGTTGATCCCGGTATTCCACGCCATCTCAAGGTTTAGGTAAGGCGGGAAAACCTCGATCGACAGGACACGCTTGAGGTCGAGCACCTGTACAACCCAGTATTTCGTGATCTGATCCAGCACGAAGATGACACTGGCCACCCAGACTACGGTGCGCATACTGCTCTCCTTATGGGTCAGGTTTTACCCGCCGCCCGTTTTTCTGTCCGGCTCTTAGTGCCGGAAATGGCGCATACCGGTCAAGACCATGGCCAGCCCAGCCTTGTCGGCGGCGGCTATGACCTCATCGTCGCGCATTGAACCGCCGGGTTGGATGACCGCAGTCGCACCGGCCTCGGCGGCGGTCAGCAAGCCATCGGGAAAGGGGAAGAAAGCGTCGGAGGCGACCACGCTACCTTGGGTCAGTGGTGCGGAGAGGCCCAGTTCGGCGGCCATGTCCTGCGCTTTACGGGCGGCGATGCGGCAGCTGTCGACGCGGCTCATCTGGCCCGCGCCCACGCCCACGGTAGCGCCGTTATTGACATAAACAATGGCATTCGATTTCACGTGCTTGGCCACTTTCCAGGCAAACTGCATATCGGCCATTTCCTGATCGGTCGGCGCACGTTTGGTTACGACCTTGAGATCATCGGCAGACACCTGCCCGCTGTCCTTGTCCTGCACAAGGTAACCGCCGGAAACCTGCTTGAGCATCAGCGCGGCCTCTGCCGGATCGGCGAGCCCGTCAGTGGTGAGCAGGCGCAGGTTCTTTTTCGTCGCGAAGATCTTCATAGCTGCTTCGTCGGCGCCGGGGGCGATCACGACTTCGGTGAAGATGCCGGCGATTTCTTCCGCCGTTGCCGCGTCGAGCGGTTGGTTGAGCGCGATGATGCCGCCGAAGGCCGAAGTGCGGTCGCAGTCGAAGGCTCGGATGTAAGCCTCTTTGAGCGTGTCCGCGCGGGCCACGCCGCAGGGGTTGGCGTGCTTGATGATCGCGCAGGCGGGCCCGCTCGAGGCGGCGAATTCGCTGACCAGCTCGAACGCGGCGTCGGTGTCGTTGATGTTATTGTAACTCAACTCCTTGCCCTGCACCTGATGCGCGGTAGCGACGCCGGCGCGGGCGGAACCGTCAGTGTAGAACGCCGCCGCCTGGTGCGGGTTCTCGCCGTAGCGCAGGGTTTGCGCCAGTTCTCCGGCGACCGCGCGGCGGCGCGGCGCGGTTTCCCCAAGCGCCTTGGCCATCCAGCCAGAGACAGCCGCGTCATAGGCGCCGGTGCGGGCATAGGCATTGAGCGCGAGTTTCTGACGAAAGGCATAGGTGGTTTGACCGTCGTTAACGTTAAGCTCGGCCAGCAGCGCCTCGTAATCCTCGACGTCCACGACGACATTGACGAAGGCGTGGTTCTTGGCCGCAGCGCGGATCATGGCCGGACCGCCGATGTCTATATTCTCGATGCAGGTGTCATAGCCCGCGCCCTTGGCGACGGTTTCCTCAAACGGGTAGAGGTTGACCACCAGCAGATCGATGGCGCCGATGCCGTGCTGGTCCATAGCCGCCACGTGGTCGTCATTATCGCGCAGCGCCAGCAATCCGCCATGTACCATCGGGTGCAACGTCTTGACGCGTCCATCCATCATCTCTGGAAATCCCGTGACCTCGGCCACGTCTTTCACGTCAAGCCCGGCGTCCCGCAGAGTCTTGGCGCTTCCGCCGGTTGAGAGCAACTCGACATTGCGTTCGGCAAGAGCCTTGCCCAGATCGACCAAGCCGGTCTTGTCGGATACGGAAAGAAGTGCGCGACGCACGGGGGCAAGATCGATCATGGGGAATCTGTTCCTTGTGGCAGTCTTGGTCTGTTCAACTGAGAGCCACCGGCGTCTGCCCGTCCTCTGCCAGATCGCGTACCCCGATCGGAGAGTCCTGTGGCTTCGCCAGCGACCACCTCGTGCGGGTCGCATACTCCATCGCGCGACCGGATAGAACGATTTGTTTGGTCGCACGTGGTTTTAGACGGCCCGTTTCAAGGTAAACGCTTGTTTCGACGCAAAGGCTGGTGGTCCCGTCTCCTCGAAAGATCCAGATTTCTCCGCTTTTCAGCGCCATGGAGACAGCAGTTCCGCCCATGTCGACAGAGACATCGACATCGGGATGCAGATGAAACCGGATGTCGAAGGGAATGCCGCGCAACTTGATCGTATCGAGAACGCGGTCAAACCGCCTTTTGTCGGAATCCTCCAAGGCAAGCAGCATGTCTTCCCCCGCTATCCCACGGCCGTCGAACGTCATTTCGAGCTTTCTCACATGGTTCAGGCCATACCCTTTGACATAGCCATCGTGCCCGCCCTCGAACGTCAGGCCATCGGGCGCGTGGTTTACACGGATCGGCACGTCCGACGGGCCGTCGACCAGCAAGCCTTGCTTGTGCGGGGCTTTGCCGAGCCGACTGCTGGAGTGACCATTCAGGACCAGCGTGGAATGCGAAGGCGTGGCCCGTCCGGCGCGTCGCCACGCAGCGCCGAAACTGGCACCGGCACCGCAATTGACAATCAACGGCCGGCGTCCGGCCGTCAATTCGAACGCCAGGGTCGAGGCATGCGCGCCGCCCGAGGCCTTGCCTTCCGGTGGTAAGGCCGCGTCCACAATAAGAGAACTGCGTCCGGCACTCAGCCGCGCGAACCCCATCGACAGGCCATTGGCGTGGCGGCCCTTGATATTGCTCGCCGCAAGCGCGGCATCCAGCCGCCCGTCGAGCCCGCGCCCCCCGCCATGAAAACGCGCCAGTCCGCCGTCCGCGTGGCGCAGCGTGCGCAGCGTGGGACTGATCCGCTCGATCGCGGACCAATGCGCCGGCATAGGGCTTTGCCCGGCCGCAGTCAGGGTTTCGGCCGCCCATGTCAGCAAGGTGAACACCTCAAGCAGTTCTTCGGGGTTGCGCGTGGGTAGGCCGCCCTGTTCATCCACCTGACGAGCGCATTCTCGAGCCAATGCCGCCGACGCGGGCCCGACATGGGCTGACAATCCTTCAAGCGAGAGGCCGGCATAGACAAGGCCGGTCAAGGCTTCGAACCGGGGCAGACCTGGCGCCGTGGCCCGCCACCTGCGCGAAAGGAATTGCGTCTGCTGTGCCAATGACCGCAGGAACTCGTCCGATTGCGTCTGGGTGCGGCCGGACAGCAGAAAAATCGCATGGTTGATCCAGCGAATGACACGTCGACCCGTCAGGTCCGGTGTCCAGCCGGGACCGCGTCCGCGTCCGTAAAGGTTGATCCAGCGCCACAGCCAGTCCTGCGCACACGCACGCGCTGTGGCATCGCCGGCAGCCGCTAGGTCATCCAGCCAGGTAAAGCCATGCACCTCTTGCGAGAAATCGGTGTCGGGGGGCGGGATGTCCCACGGCGTCTTGCCGGGATCGCGTACAAGATGCCCCGAAAAGAGATAATTGCCGGCGCATAGCTGCCGGCCGCGCGCAAAACTGCCGATGGTGCGGGGGTCGGGCTGGGAGACGAACGCTGTTACTCTGCCGCCGAATGTTGCTCGACGCGCAGCGAGTCGGTTCAGAAACCGCGTCACGCGCGGTAAATCTTGCTTGGGTGTCGACATCGAATCCCGGCCTCGGCACGCTCTTTGTGGCGTTGTCGATCCAGTATACTGCGCTGTGCGGCTCAAGTCACGGAGGAACGCACGCGCTGTTGTCAGTCCTGTCGCAAGACGGCGATGTAAAATCCGTCCATGCCGCCAAGATCGGGCCAGTAGTCGGGTCGCAGGCGCAGGCCACCCTCTTCGGATTTCCAGTCCGGGTCGATTCCCGGCAGATCTAGTGCAGACGCGTCGGTGCGCAGGCCACTGTGGCGGGCCAACGCCTCTTCCACCTGAACCTCGCCTTCGTCGGGTAGCAGTGAGCAGGTGCAAAAGACCAGTCGACCGCCCGAAGCCAGAAGGGTAAGCGCATGGTCGAGCATCCTTGTCTGCAAAGCGATCAGCGCACTGAATTCCGAACCATCCTTTGCATAGGGCAGATCGGGGTGGCGGCGGATCGTACCGGTCGCCGAACAGGGCGCATCGACCAGAATCGCGTCGAACGGACCACCTAGGTAGCTTAGCCCGTCGGTAATAACGATTTCAGCAGAAAGGTTCGTTCGGGCGAGGTTTTCGCTGACGCGTTCCATGCGCTTGTCTGAGATGTCGAGCGCTGTCACCATGGCCCCCGCAGCGGCGAGTTGCAGCGTCTTGCCGCCCGGTGCGGCGCAGAGGTCGAGTATGCGCTCGCCTGCCGTTGGCGCTAGGATGCGCGCCGGCAGTGCCGCGGCAGCGTCTTGGACCCACCACGCTCCTTCGGAAAATCCGGGTAGGGTTGAAATCTGGCCGGGATCCGACAAACGCAACGAGCCGTTGGGCAAGGCCGTGGCGCCAAGGCGGTCGGCCCATCGGCTTGGGTCCTCGTCCGGTTTCAGGGTTAAATCGACCGGAGCGCCATGAAAATGCGATCTTTCCATCGCGGAGACGGCGCCGTTGCCCCAAGCCGATAAGAGCGGATCGCGCAGCCAACCCGGCAGGCGGGGTATGCGCAGGTCTTTCCAAGGCTTGCCTGCGTCACCCGCCATCTGTCTAAGGATTGCGTTCACGAGGCCCCGGAGGCGTTTGTAGCGTGGATGCGTGCCGACCAGAGAGACCAGTTCATCTACAACGCCGTGGGCATCGCCGCCTGTGCAAAGCTCGACAGTGCCAAGACGCAGGATGTTCATAACATGAAGTTGCGGCGTCTTGCGAAGTTGACGGGACAGCAACCGGTCAGCGCGGTCCATACCGCGGAGCGTCTCGCTGGCAAGCCTGAGGGCGCGTGCGCGATCAGGTGCGGCAAGGCGCGATAACGGAGCGTTGAGTTCTGTCAACAGGCGGCCTTCGCCCAACACCTTGTCGAGCAAGGCCACGGCAGTGCTGCGGGGAGTTGGCGCGGGCATGTGACTTCCTTGGTCTTTAAACAGAACGCGCCTATATCAGGCACACGCAGACGAAGGAAGCCTGACGATGACGGATGACCGCAACGACCTGCCGCCCGAAGCAAAGCGCGCTTTGGAGGAGGCAGAAGAGCGACGCAAAGCTGCCGAGCAGATCGAAATGCCCAAGGAACTGGGAGGGCGTAACGGACCCGAACCTGTCCGTTATGGCGACTGGGAGAAGAAAGGTATAGCAATCGACTTTTAGCTACACCAGTTCTTCAGATTTACTGAAGCCGAAGATCGGCGTATTCGCCGTTACCCTGATCCGAAATAAACCGGACGGTAGATCCTTGTACACGCACAGCTTGGCAATTCGGCCCCAGGTTGCGCTGACCCCAATAGAGGTCGCGGCAGAAGAATCCTGATTTCCATTGCCATGCGCCGGTAACGGGGCGGCCGAACGCCTTACCCTCAATCTGGCCCGACGGCGTTACCGTCACGTTGATGCCAAATCGGGTGAGGTTCTTGTCGGCGACCACCGACAGGAACTCGGACTTGTCGTCGATCTGGTTGAAATCTTGCGCCATGGCAGATCCTCCAACCATAGCGGCGACAATCGCAAATACAGTCAGGCGCATTCTTGGCTCCCGTTATAAACAACATTGTCTACGGGCAGCTGCAGCGATTGGATCAGTTTTCTTTCAGTCCCAACACGTCGAGCATGTCGTATTCGCCGGGTTTGCGCCCTTGCCCCCACAACGCGGCCTTAAGTGCGCCGCGGGCGAAGACCGCGCGGTCAGAAGCGATGTGACGCAATACGATACGCTCCCCTGCCGTGGCGAACATTACGTCATGTTCACCCACAATATCGCCACCGCGAATAGCCGAGAACCCGATATGACCACGCGTGCGAGCGCCTGTTATGCCATCGCGGCCCCGATCCGCATTCTGCTCAAGTGACACACCGCGTCCGTCAGCGGCGGCCTGTCCGAGCATCAGGGCTGTGCCCGACGGGGCATCTACCTTCTGGTTGTGATGGGCCTCGATGACTTCAATATCGTAATCCTCGTCAAGTGCGGCCGCGACCTTCTTTGTCATTTGCACCAAGAGGTTGACGCCTAGGCTCATGTTGCCGGCCCGGACGATGGTAGCATGGCGACCGGCGGCATTGATTTTCGACAGGTCCTCTTCGGAAAGCCCGGTCGTGCCGATGACATGGACGCAGCGGGCCTGTGCAGCAAGCGACGCGAACTCGACCGTTGCCGACGGGGCAGTAAAATCCAAAATTGCGTGCGCTCGCGAGACTTGCTCCAGCGGGTCGTCCGAGACGATGACGCCGGTCGGCGCGCCGCCCATCGCTTCTCCAACGTCCTGTCCGATCCAGGCGTGACCGGGCCGTTCCAGCACGCCGACAAGCCGGGCGCGCTCCGAGGCCGTCACGATCTCGGTCAGCATACGGCCCATGCGCCCGGAGGCACCGGTTACCACGATCCCCGGCAGGTCGGTCATGTCATTCTCCGTTTTTCTTTGCGAACTCCATAACGCGGTGATCATCGCTTGGCAAAGACAAGCGCAGGGCTTAGATGCTTTGTTATGGCAAAGAACAAGTTTCATGATGGGCCGGGGCCGTCGCAGCGGCAGTTGCGTGTCGGGGAATTAATCCGAAGGACGCTAGCCGATGTGTTGGCGCGCGGCGACATTCACGATCCAGACCTGAACCGCCTATCGGTTACCGTGGGCGAGGTGCGAACCTCTCCGGACCTTAAGGTTGCGACGGCCTATGTCCTTCCGCTTGGTGGGCATGGCAAGGATGACGTGCTGGAGCTTCTGGGCCGCAACAAAGGCGAGTTACGCAGGATCATTGGCAAGAAGGTCGGTCTGAAGTTTGCTCCGGAACTGAGGTTCCGGTTGGATGAAACCTTCGACCAGCTTGATGAGACACGACGCCTGTTCGCGCAGGACGCCGTGCGGCGCGACGTCGAGAGCTGATCCCGTGTGGCGCGGGGTTCTCGTCGCACTAGTGCTGATGGCAGGCGCCGCCAGCGCCGTGGAGTGCCAACAGATCAGCTATGATGGCGCACGCTACACGACCTGCAAGGTCGATGTGGGAAGGGAAAAGCTGCGCCTATTCCTGAACGATCCGATGACAGGCGAGCCGTTGGGCAGCTTCTCGAGTGTCGAGCGCCAGGTGCGCGCCGCAGGTGGAAAGTTGTTGTTCGCGATGAATGCGGGCATGTATCATCAGGATCGCAGCCCGGTCGGCCATTATGTTGAGGCAGGCAAGGAAACGAACCCCTTGGTGACACGCGACGGTCCGGGCAATTTCGGATTATTGCCAAATGGTGTATTCTGCGTGCAGGCCAACCGGGCTGATGTGTTCGAGACCCAACGCTTTGACCGCGAAAAGCCTGCTTGTCGCTTTGCCAGCCAATCGGGTCCGATGCTTGTGATCGACGGTCGGCTTCACCCACGGTTTCTTGAAAACAGTGAAAGCGTTTACGTGCGCAATGGCGTCGGCACTTCGGCTGACGGGCGCACTGTGTGGTTCGTGATTTCGGAGGACAAGGTCAATTTTCACACTTTTGCGCGTGTTTTTCGCGACCTTCTGAAAACACCTCAGGCGCTCTATTTCGATGGCAGCATCTCACGTCTTTACGCGCCACAGTTGGGCCGTCACGATGGCGGTTTTCCGATGGGGCCGATTGTGGGTGTCGTCGCCAAGTGACGCAGCAGTGTTCAGTTGACTTGCGTAGGGTGCCGCGATAGGCGGCTGCTTTTACGCACATCAGAGGCAAGACAGTCATGGGGCGCAAACGCAAGGGACGCGATATTTCGGGCTGGTTGATCGTAGACAAACCGGCGGGCCTCACCTCGACAGCGGTTGTCAACAAGGTGCGCTGGGCCTTTCAGGCGAAAAAAGCGGGCCACGCCGGAACATTGGACCCCGAAGCGACTGGCGTGCTTGCCGTCGCGTTGGGCGAGGCGACGAAAACCGTGCCGTTCATCACTGACGCGCTGAAATGTTACCGCTTTCTCGTGAGGCTGGGGCAGGCCACCAATACCGACGATGCCGAAGGTGAGGTGATCTCCGAAAGCAGACAGCGGCCGAGCGACGATAAGGTCAAGGCTGCGCTGTCTGGTTTTGTGGGCGATATCCAGCAAGTTCCGCCAAAGTTCTCGGCCGTGAAAATAGACGGCGAACGCGCCTACAAACGCGCCAGGGATGGCGAGGATTTCGAGGTGTCCGCGCGTCCGCTATGGGTGGAACAACTATTGCTGACCGATCGGCCGGATGCCGACACGGTCGAGCTAGAACTGGTCTGTGGCAAAGGCGGCTACGTGCGCTCTATCGCGCGGGACCTCGGCGAAGCGCTGGGCTGTTACGGACATGTCGCTTGGCTGCGCCGGGTATGGTCCGGGCCTTTTCGAGCTGAGCATGGCGTGACGATACAGGAGGTCGAGGCACTGGCCCACGATCTGAAGCTGGACGAATATCTGCGACCGCTGGAAGAGGGCCTGAGTGATCTGCCGCGCGTCAACTGCAACGAGATGAGCGCAGCGCGGCTTCGGCACGGAAACCCGGCGCCAGTCATCGGAGCGGACGTCGAATATGGCGACGAGTGCTGGGCTGCGCTCAAAGGCCAAGCTGTGGCAGTGGGGCATATTAAGGGCGGGGAGCTTTATCCCAGCCGGGTTTTCAACCAAGGACCGGTGTCGCAATGACGCAAGAATCGCATGACCCGGGTGGAAAGGTGCGGCTGCGTCTGCCCGATGGTGTAGTCGGTGGTGCACAATTTTCTGAATGCGGTCGATACCGGCAAGCCCTGACGCGGGACTGGACGCCACAAGGGACCGAACCTCGGACGGTTCTCTTTGTCGGTATGAACCCTTCGGTCGCGGACGCGGCAGCGTCGGATCCGACTTGTCACCGCGAACTCATGTTTGCCCATGACTGGGGCTTCACCCGCTATTTCAAGGGCAATATCCTGGACTGGCGGGCGACCTCGCCCAAGGATATTCCGCATGATCCCGCAATAGCGTGCAGCGCCGCAAACATTCCCGCGCTGGTCGACATGGCGCGGCAGGCAATGCTGGTTGTTATGGCCTACGGCAAGCTTCACCAGCGCTATGCAAATCTAACCCACAAGGCTGTGTCCGCTGTCGCATCGACGGGACGACCGTTGAAATGCCTGGGATTGAACAAGGACGGATCGGCCAAGCACCCGCTCTATCTGCGCAAGGACACCATCTTGAAGGATTTCCCGGCACCTTCGTAAGGTCGGCCCCAAGAATGGAAACGGGCGCTTCGACAAAGCGCCCGTTCTTAGTTCCGATTATTCTGTCCGGGTCACTCAGGAGCGTCCTCGGGCTCTTCTAGCGACAATGCGACAAAGCGTGGCTCACCGGCGCGGCGCACCAGAAGCAGGATAGATTTCCGACCTGCCTCGCGAGCGTCCTCGATCCGCGCCTCGAGGTCAGAGATGCTGGACAGCTTTTGTTGGCCCGCTTCGGTGATGACGTCACCAGCACGCATTCCTTTCTCGTAGGCTTCGGACAGGTTGTCGATATCCGACACAACCAAGCCGTTCGCATTGTCATCAAGCTCCAGCTGGCTGCGCAGTTCGTCGTCAAGCTGCGTTAGTGTCAGACCAAGGATCTCGGTCTCCGACGGCTCTTCGGGTTCGCCCGGTTGCGCCGCGGGAACAACACCCTCTGCAGCCTCACGACGGCCAAGCGTCACGCGAAGTGTCTGGGTCTTGCCTTCACGGAAGACGACGACGCGCACGGTCTTGCCAACGGCGGTGTTGCCAACCCGGCGGACAAGGCCACGGGTATCTTCCACTTCAAAACCATCGAACTGCGTGATTACATCGCCCGCCTTCATGCCGGCGTCTTCTGCAGGGCCTTCTGGGACGTCTGTTACAAGTGCGCCAGCAACCTTTTCCAAGCCAATGGCCTCGGCCACGTCATCTGTGACATCCTGAATGCGGACGCCGAGCCAGCCGCGGCGGGTTTCGCCGAATTCCTGCAATTGATCGACAACGCGTGTGACCACGTTGGACGCCATCGAAAAGCCGATGCCGATCGAGCCACCGTTGGGCGACAGAATTGCGGTGTTCACACCGACGACCTGGCCGTCAAGGTTGAAGAGCGGACCGCCAGAGTTACCGCGGTTGATTGCGGCATCCGTCTGGATGTAGTCGTCATAGGTGCCGGAAAGCTCGCGATTCCGGGCCGAGACGATGCCAGCCGAGACAGAGAAGCCTTGGCCGAGCGGGTTGCCCATCGCAATGACCCAATCACCGACCCGGGCGGTGTCACTGTCGGCAAAGCTGACGAAGGGCAGAGGTTCGTCCGCGTCGACCTTTAGCAGCGCGATGTCCGTTTTTGGGTCGGTGCCGATAACGGTTGCCTCAAGTTCGCGGCCAGAAAAGAACTCGATGATGATTTCATCGGCAGTTTCGATCACATGGTTATTCGTGACGATGTAGCCATCTTCCGAGATGACGAAACCCGAGCCCAATGCCGACGTCCGGCGAGGTCGATCACCATTATTGTTCCGGTCTTGGAAATCACGGAAGAAGTCCTCAAACGGGGAGCCCTCAGGCACAATGGGTGACGGTCCGGTGCCCTGAGCGACAACAGTCGAGGTGGTGATGTTTACGACAGCCGGACTGACTTTCTGAGCCAAGTCGGCGAAGCTTTCGGGTCTTGCGTTGGCGCTGATCGACTGTGCGATGACCAAAACCATTGCCAAAGCCGTAAGCCAGAGCGCGCGAACCGCGGCTGGCGCATTCATAGGATGAGAGAGAGTTTGTGCTTTCACGCGAGACCACTCCTTGATCGATGTTTGAAACGAAGCGCCTGCCGCATTTGCCTGCGGCGTGGCTGTTCTTCTCTTAATTTAGGGACGATGCACGCAAACGCCAATTTCACAACGGGATGTCACGCCCATGTGAACGTTTAATGCGCTTGGGCGCAATAGGTTCAGGTTAGGCCCCCAGCATTTTCCCGCACCAAACCAACACAACCCCGAAAGCAAGCGCAGCGAGACCGATCAATCGGCGCTGATCGTCTGGCAGCGCCCGAAGCGAGGCAAGCAATTGCTCTACAAGCGAAGGGGCCAGTGCGTACACCAGCCCCTCGACAATCAGAACGAGCCCGAAGGCCAAGAAGATCGTTGCAATCAATTTGTCACGTTCTCGCTAACTGGATCATCTTCGTTCGCCGTCGTATCGTCTTGGATATCCCCGGCAGTCGGTTCTTCCCCAGAACTGTCATCTTCGGCGTCTTTCGCCGCCGCCTCGGCCTCTTGCTGCGCTTCCTGTTCGGCGGCATCTTCCTCAAGGCGCTGCCGCTCGCTTTCAGGTAGGTCCGGCGAGATTTCCGTTTCGGGCGCCATTTCCCGTAGGCGCTCTATATCAATCTCTTCGAGCGCAACCTCGCCCAGGCCATCAGCACGCACGGCCTCGAACATTTGGCCCAGAAAACCGCTTTCCGGAGAAAAGACGATGGTCGAATTCGCTTCGTTCATCGAGCGTTCCAACGCAGTAAGAGAACGGTAAAACGCGAAGAAGTCCGGATTGTTTCCGAAAGCCTCGGCATAGATCCGGTTACGCTCGGCATCGGCCTCACCGCGCGTAATCTCGGCTTCGCGTTCGGCGTTCGATACTGTTTCCACCACGGTCCGGTCCGCTGCTGCTCGAACACGCTGGGCGGCTTCGTTACCACGGGCGATCTCGTCGGCCGCTTCGCGCTCCCGTTCAGCCCGCATCCGTGCAAAAGTGGCTTCGAGGTTTTGTTGAGGCAGGTTGGTCTGCTTCAACCGAACGTCGACAATCTCAAGCCCCAGCCCGGCAGCGCTCGCACGCGCCTGTTCCAGAATGCGAACGGCAAGATCTCGCCGCTGAGGCGACAGAATGGTGTCGGACGTCACTTGGTCCGCACCCAGAACCTCGCGGATCTGAGCGTTCAGGACCGACGCAAGGCGGTCCTCGGCGACACGTGTGCCCCCGATGCCTACGGCTTGCCGGAACTGGACCACGTCGGCAATGCGATACCGCGTAAAGGCATCGACTACGAGGCGGCGGTCATCCGACGGTGTCACCTCGATCGCGTCGGTGTCCAAAGACAGGATCCGGCGGTCATAGCGCACAACATCTTGGATGACCGGAATCTTGAAACCCAGACCGGGTTCCTCGACCACTTTCTTGATCTGGCCGAATTGCAGCACGAGCGCTTTCTCTCGTTCGTCCACGATATAAAGCGACGACAGAAGACCCATGACTGCAACAGCCAATACGGGAAGAAGAAGGGCAGATTTACGCATCAGTTCGATCCTCCGTTTCCGGACTGGCCAGAGCGGCGCAATTGGTCTAGCGGCAGGTAGGGCAGAACACCCTCGCCGGACGCGCCGGTCGATTCATCCAGCAGGATCTTCTCCATCTTGCCGAGCGTGCGTTCCACGGTTTCGAGATACAGGCGACGCTGAGTAACTTCGGGGGCTTCGTTGAACTCCTGCGCCACGGCGATAAAGCGACTGGCCTCACCGATGGCTTCGTTGACGACCCGGGCGCGATACCCTTCGGCCTGCTCCAAGACCTGCGCGGCTTCACCACGGGCCTCGGCCAGAACGCGGTTGGCATAGGCATCGGCCTGGCGTTGCAGACGGTCGCGTTCCTGCTCGGCGGCCTGCACCTCGCGGAAGGCGTCAATCACCTCGCCAGGGGGGTCGGCGGTATCCAGATTGACGCGGACGATGTTGATACCGCTTTCGTATTCATCGAGCGTGGATTGAATGTTTTCGCGCGCCGTGTCGGCAATGATGCCACGGTCGCGGTTGAGGATCGGTGCTAGGTTGGTGGCAGCGATGATCTCGCGCATCACCGCTTCGGACACAGCCTGCACTGTCAGTTGCGGGTCACGAATGTTGAACAGCAGCTTCGCGGGATCGTTAATATTCCAGACGACCTGAAAGTCGATATCCACGATGTTCGCGTCGGTGGTCAGCATCAGGCCGTCACCGCCCGACGCACTACTGCTACGGCCGCTGCCGATATTTTCTGTCCGTTCGGACGTGACGTTGACAACCTCGGCCGAGACGAGTGGCCATGGTGCGAAATTGAGCCCCGGATCGCCGGTCGAATAATACTCACCAAGAAAGAGCTCGACAGACTGCTCTTCCGGTTTGACGGTATAAAAGCTTGCGGCCCCCCAGAGCGCAGCCGCAATCAGAGCGCCGATCACGATAGTACCGCGGCCGAAACCCGGTCCGCCGCCACCATCGCCGCCTGCGCCGTTCCCACGGCCTCTGCCGCCCCGGCCTCCCATCAAAACGCGAAGCTGGTCCTGTCCCTTGCGCACGAGTTCATCTATCTCGGGAATTTGAGAGCCGCCTTCGGGTGGACGCCGGTCACCGTTGCCGCGGTGGCCGCGATCATCATCGTCGCCGCCTCCCCGGTTGCCTCCACCGCCGCCCCAAGGGCCGCCAGAATGTCCAGCCATGAAATCTTTTCCCTTCATCCAATCGCGCAACGCGCCGTCCCTGTGTCATAACTGTGCACAACAGTCAAAAATTCAACCACTACGCAAGGGGTCCCGCATTGTCACGATTTCTTCGGACATGGTCGGATGCACCGCTACGGTCCGGTCGAAGTCGGCTTTTGTCGCGCCCATCTTGACTGCAACGCCAGCCAATTGGATCATTTCGCCCGCATTCGGCGCGACGATGTGACAGCCCATGACCGTGTCGGTTTCCTTGGATACCACCAGTTTCATCAGCACGCGGTAGGGCTGTCCGGCAAAGGCCGTGCGCATCGGGCGGAACGAGGTGCAGTAGACGTGCACGGGCTCCTTTTCACGGGCTTCTTCCTCCGTAAGTCCCACCGTGCCGAATTCGGGCTGGGTGAACACTGCGGACGGGATCAGCTTGTGATCGACCGGCGTTGGGTTGTCCTTGAAAACGGTTTCCACGAACGCCATCCCCTCGCGGATCGCGACGGGTGTAAGGTTGACCCGGTCTGTCACATCTCCGATGGCGTAGATCGACGGTACCGACGTCTGGCTGTACTCGTCCACGACGATCTGGCCTCGGCGCCCCATTTTGACGCCCACTTCCTCCAGGCCCATATCAGATGTGTTGGGGGTGCGCCCGATGGCAAACAGGACCGCGTCGAACTCCGTTTCTTTTCCGTTGGTCGCTTTCACCCGGATCGGGCCATTGTAATCATCTGGCGCCTTGGCGCCGTGTGACAGCTCTCCTGCCGGAGGTCCCATCGAAGCCTCCGATTCGGTCAGCTGGGTCTCGGCTGGACGCCCCTCGCTGGCCGGTGCCATCTCCACGATGTTGGTACCGAAATGCAGGTCGATGCCTTTTTCACTCATACCTTCCGCGATGATACCGCGGGCTTCTTCGTCGAAGCCGCGCAAGATCTGGGCACCGCGATAGTAGAGCGTGACATCCACGCCAAGCCCGGCCAGAACGCAGGCAAATTCACACGCGATGTAACCGCCACCGACAATGAGGATCGATTTGGGCAATTCTTCCATGTGAAAAATGTCGTCGGACACAATCCCGAGTTCCGCATTGGGAAGGTCGGGGCGGACCGGGTGCCCGCCTGTGGCGACGAGGATGTGTTTTGCCGTAACCTCCTCACCGGTAGACATCGTAACCGTATTCGCGTCCTTGAGGCGGGCACGGCCATCGAACATCGTCACCCCGGAATTTTCCAGAAGACTGCGATACACGCCTTCCAGCCTGTCAAGTTCGCCATGCAGACGTTTGCGGAAGCCGGGCCAGTCGAAACCAGCCAGCTTCATATCCCAGCCATAGGCGGCGGCTTCGTCGGGGAACGTGGAGAACTCCGATGCAAAAACCATCAGTTTCTTCGGGACGCAGCCGCGGATCACGCAGGTTCCACCATAACGATCCTCTTCTGCCAGCGCGACTTTCGCGCCATTGGCGCTGGCAACGCGGGCGGCACGGACCCCTCCGGACCCGCCGCCAATGACAAAAAGGTCATAGTCGAATTTCATGGCGCCGATGCCCTCAGTCCTGCAAGTCAGTGAAAAGATTGTCGGTCTCGACGAAATCGAGTCGATCTTCTTCGACGGTTCCTTCGTTTATGTCGCGCGTCTCGACCCGTCCGTCACCGTAGCCCAGGATTACGACATCGCAAATGTCTATGAATAGGCCATTCTCGACGACACCAGGCATCTGGTTCAACACCATTGACAATTGATGCGCATTGCCGATTCGACCGAGGTGTAGATCCAGAATGTAGTTTCCTTCGTCTGTGACGAAGGCGCTGTCGCCGTTCATGCGCAGGGAGGCGTCGCGGCCCAAGACGTCCATCGAGATCAGCAATTCCTCAATCAGCGACTTTGTGGTCTGCCAGCCGAAAGGGATGACCTCAACCGGCAAGGGAAAGGCGCCAAGTTTTTCGACTTCTTTGCCTACATCCGCGATGACGATCATCTGGTCGGAGGCCGTGGCAACGATCTTTTCCTGCAAAAGAGCGCCACCGCCACCTTTGATGAGATTGAGATTGCCATCGAACTCATCCGCGCCGTCGATGGTGACGTCGATCCAGCGCGCCTCGTCCAAGCTAATAACCTCGATACCCACCTCGCGCGCAAGCTCGGCTGTGCGCGTTGACGTCGGAACACCGCGTATCTGGAGCCCGTCTTCACGAACAAGTTCACCGAGACATCGCACCATCCAAGCGGCTGTGGATCCCGTCCCGAGACCAACGCGCATCCCATCTTCGACATAGTCGACAGAGCGTTTCGCGGCTACGAATTTCGCTTTGTCAATCGGTGACAACTCTCCGGTCATGCGCGTAACTCCATCAGGCGGGCATCGTGGCTCGCGTTATAGGCAGTTTGCGCGTCAGGGGCGAGGGGTCATTTGAACTGCTGCAGGTTCAGCGCTTCTACTGAGCCTTTATCTTAGCCACGTCCGAAGAAATCGCAGAAGGAAAAGTTTTCATGCTGGTTGATTCGCCCCCGAAGAAGACGATGACGCCCGCAGCAAGAATTAGAATAAGCCCTGTTGTTTGCATTTTCGGCCCCGCATTTGGAGTGAAATTTTGAAGTGGGACGGGTCAGATCGTTCCAAGTTCCAGTTTGGCGCAAAACAATTAACTCAATGTGAAATAACATTTAGGCAATGGCGTGGAACGGTGGATCGGCGTCGGTTTTGTGCGGCCCTTTACGCGCGATGCGACATAGTCAGTGGTTGGGTCGCGGCGCTGATCGCTCTAGGTTTCCAACCATGTTTTTGTCTATCTTCGAAATGTTCAAGGTCGGGATCGGCCCGTCTTCTTCCCATACGATGGGTCCCATGGTGGCGGCCGCCCGGTTTCTTGACCTTATGCGCGCGTCTCCGTTCGAGTTCCATGGACTGCGGGCCAGTTTGCACGGCTCTCTGGCCTTCACTGGCGTAGGCCATGCAACCGACCGCGCGACGATCCTGGGTCTGGCCGGGTTTCGGCCCGAAACCTACGACAATAACGAGGCCGAGTCGGTCCTGAAGGACATCCGGGAGTCCGGTATTGTGACGCCGCCCGGGCTGCCGGTGCTGCAATTCCACCCGAAAGAGGATCTTCAATTCGATTTCGGCCCGAATCTGCCTGGCCATGCAAACGGCATGATCCTAATGGCGACCGACAAGCAGGGCGATGTGATTCTGCAAGAGACCTACTATTCTGTCGGTGGCGGCTTTGTCCTGACACGTGACGAGCTGGCCGCCGGTCGGGACACCGACGATGGCCCGCCGGTGCCCTATCCGTTCAAGAGCGCGGCCGAAATGCTGGAAATGGCCGACACAAGTGGCAAATCCATCGCGGAGATGAAAAAGGCGAACGAAATCTCACGTGGGGGTTCGGAAAATCTGCGCAGCGGCGTGGCGCGCCTGTGGCAGGTCATGAATGACTGCATCGAGCGTGGACTTGCCAACGACGGAATCCTGCCCGGAGGCCTTCAGGTGCGCCGCCGTTCCAAGGCGATTCACGAGGCGCTGCTGGCAGAGCGCGGCACGAACCTGAATGCGCCGCATAAAATCAACGACTGGATCAGCATCTATGCGATGGCCGTGAACGAGGAGAACGCTGCAGGAGGGCAGGTTGTTACTGCGCCGACGAATGGTGCGGCAGGGGTGGTGCCGGCTGTCATCAAGTATTGGCTTGAGCATGTGCCCGGGGCCAATGAGCGCGATATCGAGATATTCCTTCTGACCGCGGCGGCGATCGGCGGGCTTGTAAAATTCAACGCGTCGATCAGTGGGGCCGAGGCGGGTTGCCAAGCCGAAGTCGGCAGTGCGTCCGCCATGGGTGCGGCCGGACTGACAGCAGTTCTGGGCGGCACGCCCGCGCAGATCGAAAACGCCGCCGAAATTGCGCTGGAACACCATCTTGGTATGACGTGCGACCCAGTTAAGGGCCTGGTGCAGGTTCCGTGCATTGAGCGCAACGGGCTTGGTGCGATCAAGGCCGTGAGTGCCGCAAGCCTGGCGCTGCGCGGCGACGGGGTGCATCTGGTGCCTCTTGACGCCTGTATCGAGACCATGCGCCAGACCGGCGCGGATATGAGCGAACGTTACAAAGAAACCTCGCTCGGCGGGCTTGCAGTCAACGTGCCGAACTGCTGAACGTATCCGTCAGCGAATGCTCCTGGGGGCGCTAATTTGGCTTGACGCCGATGG
Source organism: Roseovarius sp. THAF9 (assembly GCF_009363715.1). Classification (NCBI taxonomy): domain Bacteria; kingdom Pseudomonadati; phylum Pseudomonadota; class Alphaproteobacteria; order Rhodobacterales; family Roseobacteraceae; genus Roseovarius; species Roseovarius sp. THAF9. Next base: position 27,735 of record NZ_CP045404.1, read on the forward strand.
GTTCTTGGCGCGCAGTGCCGCTTGCTTCGCTTGGGGTGGCAACGTGACAGAAACCAGAAGGGCCCAATGACAGAGAAGCCACCCCGGACCACTCTAGGGATTCTGCTGATGGTGGGGTTTTCGCTGATTGCGCCTGCGATGGATGCGTCGGCAAAGCTGCTCGGCGACGCACTGGCTGTGGGCCAAATCGTTGCGTCGCGGTTCGGCATTCAGGCTGCGCTACTGCTGCCGCTGGCTTTGACAATGGGGTGGCTGCACCGGCCTGGCTTCGGCGAAAGCGCTTTGCACCTTCTGCGCGGGGCACTAATCCTGATCGCAACGGCCTGCTTTTTCCAGGCGCTGCGATACATGCCCATCGCGGATGCAATTGCGGTGTTTTTCGTCGAGCCTTTCATTCTCACGCTTTTGGGTGGGCTCCTGCTGGGCGAGTCGATCGGGCCGCGGCGTTACGCGGCCTGCGCCGTCGGATTTGTCGGCGCTCTTTTTGTGATACAACCCAGCTTCAGCGAGGTGGGCCCGGTCGTGCTGCTTCCGCTGGTGACGGCTGTTTGCTTTGCATTCTACATGATCCTGACCCGCAGTATGGCAGTCCGGATTAACCCTATCTCAATGCAGGCATATACCGGACTTGCGGCACTGCTCCTCGTGGCGCCGGTTCTTTGGGTATTCGATGGTTCCGGCGTTGCACCGTTAGACCCGTCCTGGCCTGATCAGCGCGAGTTGCTTCTTCTGGGCGCTGTCGGCCTTATCGCGACTGCCAGCCATGTCTGTATCAGTTTTGCACTGAAACTGGCACCTGCATCGGTTCTGGCGCCGATCCAATATCTGGAAATCGTTGGCGCAAGTGCGCTGGGCTATATCATATTCGGGGACCTGCTTGATGTGCCGACCTTGTTCGGCATGGCACTGATCGTTTCGGCTGGGCTATACGTGTTCGCCCGCGAAAGACGGCTGGAGCGTCGCCCTATGCCCGCGCCATGATCAATCATGCCGCAATTGGCCAAGTGGCGGCATTCTGTATGAGAACGTTCGCGGCTTCCTCGAAAGCTGACGCTGGTAGGATCAACAGCATTTTCGGCGCGGTCAGGTGAAGCGAAATGGGGCCGGTCGCCCTGTTCGATGTTCCGACCCGACCGTCCGGCGTAAATGTCAGACCGGAGATCGGCCATTCAAGTCCCTCTGACATACCTTCCACGACACCGAGCGGAAACAGAGACACAGGCGTTCCCGGTGCCAGATCCAGCGCGATAGACGGGGGAGCGAGGAAAACGATATCGGTTCCGTCCAGAAGGAGGCAGCGCCGTTGCGGATAGCGTACCAAAGTATTGAGATTGGCCAAGTGATGGTCGATCCGGCGCCCGGTGAACCCGACACCCAGCGCCAGAGGCGCATCGACATTGCTCAGGCATTTCTCGAAATCCGTGCTGTCCTGTTCGGGGATGTGATGCAGTTGATCGGGCGACAAGGTGGCGCGCGTCTCGTCGCTCAACGAATCAAAGTCTCCGATCACTGCGGACGGCACGAGTCCCGCATGGCGCACCGCATCCGCGCCGCCGTCCGCGGCAACAACCAAGGGGCCGACGGCCCGCGCGCGGACCAGGTCTGTTTCGCCAAGCTGGCCGCCACCAACCAGCGTAACCGGGCTCGAATGCTGAACAATCACGATGAATTTCCCGAATTAACTACTATTTTGGAAACAAGACACATTCTGGCCTCGAAATGATACGGTAAAATTCTAAGAATCGGGCCGCTTTCGTCGCTGCCATCATGGTAAAAATTATGATTGCAGGCAAAGTAGAGCGAGCAAAAAGATGGTAAATACAAGCAAAATTCTGACCGTATCCTACGGCACTTTCTCGTGCACGTTGGAAGGTTTCGACGATTCGTTCGATACCATGAAGGCGATTGCAGAGTATTTCCGCGATCTGGCTGCCGACGACAGGTATTTCGGCGCAGAGCCTCCGACGCCTGACGCCGAGATGCTCGCCCGTATTGCTGAGCGAGAGATCTCACGCCGCGTCGAAGCCCGTGAGGAACAGGGAAAGATTCATCTTCGGGCGAACGAAAACAACGGAGCCGCCGAGGCGCTGACCCATGCCGTGCCTGCCGCCGAAGACGCTCATGCGATCGCGCCAGCCGAGGAACAGGCCGACGGCACTGATAATGCGGCGGTACCACTGGCGCGGGACACGTCCGATCTTGACGAGAACATTCCTCAAGCTCCGGCAGAAGACGTGGCAGAAGCTTACGACGAAGCTTCGAAGCCGGCCAAAGACGTCGCGCCCGATTACACGCAGCGGATCTTGGAGGAAACCGACGAAATCGCGCCGTCCGAAGCCGGGGTAGCACATGCGGAATCAAAGCAGCCCGAGCCGGCCGAAAACATGTCGGATTCCGACCCTGAAGAGCCACTTGCTGGGATTGAAATAACGGATCAGTCGCTTTCGGACGTAAGTAACGTCGAAACCGCAGCCGACCGGCCCAGTGACGAAGCGCAGGACAACAAAGAGAGCGTTCCGCAGACGAAGATTGACGATACAGTGGCTACGGCGACAACCGTCGAAGAAGCTTCTGAGGCAGAAGATGAATATTCGTATGACGCAGATGTCGAGGCGTTCATTGCTGATGCTGCAGATGACGAGTTCACAACCTCGGCGGTGGGTAGATCTGATGGGGAACAGCACGTTGTCGATGATTCTGTCGATCAGTCGGCGGATGCGACAGAGCTAAATTCTGATGCCCTTTCATCCCAGGCTGATGCCATCGAAACAGCTTTCGAGTTGGATGCAGACCCGGCCCAGGCTGCCCGGTCAAGCGACGATGAAGCCGACAGCGTTGCCGAAAAACTGCGTCGGATCCGATCGGTCGTTTCGCAAAGCCAACTTGATTATGAAGTATCCGAGTACAGCGAAGACGAGCATGCATACGGCACGATGAGCAACGCGTCCGACGAGTTGGATGAACTGCTCAAGGAAGCCCGTGACGAGGAATTTGAAGACGCTGACGAGGCGGCACCGACAGACGTTGAGACCTGGGCAGAAAATGCGGACGAAGAACTGCTGGACACTGAACTCGACGCCGAAGGTGGGGCGAGAGATGCGGACGACCTGAACGACAGATATACGGAGGAGCTTGACGGCGAATCTTCCGGTGAAAGCATAGCTTTCCAGACTTCTGTTGAGGATCTTGAAGCACACGACTTGGATGCGGAACCTGACCAATCCGAAGAGGCTCCGCAATCTGCAAAAGAAACATCGGTAGACGTCGATGAAGACACTCTGTCACAACTGCTGGCGGATGCGGCACCGCCTCAAACAGAGCGTGTCGATCATGCGGAAATTGGCGAAGGTCTAGACGACCTCACCGCTGATGATACGGACGACGGCAATGCGCCGGACTCGCTTTTCGCCGACCTCGACGATGTAGTCGATGAGACCGACCGTGCCTTGAATGCAGTCGATGAGGCGCCGTTTATTCTTGGCAAGGAAGCGCGTATCGGGGAGCAAGACAAAGACACAGCTGCACGTCCGCTCAACGCCCGCGTTTTGAAAATGAAGAAGTCCGACTTCGAATCGGCAATCGCGCACGGCATGATCGAAGAAGACACCGGTTCCGAACTGCATCCGGAAAACGCAACCGACGTAGATGACGAGGCAATCCTCAGCCCCGAGGAAGAAGCTGATCTGCAACGCGAGCTATCCGAGGTAGAGGCCGAAATGTCCGAACAAGGCTCATCGACCGGCGGCGATGCCGAGGATGCTGCGTTCGACGACGGCGAAGATGACGTGTTGACCGTCGAAGCGTCTGCGCCGAGCCTTCGTGAAGATGGCGATCTTGACAAAGAAAATGATGATGCCCTGCCAGCAGCTGAAGATCGGGGTGCGATCGGCGGTTCGGATGAGACTGCTTCGCCTCAAGAAGCACAGCCCCAGGAGTTGGTGGACAAACCCCGCCGAGGCCTGTCGCGTTTACTGGGCATGGGAAAACGCGCGCCCGAGGATGAGGCGCGCATTTTCGAAGAAGCAGACAGCCAGATGGGCGATAAGGATGCCAGCATGCGCCGAACGGCAATTCAGCATCTTCGCGCTGCCGTTGCCGCAACAAAAGCCGAGAAGAGCGCCGGGGTCGATGTCGATCTGGGAGTGGACGAAACGCCCTACCGCTCGGACTTGGCCGAGGTCGTGCGCCCGCGCCGGCCCAATCCGCCTTCTGCTTCCGGCAGGTCGGTTCGCCCGAATGAACAACGCCCCGCGCCACTCAAGCTTGTGGCCGAGCAGCGGGTTGATACAGAACGCGCCCCTGTGCGTCCGCGCCGTGTGTCGTCAGTGCCCGCAGCTATGGTCAAAGGGAATGACGGTGGCTTTTCCACCTTTGCGGAAGAAATGGGCGCGACCGAACTCTCCGATCTGCTTGAGGCTGCGGCGGCCTACATGTCCGATGTCGAGGGTCATTCGGAATTCACGCGTCCGATGCTTATGGGTAAACTTAAAGAAGTAAACAGCGGAAACTACAGCCGCGAAGACGGTCTTCGCTCGTTCGGCCGCCTTCTTCGGGAAGGCAAGTTGCGGAAAGTGCAGGGAGGACGTTTCTCTGCCACTGATGAAACCGAGTTTCGTGCAGAGGCAAGAAACGCAGGCTGAAGGGCACAAATTCTACCCACATGGCCTCGAACCATCCGCAGGGGATCCCTCATACTAGCGGATACCGTTGAATGCCTGCCGCCTTACCTCGCAAGGAGGTTCGCCATATTTTCGTTGGAACCAACGTTTCATGAGCGTGACGTTCGAAAAGCCGCATGCGATGGCTACTTCGCCAAACGGCAAGGCAGTTTGCGTCACCAAATCATGAGCGCGATCAAGGCGAAGGTCCCGATACACTTTCAGTGGTGACCGTCCAAGCTTGTCGGCGAAACCTCGCTCCAGCTTCCGCGCCGAAATTCCGATTATATCGGCGACCTGAGACACACTCAGGGTATCCTCGATGTGCTCCTCCATAATCTTAAGAGCATCCGAGATGATCTCGCAGCCCTGCGCCAGACGGTGCAAGCGCCATCTTTCGCCGCACATGTTACTTTCCTTAGAAGCGGGGGCCTGAATTCCAAGGTCGCGGATCAGCGCTGCTTCGGTGAAATTGCCTTCCCGCGCGCCGATCAATTCGACCATCATTCGCATCGCCGCCGCGGGTCCAGTCGCGCTGCTGAGCGCTTTATGATGACAGGTGGTGCCCTCATTCAGCTCTACGGTGGGGCAGGTCTCCTGCACGCCCGCAAGAAAAGCTGCATGTACTGACAAGCGCTTTGCGCCAAGAACACCTGTCACCAGCGGCACGAAAACTGCGCCGCCCACGACGCAAACCCTCGCGGCGTTGCGGATCGCAGAGCGCAGCAGTGGTAACTCTGACTTTACAGGCCTCCAGGGTGCGTCGACACCACCAACTAGCACCAGCACCTGGTCGGGTGCGCAGCTAAGCGTTTGTTGGCAAGGCGCTGCAGTGTCGATGTAGGTCCAGCTATAAATTTCGTGGCCTAAGATACGGTTGGCGCGCTGTAGAACATGCATGCAGCTTTCTGCGACGAAAGCGCTTTCCGCGTTCTGTACAATAAAAACGAATTTGTCGGAAAGGCTGCGCTGGTCACGCAATGGACGCGGATCGGGTGGGCAGACGGTATCAAGGTTTGAAAGGTACATGTCTTTTATGACTTTCCCGGTTGTGAACGGATCCCTGAATTCCGTGTTTGCTGTTTTGCCTTTAGGTTACGTTGAGGAGAGAAGTTTCAACCGCATGCAGGAAAGATCCCGCCGAGGAGGATGCGGAAAGCAGAAGGTAGATGTCGGGGCCGGTGCAGAGGATCAGCACGCCCAGATGTTCCATGACCGTGCGCGCGGCGGCGCCTTGGGCAAATGCGTCGGGGTGCAGGTCGATCGGGCAGATGCGTTCCAGCGCGGTGCGGGCGAGCGGGCCGTCAAGCATGAGACCTGTCCAGACGTCGGTTTGGTCGGTAGTATAGGCCGCACCCTTAAGCAGGTCCTGAACGTAGGGTTCGGCATCGGGCGCAGCGCGCGTGAAAATCGCGAAGGCCTGATCGGGACCAAGGCGGACGAGTCGGATGTCCTCCTTGCCCATGACAGAGAGACCCGGCGCGGGCAGCTCGGCGTCAAAGGCGGTCCTGATGGCCTTGAGCGCTGCATCCTCGGCACCTAGGGGCAAGGCTATAGACACTATCGCCAAGTCGGCGGGCGCATAAAGTCGCGTGTCGCCGAAGCTGTGGTCGAAGCCCTTGAGGGGCGGTTCGGAGATGAGGGTGAAATCAGCCACGCAGACGCTCTCCTTCGGGGTCGACGAAATGGGCCGAGACGATTTCGACTTCCATTTCGGTGCCGTGCACGGGGCTGACCGCGCGGACGATTTCGCCCATGCGCTCGTGCCCGCTCTTGATAAAGCCAAGTCCGATATGGTGGCCGAGGTTGGGCGAATAGGCGACAGAGGTCATCCAGCCCTGGTCATGCTCCATGTCGGTGGGGGCATGCTTGTTGAGGAAATGCGAGCCCGCGATCAGCTTTTTGTCACGGTCGACGGGGCGGAACCCGACCAGTCGCACGGCATCGTCGCGGATCATCTCGGGCCGTTGCGCCAAGACCTGGCCGATGCATTCCTTCTTTTGGCTGACCATCTTGCCCAGCCCAATATTGTGTGCGGTCGTCTGACCGTTCAACTCGTTGCCGGTGCAATGGCCTTTTTCGATACGCATGACGCCGAGCGCCTCGGTTCCATACGGTGCCGCATCGTATTCCTCGCCGGCCTCGTTCAGCACCGCCATCATGGAGTTGCCGAACCTCGCGGGCACGGCGATCTCGTAGGCCATCTCGCCCGAGAATGATATCCGGAACAGTCGCGCGGGCGTGCCGCCGCAGACGGTGACGTGACCACAGGCCATGAAGGGGAACGCCTCGTTCGAGATGTCGTGCTCGGCGTCGATCACCTTGCGCAACAGGTCACGGGATTTTGGCCCGGCGACGGCGAACTGCGCCCAGCCGTCGGTGGTGGAAATCAGGTGCACGTCCATGTCGGGCCAGAGGCATTGGCGCGCGAATTCCAGCCGGCGAAAGACCGTGACCGCGTTGGCAGTGGTCGTGGTCATCACGTAGTGGTTTTCGCCCATCCGCGCGGTAGTGCCGTCGTCGTAACAGATTCCGTCCTCGCGCAGCATCAGGCCATAGCGGACCCGGCCGACCTTGAGCGTCGAGAACGTGTTGGCATAGACCTTGTCGAGGAAGGCGCCGGCATCCTTGCCTTGGATGTCGATCTTGCCCAGCGTTGTGACGTCGCAGATACCCACCTTCGTGCGGGTTGTCAGGGCCTCGCGATCGACGGAATCGCGCCAGCCTTTTTCGCCCGGACGCGTATACCATTCGGCCCGCAACCAGTTGCCCACGGTCACGAAACTGGCGCCGTTTTCCTTTGCCCATTTGTGACTGGGGGTCAGGCGGTAGGGGCGGAAATCCTTGCCGCGGGCGCGCCCGGCCAGTGCGCCGATAGGCACGGGGGTGTAGGGCGGGCGAAAGATGGTGGTGCCGACCTCGGGGATGGTCTTGCCGCGTTCCTCGGCGAGAATGGCGAGACCGGCGATGTTGGACGTCTTGCCCTGATCGGTGGCCATGCCCATCGTCGTGTAACGCTTCAGCAACTCGACCGAGCGGAAACCCTCGGTGTTGGCCAGCTTGATGTCCTTGACGGTGACGTCGTTCTGAAGGTCAACCCAGGCGCGGTGCTTGCTTTGCTTGACGTGCCAGAAGGCGGCGCAGTCGCGCGGTTCATCCTCGGCCTGCGGCAGGTCGGTGGCCTTGGCCTTGATCCCGAGTGCGTCGAGTTGCGCGGTGGATTGGGCCTGGCCTTCGGCCAGTGCGGCGGCGAGGGTCATGGACCCGTTCGCCGCCCCGGCAACGGTCATTCCGACGGGCAGATCGCCGCCCGGCACGAAGGCGCAAAGATCGTCGCGCCATGTGGGGCGACCGCGTTGATGACAGGTGAGGTGAACGTTGGGATTCCAGCCGCCGGACACGGCCAGCGCGTCGACGGGAATGACTTTGCCATTGGTCAGAGTGATCGACTTGACGCCCTTGCGCCCGATGGTGTTCATCACCGCCTCGCCTGCGATGTGCCGGACGCCGGGCAGGTCGACGGGGGCGGGCTTGTCACGGCTGTCGACGACGACGGGAACCTCGATGCCCTTGGCCAATAGGTCGGCGGCAGTGCGCCACCCGTCATCGTTGTTGGTGAAGACGGCGACGTGTTTGCCGGGCGTGGCGGCGTAGCGGTTGGCATAGCTGCGCACGGCGCTCGCCAGCATGATGCCGGGGCGATCGTTGTTGCCGAAGGCAATGGGACGCTCGGTGGCGCCGGCCGCCAGAACGGCGCGCTTGGAATAGATGCGCCAAAGGATCTGGCGCGGCTTGCCGCCGCCGTCGGCGAGGTGATCGGTGCAGCGTTCGAGCGCGCCATAGATCCCATGGTCATAGGCGCCGTAGACAGTAGTGCGGGGCATCAGGCGGACATTGTCCATCGATTCCAACTCGGCCGCAGTCTGTGCCGCCCAGTCGGTGCCGGACATGCCTCCCAGCTCCAGCGTCTCGGAGTTGAGGCGACCGCCGGGGCGGAAATCCTCGTCGGCGAGGATCACGCGGGCACCAGCGCGCGCGGCGGTCAGCGCCGCCATCAGGCCCGCTGGACCCGCACCAATGACCAGCAGGTCGCAATGCAGGAAGCCCTTGTCGTACGTGTCGGGGTCGTCCTTCATTGACAGGCGGCCAAGGCCGGCGGCGGCGCGGATGATCGGCTCGTAGAGCTTTTCCCAGAACGCCTTGGGCCACATGAAGGTCTTGTAGTAGAAACCCGCCGACAGGAAGGGCGAAAAGAAATCGTTGACCGCCAACAGATCGTATTCCAACGAACCGCGATGGTTCTGCGAGGTGGCGTTCAGCCCATCGAAAAGCTCGACCATCGTGGCGCGTGTGTTCGGCTCCTGATAAGCGCCGTCGCGCAGGTGGACCAGCGCGTTGGGTTCCTCGGAGCCGTCGGTGAAGACGCCGCGCGGGCGGTGATACTTGAAGGACCGGCCCACCAGAAGCTGGCCGTTGGCCAAGAGCGCCGAGGCGAGCGTGTCGCCGGGATGGCCCCGGAACCACTTGTCGTTGAAGCGGAACTTGATTTCTTTTGAGCGGTCGATCAGGCCGCCCTTGATGCGGTTCTTCTGGGTCATTTGCCGCGCCCCCGTTTGCGTGCCACGTCGCGGGCCAGTTCGACGGCTGTAATTTCGTGGGTCAGGGTGTTGCGCGTGACCACCAGCCAGGAGCGGTCGCCCTGTTCGTGATACCAAAGCTCATGATGCTGACCCGCGGGGTTGTCGCGCAGATAGCCGTAGCTATGGAATTTCTCCATCGCGTCGTCGGCCTGCAAGTCGGGCCGGTCGATGAGGGCGGCATCGCCGAGATAGACGAATTCGGCGGCGTCGCGCGGGCCCAGAAGGGGATGGTCGATGATCATGTCTGTGCGCCCCTCAATGCAGGTTGGGCTGGTTGCCCATGCCTTTTTCGTCGATCAGGTTGCCGGTCATGAACCGGTCCAGCCGCATTTCCGTCGCGGTGGGGTGCGGCACATCCTTGGCCAGCAGGTGGGCATAGCAGAAGCCGGAGGCGGGCGTGGCCTTGAACCCGCCATAGCACCAACCGCCATTGAAATAGAGACCGTCGATATGGGTCTTGTCGATGAAGGGCGAGCCGTCCATCGACATGTCCATGACGCCGCCCCAGGAGCGCAGCAGGCGGGCGCGGCCGATCATCGGCATGATCGCCATGCCGCCTTCGCACACGTCTTCAACGACAGGAAGATTGCCGCGCTGCGCGTAGGTGTTGTAGCCGTCGATGTCGCCGCCGAAGACCAGCCCGCCCTTGTCGGACTGACTGACGTAGAAATGGCCGGCGCCGAAGGTAATCACGCCGGGTAGAGTTGGCTTCAGCCCCTCAGACACGAACGCCTGCAAGACGTGGCTTTCAATGGGCAGGCGCATCCCGGCCATCGCGGCGACGCGGCCGGAAGACCCGGCGACGCACATCGCCACTTTCTTGGCGCGAATCGGGCCGCGTGAGGTTTCGACCCCGAGGCAGCGGCCATTCTCGATCTGAAAGCCGGTGACCTCGCAATTCTGGATGATGTCGACGCCACGGCTGTCGGCGCCACGGGCATAGCCCCAGGCGACGGCATCGTGCCGCGCGGTGCCGCCACGGCGTTGAAAGAGGCCACCCTTGATGGGGAAACGGGCGTTTTCATAGTCAAGGAACGGTAGTTCCTCTTTCAGCTGCGCGGCATCGACCAGTTCGGCATCGGCGCCGGCGAGAAACATCGAGTTCGCGCGCCGCACGAAGGCATCGCGCTGGCCGTCGGTGTGGATGAGGTTCAGGATCGAGCGCTGCGAGACCATCGAGTTGTAGTTCGTGTCCTGCTCGAGGTTTTCCCAAAGCTTCATCGAGAACTCGTAGAACGGCTCGTTCCCCGGCAGCAGGTAGTTGGAACGGATGATCGTGGTGTTGCGCCCGATATTGCCCGACCCCAGCCAGCCCTTTTCCAGAACCGCAACATTGGTCAGGCCGAATTCCTTGGCAAGGTAGTAGGCCGTCGAAAGGCCATGCCCGCCGCCGCCGATGATGATGATGTCATATTCCACCTTGGGCTCCGGCTCGCGCCAGGCGCGTGTCCAACCCTTGTTGCCGGTCAGACCTTCCCAGAGGACCTTAAAGCCACTGTAGCGCATAAGCTGATTCCCACGGTTGCTACCATCAGTGTGCGGTATTCCGAACGGATAGACTTTTCCAAAATGGACGGATAGTTTCAGATTATGGACAATATTGGTTCAAGTTTGGACGCTTCGCGCCGGATCGGGATATTGCCGATCCCGGGCTTCGCGATGATGTCATTCGCCGCGCTGACAGAGCCTATGCGGGCGGCAAACCTGCTGGCGCGGCGAGAGCTTTACGAGGTGGTGACTGTAGGACCGGGCATGGAGTCGGTGCCGAGTTCCGGGGCAGGTGTGGTCGTGCCCGAAGTCGAGGTCGGCGAGACGGACTCCTTCGATTATCTTTTCGTCGTGGCAGGCGGGGACCCCACGCTCTACAACGATCGCGCAGTGCTGAACTGGCTGGCGCGGCTGGCGCGGGCAGGCGTGCCACTGGGCGGGGTCTCGGGCGGGCCGATCATTTTGGCGCGGGCGGGGCTGATGAACGGGCGGCGCATGACAGTGCACTGGGAACACGCCGGGGCGCTGGCCGAGATTTCCCCGAACCTGGTGCTGGAACGCTCGCTTTACGTGATCGACCGGGACAGGGTGACCTGTGCGGGCGGCACCGCGCCGATGGACCTGATGCATGCGCTGATCACGCAGCATCACGGCGCGCATTTCGCGAGGCTGGTCAGCGACTGGTTCATGCATACCGAGATTCGCCCTTCTGCCGGTCCGCAACGCTCCGGACTGGTGGAGCGGGTGGGCACAACGGTGGCCGCGATCCTGGACGCGGTGGAGGCGATGGAGGCGAACGTGGCCGATCCGCTGGAGCTGTCGCTGCTTGCGCGGGTCGCGGGGCTTTCGCCCCGGCAGCTGAACCGGCTGTTCCAGGACAAGCTGGGGCGGTCGGTGATGCGGTATTATCGGGAGTTACGTCTGGAGAAGGCACAGAGCCTATTGCGGAACTCGCCGCTGAGCCTGACCGAGATCGCGCTGGCCACGGGATTCGCCAGTTCGGCGCATTTCTCGCGTGCTTACGGCGCGCGGTTCGGCCAGCCGCCCTCGGCCTATCGCTAAGTTTGCGTCAGGCGACGTTCGGTTTGCGCCCGGTGGCTTGTCATGGCCGCGCGGCACGTTAGGGTTCGGGCAAGGCAAAGGTGAGGGTCCCCATGCATATTCTGGTCCTGCAACATGAGCGCGTCGAGCATCCGGCAGTGTTTCGCAAGTTCCTTAAGGAGGACGGGCACACGTGGGATGCGATCGAACTGGACGAAGGCGAGGCGCTGCCCGACAGCATGGAAAGCTACGATGCGCTGTGGGTCCTCGGCGGGCCGATGGACACGTGGCAGGAGGATGCGCACCCTTGGCTGAAGGACGAGAAGGCCTTCATTCGCGAGGCGGTCGAGGGGCAGGGCGTGCCGTACCTGGGCCTGTGCCTGGGTCACCAGTTGCTGGCCGAGGCCCTCGGCGGCGCGGTGGGGCCGTCGAAGACGCCCGAGATCGGCGTACTGGACGTGCAACTGACTGAGGCGGGTGCGAGCGGTGTTCTGTTTGACGGGCTGCCCGAGGTCTTTCCGGCCCTGCAATGGCATTCGGCGGAAGTGACCGCGTTGCCCGAAGGCGCGCAGGTGCTGGCCACGTCCCCGGCCTGTCCAGTGCAGGCGATGAAATGGGGGACGCGGGCCTATTCGATGCAGTTCCACATCGAGATCGAGCATGACACGGTCGAGGCGTGGGGCGAGATCCCGGAATATGCCGGGGCGCTGGAAAAGGAGCTGGGAGCTGGATCTTTGCCAGATTTCCAATCCAAGTGTGACGCGCACATGGACGCCTTCAACGACATGGCCGAGCGCATTTATATCAACTGGCTGCAGGCGACGGCACGGACCTAAGGCGCCTGGAACGCGAAAGGCGGGGTTTCCGGCGCAAGCTGGGTATGCCCCGCGATGTAGTCCGCTGCCCGCGCCGCGATCATCTGGGTGGGGGCGTTGAGGTTGGCGCTGATCACGCGGGGCATGACCGAGGCATCAACTACGCGTAGTCCCTCGACCCCGTGTACGCGAAAGCGGTCGTCGACCACGGCGTCGGCATCGTACCCCATCCGGCAGGTGCCGCAGGGATGGAAATCGGTGGTTACGTTGGCGCGGATCCAGTCGCGGATCTGCGCGTCGGTCTTCACCTCCGGGCCTGGGTCGATCTCGACATCGCGGAACGGGTCAAAGGCGGTTTGACCGATCAGGTCGCGGACACGGTGGATGCCTTCGACCAGTTCGTCGAGGTCGTGGGGATCGGACAGGTAGTTGAACTGCAGTTTGGGAGGGTCGGATGGGTCGGGTGACTTGAGACGCAGCGTTCCCCGGCTGCGCGGGCGCAGCTGGTCGACGTGGCAGGCGAAGGCTTGCAGCAGGGTGATCTTTGACCCGTTGTATTCGAAGCCGACGGGTCCGAAATGGTATTGCAAGTTGGGATAGGCGACGTCGGCATTGCCAGGGATCAGGCCGCCGGCCTCCCATATGTTCGAGGCGGCGACGCCGTTGCGGGCGAAGACCCATTGCGCCCCGGCGCGCAGCTTGTTCCAGGGCCGGTCGACCCGGTGAATGGGAAAGCTGACGCGGCTTTTGCATTGCAGTATGACGCTTGCATGGTCTTGAAGGTTGGCACCCACGCCGGGCAGGTCATTGGCCGTGTCGATGCCGACCTGTGACAGGTGCGCAGCGGGGCCGATGCCCGACAGCATCAGCAGGTGCGGCGAGTTGATCGCGCCGCCCGACAGGATTACGTCGCTCGCGGCGTGGAAGGTCTGTGCCTGGCCACGATGCAGGACGCGCACGCCGGTGGTGCGATTGCCGCTAAGTTCGATCTGTTGGACCGCCGCGCCGGTCAGCAGGGTGACGTTGCCGCGCGCCAAGGCAGGACGCAGATGCGCCACCGCCGCACTGCATCGCCGTCCGTGCCGCTTGGTGGCGTCGAAGCGGGCGACGCCTTCAGGGTTGTGGCCGTTCAGGTCGTCCGAGCGGCCCTGCCCGGCCTGGTCTCCGGCCTCCAGAAAGGCATCGTAGAGCGGGTTGTCGTAATCGCCGCGTGTGACGCCGAGTGGGCCGTTGTCGCCGCGATAGACATCGCCGCCGCGCGAATAGCTTTCGCCGGTGCGGAAGTAGGGCAGGCAGTTTTCGTAGCGCCAGTTGGACAGGCCGAACTCCTCGGCCCAGCCGTCATAGTCGAGCGGGTGGCCCCGCATGTAGACCATGGAGTTGATCGAGGAGGACCCGCCCACGACCTTGCCGCGCGGCATGAAGATTTCGCGGTCCTGCGCGGCGGGTTCGGGCGCGGTGTCGTAGTTCCAATTTAACTTCGGGTCGCACCATGTGCGGTAGACGCCCGCGGGAATGTGGATGAAAAGGTCGCGGTCCATCGGTCCGGCCTCGAGCACGAGGATCGACCTGGCGGTATCCTAGCCCAGTTTGTTGGCTAATGTGCATCCTGCTGAGCCCGCGCCGACGATGATGTAGTCATACTCGCGAGGGGGAACGTTCATGCGTCCTTGCCCCAGCCCTCAGATTGCATTTCTCGCAGGCGGCTGGCGGTGCGTTCGAATTCGAAGCTGCCTTCGCCCTCGACATAAAGGTATTCTGGCGCGGCGGCGGCGGAGCAGATCAGCTTGACCTTCGCCTCGTAGAGCGAGTCGATCAGGGTGACGAAGCGCTTGGCCTCGTTGAAGTTGGAACGGCTGAGCTGGGGAATGTTTTCCAGCACCAGTACGCGGGCGGCCTGCGCCAGTGCGAGATAGTCGGCGGGGCCGAGGGCACGGCCGCACAGGTCATAGAATGTAGCGCGTGCGACGCCGTTGTGAAAGGCCGGGATCTCTACCTCGCGCTTGTTCACCACGAGGGTCAGCGGCTTGGCCTTGCCTTCGGTCAGGTCCTGCCAGATCCCGTTGATTTTCGCGCGCGCCTCGGGATTCACGGGCGTAAAATATGTGGGGCTGCCGTCCAGCCGCCCCTGGCGGTGGTCGGTGGGGCTGACCATCTCGTGGATGACCATCCGTTCTTTCAGAAGCTCGATAAAGGGCAGGAAGAGCTGGCGGTTGAGGCCGTCCTTGTAAAGATCATCGGGCACGCGGTTGGAAGTTGTCACCACCGCGACGCCCGAAGCGAACAGCGACTCGAAGAGCCGGCCCACGATCATGGCGTCGGTGATGTCGGTGATCTGCATCTCGTCGAAGGCAAGGCAGCGCACCGAATCCGACACCTCCTTAGCGACGGGGGCCAGCGCGTCTGCTTTTCCGGCGGCGCGGGCCTTGTGCATCCCGGCATGGATCTCCTGCATGAATGCATGGAAATGCACGCGGCGCTTGGGCACCGACAGCGTTTCCACGAACATGTCCATAAGCATCGACTTGCCGCGCCCGACACCACCCCACAGATAAAGGCCCTTGGGCGCCTCGACCTGCCTGCGAAAGAACCCCTTCTTCTGGGGCTGAGCCAGATCGGCGCGCAGACGCTCCAGCTCCTCGACGACGGCGACCTGGGCATCGTCGCGTTTCAGAACGCCCTCGTCGATCAGGCGTTCATATTTGTCGGGAACCGTCTCCATACCCTTGTGGATACCGAAGCTGCGGCGGCGTGGAAAGCAGGAAGCCTATCGCGGAGCGGAATTGTATGCATCACAATCGGTGAATTGACGCCCCGGCGGGGGCGGGTACTGTCGCGCCATTCTTCGGAGGGTCCCATGCAGAAATCCGCGTCGATCTTCACGCCTGTGCTGGTGGCGGGCTGCCTGATCATGCTGGTGTCGTTCTCGATCCGGGCGGCGTTCGGTGTGTTCCAGATCCCGATTGCTGAAGAGTTCAACTGGTTGCGGGTGGAGTTCAGCCTGGCCATCGCGGTGCAGAACCTGGCCTGGGGGATCGGACAGCCGATATTCGGTGCGATTGCCGAGAAAGTGGGCGACCGCAAGGCAATTATTCTGGGGGCGTTGATGTATGCCGCCGGGCTGATCCTGTCGTCCTTTGCAACGACGCCGCTGGCGCATCAGCTGTACGAAGTGCTTGTGGGCTTCGGAATCGCGGGCACAGGGTTTGGCGTGATCTTGGCCGTGGTGGGGCGGGCCAGCAGCGACGAGAACCGCTCGATGAGCCTTGCCATCGCGACCGCCGCCGGATCGGCGGGGCAGGTATTCGGCCCGCCGATTGCGGAATTCCTTCTGTCGATGATGGGCTGGCAGTCGGTTTTCCTGATCTTCGCGGCGGCGATTTTGGCTGTGCTGGCCTGCCTGCCGCTGATGCGCGCACCGGAGCCCGTCGGCACGGCGGAGTTGGAGGAGACCATGGGCCAGATCCTGGTAAAGGCATTCCGGGATCCGAGCTATACGCTGATCTTCCTCGGCTTCTTTTCCTGCGGCTATCAGCTGGGGTTCATCACCGCACATTTCCCGGCCTTCGTGACGGAGTATTGCGGGCCGATCGTGGCGGGCAGCGTTTTGCACAACATGGGGGTGACCACGACCTCGGCATTGGGGGCAGTGGCCATCGCGCTGATAGGTCTGACGAATATCGCGGGGACGCTGACGGCTGGGTGGTTGGGCAAACGCCACTCCAAGAAGCTTTTGCTGGCCGGGATCTATACCGGGCGGACCCTGGTTGCGGCGGCCTTCATTCTTTTTCCGATCACGCCGACCAGCGTGCTTTTGTTCTCGGCGGCGATGGGATCGCTGTGGCTGGCCACCGTGCCGCTGACCAGCGGCCTGATCGCGCATATCTACGGGCTGCGTTACATGGGCACGCTCTACGGGATCGTGTTCTTCAGTCACCAGTTGGGCAGTTTCCTTGGTGTCTGGCTGGGGGGGCAGTTGTATGATATCTATGGAAACTATTCGATGGTCTGGTGGATCGGCGTGGGAGTGGGCGCATTTTCGGCAATCGTGCATCTTCCGGTGAAAGAACGGGCGCTGCCGCGCGGTGCCTTGGTCTGACATTGGTTGCGTTGCTGGTGCTGGTCACGCGGTCCGTGGCGGCGGACGAGGTGGGCGATTGGATCGCCACGCAGCCGGAACCGTTTCAGCAAGTTTTGCGCGCGGGCCAACAAGAGCCGGTCTTCGCATCCTTCCGCGATCGGTGCCCGGCGGATGTTTTTGGCCGTCTGGCACCCTATTCCGAGGGCAAAAAGGACTGTGCCGAACGCCCCGGCTGGTGTCTGGCGCTGTGCCGCGCTGGGCAAGGGCGCGCCTGTTTCGGTATTGCGCGCACGATAGAGGTCGAGCTGGAGGATACAGGCGAAGGGACGCTCAAGTTTCCGTTCTTCATGGCGTCATGTGCAGCGGGCCATGCGAATGGCTGTACGAATGCCGGGGCCACAGTGAAAAACGGCAGCTGGATCGAGGGCACGCGGCCTGCGGCGGCGGCCACGCGCGACTGTCAGTTTCGAACCTACACGGCGGCCTGTGCGGCCGGGGCACCCTGGGGGTGCTTCATGGAAGGCATGGAATGGGCGTTCGAGGCCGCCGAGGGTGAGCGAGACATTGCCAAGGCGCGCGCCGCGTGGACCCGGGCCTGTGCGCTCGCCCCGAATGGAAGCGCCTGCAACTCGGCCAGTCGTCGGTTGAAGAACGTGAAAGACTAGCCGGAGGTCTTCAGCGTTTCGAGAACCGCTGCGACCTCGGCCACATGCGTATAGGCCAGCGTGTGCCCGGCGCCCGGGATGACCACGTTGTGCGCGGCGGGGTTCAGCTCTGTTAGCCGGTCGCGGCCTGCAAGGGGAATTACGTCGTCGGTTTCGCCCCAGATCGCCAAGGTCGGAATGCCGACGTCGCGGATGGCGCGGTGGGCGGGGGAAAGGTCTTCGTCCATGATGCCCCTGAGCGAGGACAGCACAGCTGGTGCAAACCCGTGTTTGCGGCTTTCGGCGATTTGCAGGTCGACCATGTTGGGGATGGCTGATGGCAAGCCGCGCTCGGAGTCCAGTCCACGGCGCAGGCTGCGAGGGTAGAAGCCCAGCATCATCCACTTGCCGATATTAGGGTGGTTGACGGCCATCTGGGCCACCGGTCCGAGGTCATGACCCAGACCGGCAGGTGCGATCAGGCAAAGCTGGCGCACCCGGTCGGGGTGTACAGCGGCAAAGCCCGTCGCGATGGCGCCGCCCATGGAATAGCCGAGCAGAGTGATCTGGCCCTCGATATCCTGGTGGTCGAGCAGCGCGGCAAGCTGGGCGTTGAAGAAGGCGCTGTCCTGCTCGCCCTTGGGACGGGCCGACAGGCCGCGGCCATAAAGGTCATAGGTCAGCACGCAAAAGCCCAATCCGGCGAGGTGGTCGGCCAGCGGACCCCAGACGAAGCTGGGCGTGGTCAGGCCGTGGACGCAGACCGCGACAGGGCCATCTCTGGGCCCGCGCCACTGGAACCATGTCGGGCCGTTCGGCAGGTCGGCCACTTGGCCCGTGGCCGCTGCGCGCCGTTTGTCGGTGAGGCGGGGGCGGAAGGCTTCGGCAATGAAGGGGGCGGCGACAAGGGCCGTCCCGGCGGAGAGGAACGCCCAGCCGATCACCGCGCCGCCTTCCACGCGTCGAGGATGTAGCGGCTGGTCATCAAGTCCAGATGCGCGCCGCCGCCGTTTTTGAAGAGGGTGATGTCGTCGTCGCTTTGCCGAGCGAATTTGTCCGGCTCGTAATAATCGGCCACGAGTTGGTCGCGCGTGATTGTGCCAGCCTCGAGCGGGATCTTGATCTCGCCGATATGGCCCACCGTGGTGTCGTAGCTGTCGACGAAGACACGGGCGCGTTGCAGGGCGGTGTCATCGGCCTCTCGCATGTCGGGGCGGTAGGCGCCGATGAGGTCGATGTGCTGGCCGGGCTGGAACCAGGCGCCCTTCAGGACGGGTTCCGTGGACATGGTGGCAGAGGTGACGATGTCGGCGGCGCGCACGGCGGCCTCCAGATCGTCGGTCACGGTCAGGCCGGGGCAATCGGCGACCATCGCCTCGGCATTGGCGCGGGTGCGGTTCCAGACGGTGAACTGTGCGTCGGGAAAGCCCGCGCTGTAGGCCTGAAAGAGCGACCGGCCCACGGTGCCCGCGCCGACAATCAGGATGTTGCGGCTATCGGGCCGGGCCAGGCGGCGGGCCGCGAAAAGACTGTCTCCGGCGGTTTTCCACTTGGTCACGAGGTGGAAGTCGATGACGGCCTCTAGACTGCCATTGCTGTCGGAAAAGACGCTGACCGAGCCGTTGATCATCGGCGCGCCCTTGTCGGGGTTGCCGGGGAAAATCGTGGCGGATTTGACCGCCAGCCCCATGCCGTCGATCCAGGCGGACCGGCTGAGAAGAGTGTCGGGGTCGCGATAGAGGAAAGTATCCCCGACCTCGGCCTTGGGTCGCTTATGCCCAGCCTCGAACGTGTCGCAGAGCGCCAGCCAGTCGAGCAGCGCCTCGCCTTCGTCGAAGGGGATGATGGATATGCTCATGGGCGCGCTCCTTGCTGTTTGTATCGCAAGGTATGCGTGCTGGCGCGGTTGGCGTCAAACGCCGCGCGCGTCACAGGTGGCGGGGTTCGTCACTCGCAACGATCTGATCCTTCTTGGACTCGCGCCAGATCAGGTAGAGGCCGGAGCCGAGGATCAGGGCGATCCCGATCCACGCCGTGCGATCTGGCCACGTGCCGAACACGGTGACGCCCCACATGATGGCCATGGGCATTGCAACGTATTCGAAGGGGGCGGCGAACGCGGCCTCGGAAATGCGGTAGGCCTGGCTGATGAAGAAACCGCCCAGCACGCCGCTGATGCCCAGCATGACCAGGATCCACCAGTCATGCGCCGCGATCGGACCCCAGGCACGAAACAGGAAAGCCAGTGACGCGTGATCTTGCTGGGCGAACTTGCCGTCGCCGATGGCGAGCCCGATGATGCTGCAGGCGATGATGAAGGTGATCTGGATATAGACCGCCATGGTTGCTGCTGATTCCGTGCCGCCGACCTTGCGGGCGACCATGTGGATTACCGCGTAAAGCACCGCGGCTGCCATGGGCAGGAGGGCGGCAGCCTGAAAGGCCGAGGTGCCCGGCTTGACGATGACCAGAACGCCCAAGAAACCCACAGCGATGGCGGCCCAGCGGCGGGTGCCGACGGTTTCGCGCAGGAAGATGACCGAGAAGACGGTGATCACCAGCGGCGAGATGAAGAACACCGCCACCGCGTCGGCGATGGGCATCGCCGCCAGCCCGAGGAACAGGCAGGAGTTCGCGCCGACCACGCAGATCCCGCGCAACAAGTGCGCGCCAGGGCGCCGTGTGTGCAGCACCCGCAATCCGTAGAAGGGCAGGAAGATCACCGCGAAGGTCAGCAGGCCGATGGCCGACCGGAAAAACACGATTTGGTGCAGGGCATAGTCGTCCGACAGGAACTTGATGCCCACATCGTTCAGCGAAAAGCACATGACCGCCAGCAGGGCGCAACCCGCCCCGGCAAGGTTCGTGCGTGACACGCTCACCTTTGCACCGCCTTGCGGACCATGCGTTCCAGCGCGTCTAGAAAGCGCGAGCGATCGGCCTTGGTAAATCCCTTGCAGCCGCCCTGCCGGAACGGGTCGGCGGCGCGCAGGTCGCTCATCAGGTCGCGGGTGGCGAGCGCGTTGCCGATATTGGCCTGGGTCAGCGCCTCGCCGTTGTGTTTGAGCACCAGTGCGCCGGCTTCGACGCATTTGGCGGCGAGGGGGATGTCGCCGGTGATGACCACATCGCCCGGCCTGGCCCGCTCGGCGATCCACATGTCGGCCACGTCGGGGCCGTCTGGCACAATCACGGTTTCCACCAGCGGATTGCGCGAGGGCCTTAGCCCGCCGTTGGAGACGATGAAGATCTTCTGTTTGTGACGGGTCCCAACCCGCTCGACCTCGTCCTTGACCGGGCAGGCATCGGCATCGACGTAAAGGGACATGAGCCTATTCCGCCGCCTTGGCGCCGCGCGCGACCTTGTATTCCTCGGGGATGGGCATGCGGTTGAACGCGTCCAGACCGGCAATCTTGTAGGCCTCGGCGAGCGTGGGATAGTTGAACGTGTTCTGCACGAAGTAGTCCACTGTGCCCTTCAGGTTCAGTACCGCCTGCGCGATGTGTATGAGCTCGGTCGCGCCTTCGCCGACGATCTGAACGCCCAGCACCCGGCGGGTTTTCAGTGACACCAGCATTTTCAGCATCCCGTGTTCCAGACCCATGATGTTTCCGCGGGATGTCTCGCGGAAGCGCGCGATGCCGACCTCGTAGGGAATGCCGCGCTCCTGCATTTCCTCCTCGGACATGCCGCAGGTGGAAATCTCGGGGACGGAATAGATGCCGTAGGGGAACCACGGGCTCTCGGGAAGTGTGGGCGTGTCGAGCGCGTGGCAGGCGGCGATCCGGCCCTGTTGGAGCGAGGTCGAGGCCAGCGAGGGATGCCCGATCACGTCGCCCGCGGCGTAGATATGCGGCACGTGGGTCTGGTAGGTTTTGCGGTCAACCTCCAGCCGGCCGCGGTGATCTGTTGTCAGCCCGGCCTTGTCGAGACCCAGCCGGTCGGTGGCGCCCATGCGCCCGGCGGCGAAGAGCAGCATCTCGGAGCGGACGTGCCGCCCGTTGGCCAGCGTGGTCTCGATGTGCTCGCCTGCATCCTCGATCGTCTCGATGGCCGAGCCGAGGCGCAGGTCGACGCCGTTTTCGCGGATCTGGTGGGTGAAATCCTCGATCAGGGTCTTGTCAATGAAGTCGAGGAAACTGTCGCGCGGCTCGATCAGCGTGACGCGCACGTCGAGGGCCGAGAACATGGTGGCGTATTCGACGCCGATCACGCCCGCGCCCACAACGACGAGACTGCGCGGGATCTGGCCCAGTTCGAGAAACTCGTCACTGTCCACGACTGTCCTGCCGTTGAAGGGCACGTAATCGGGGCGGTAGGTCTTGGTTCCCGTTGAGATGAGGAAGCGGTCGGCGGTGAGCGACATGGTCTCGCCCGCCTCGGTCGCCACGTCGAGGGCATTGGGCCCGGTGAAACTGGCCAGCCCGTGCAGGGTGTCGACGTGATTGCGGTTGAACTGGTGTTCCAGCACGTCGACCTCGTAATCCAGCGTCTTGTGCAGGCGCATCTTGAGGTCTTGCGCGCCGATATCGTCCTTTACCCGGTAAGAGCGGCCATAGAAGCTGCGCTCGCGGTAGCCCGAGAGATTGAGCACGGTTTCCCGAAGGGTCTTGGACGGGATCGTGCCGGTATGCACCGACACCCCGCCCAGACGATCTTTGCGGTCCACGACCAGCACCCGGCGTTTCAGCTTGCCAGCCTGGATCGCGGCAGAGCGTCCGGCGGGGCCGGAGCCGATGATGATGAGGTCGTAATGGCTCATGTCTTACCCTGCGTAGAGCGCTTCGGCGTGGAAGGCGATATGCTCCTCCATGAAGGAGGAGACGAAGAAATAGCTGTGGTCGTAACCGGGCTGAATCCGCAGGATGGATTGCTGGCGGCGGGTGGCGCAAGCCTTGGCAAAGCTTTCGGGCATCAGCAGGTCAAGAAACTGGTCCGAGGTTCCGGTATCGCACAGAATCGGACCATCGAAGCCCTTTTCGTTCATCAAAAGCGTGGCGTCATGCTTGGCCCACTGGCTTTCGTCCGAGCCGAGATAGGCGCCGAATTGCTTGCGGCCCCAGCTGCTTTGCGTGGGGTTCACGATGGGCGAAAAGGCCGAGACCGAGGCGAAGCGGTCGGGCATGTTCATCGCGATGGTCAATGCGCCGTGTCCGCCCATGGAGTGGCCGGTGATGGCCTGCCGGGCGCTGTCGATGGCGAAGTTCGAGGCGATCAGCACCGGCAGTTCCTCAGTCACGTAGTCCCACATGCGGAAATGCGGCGCCCAGGGGTCCTGAGTGGCGTTGACGTAAAAGCCCGCGCCCTGGCCGAGGTCGAAAGCGTCGTCATTTGCCACGCCCTCGCCCCGCGGCGAGGTGTCGGGGAAGACCAGCGCGATGCCCTGTTCGGCGGCCCATTGCTGTGCGCCGGCCTTTGTCATGGCGTTTTCATGGGTGCAGGTGAGACCCGACAGATACCACAGTACGGGCACGGTGCCCCATTTCGCCTCCTGCGGCATGAACAGGCCGAATGTCATGTCGCAGTTGCACGCCTTGGATGTGTGGGTGTAGACACCTTGCGTCCCGCCGAAGCAGGCATTTTCCGAAACGGTTTCCATCACGATCTTCCTTCTGTCCTTAGAGCGGTGAGACGCCGGACTGTCGTCACCCAGCGGCTGTCGCACGGACCGTATCATGCCCAGCCCTGCGGCCAACCGCGAATTTTGTCGGCACCGGCATAGCGCCAACAGGTTTCAGTTTTGCAAATGCCGGGCAGCGGGGCATTACTGGTATAGGGCTGTGACCCAGCCGATGACGACTGACACCGTAATGACCGCGATGGCCGTCGAGATCAGGATCGAGGCCGAGACCCGCTGGGGTGCGACGCGATAGTGCTCGGCCAGGATATAGACGTTGCCGGCCACGGGCAGGGCAGCGGCGGTGATCATTACGGCGGCCGGGTACGGATCGACCGGGAAGAGGTAAAGCGCAGAGAAGGCGACGAAGAGCGGGTGCAGGATCAGCTTGTTGAAGCTGAGCCAGCCTGCGACGAAGAGGCGTTCGGCGGACTTGGTGGCCAACGAGGCACCGATGGCAAAGAGCGCGCCCGGGGTCGCCGCACCACCCAGCAGGGACAGGAAATCGTTCATCACGTTGGGGATCGGCAGGTCGAAGGCGGACCACGCAAGCCCGAGCGTGATCGACACGATCATCGGGTTTTTCACGAGGCCGATGCCGACGGTGCGAAAGATCCCCAAGCTCATGCGGCCGTCGCGGGTGCCGGTGACGACTATCACGATGAGCGAGCCGAACACGATCAAATCTACCGCCAACACCAGCATCACGGGGCCAATCGCATCCTCTCCAAGCAGTAGCGTCAGCATCGGCACGCCGAGAAAGCCCACGTTGCCGATCACGCCGCATTGCGCCTCGAACGCCGCTTCCTCGGCCTTGAGCTTGCGGAAGAAGGCGACCAGCGTCACCAGCCCATAAACGAAGGCCGTGCCCCAGAGGTAGGCCATCACGAACCGCCAGTCGAAGATCTCGCTCATCGTCAGGTTCGCGGAGAACCGGAACAGCATGGCCGACAGGGCGAAGTAGAAGACGAATTTCGTGAGGTAGGCGGTGGCCTCTTCGCTGAAGAACCCGGTGCGCCCTGCCCAGTAGCCAAGCCCGATCAGCAGGAAGAAGGGCAGGGTTTGCAAGAAGATGTCCAGCATGACGCGGTGGTAGCATGCTGGTGGGGGGCGTCAATCGCGATACCGTCAGCCGCTTCCGATCAGCACCCCGGCAGCGAAGACCAATGCCCCACCCAGCACCACCTGGAAGGCGGCGCGGAAGAACGGGGTTTCCATGTAGCGGTTCTGGATCCACGCAATAGCCCAAAGCTCGACAAAGACGACGATGACGGCGATGATCGTGGCCGTCCAGAAATCGGGGATGAGGTACGGCAGGGCGTGGCCGAGCCCGCCGACCGTGGTCATGATGCCAGAGGCGAAGCCGCGCTTGACGGGACTGCCCCGGCCCGACAACTCGCCGTCGTCGCTGGCCGCTTCGGTGAAGCCCATGGAAATGCCGGCGCCGACGGAGGCGGCGAGGCCGACAAGGAACGTGGTCCAGGTATCCTGCGTGGCGAAGGCGGTGGCGAAGATCGGGGCGAGGGTGGAGACCGACCCGTCCATGAGCCCGGCCAGACCCGGCTGCACCCAGGTCAGAAGAAACTGACGCTTGGCGGTGCGCTCCTCGCTGTCGCGGGCGTCGGCGTCGAGATGCTGCTCCTCGAGCTCTCCGGCGCGGTCCTGGTGCCCGGCCTCGGCGGCGGCCAGGTCTCCCAGCAGGGCGCGGGTGGCAGCATCCGTCGTGGCCTTGGCGGCGTTGAGGTAAAAGCGTTCGGCGTCGCGTTCCATTGCCTCGGCCTCGGCGCGGATACGCTCGATCCCGAGATTTTCCATCAGCCAGACGGGGCGGCGGGCGTAATAGCCGGCGACATGCTCGCGCCGAATGAGCGGGATCACGTCGCCGAAACGTTCTTGGTGCAGGTCGATCAGGCGGCGGCGGTGATGGTCTTCCTCGGTGGCCATACCGTCAAATATCTTGGCGGTATCGGGATATTCAGCCCGCAGCATCTCGGCGTAGCTGCGGTAGATGCGGGCGTCGTCCTCTTCGGACGAAATGGCAAGCGCGAGGATCTCCTGCTCGGACAGGTCCGAGAAACGACGGCGGGACGTGACACCGGGAATCATCGGGGTCTCTCCAGTATTTTAGAATAATTCTAATCTACCTGAGGGGCGGATTTGGTCAAGCCCGGGACGTCCAGTCATTCGTGAATAGCGGGTATGCAAAAAAATGAACTGATGAGTTTACTTTCACCCTTGCAATCTGAACCGATCTGTTTAGTGTGATGAATGTGAACTGAATAGTTCAGATAAAGGAACCCGATATGAAACCTCTTCTTTTGACAATAACCCTTGCGGTCTCGGCGCTGGCATCTCCCGCCATGGCGATGAATGTCGACGTGTCGAGCCTGACGCCGGTTCTGACATTTCCCCAGCCCGCGCCCGAGCCCGTGACTCAGGGTGACGGCGGCATCGACGCGCAGTAAAACGGCGCGCACTGTCTGCGGGGCGGGCGGTTCTACGTCCTCTCCTTCCGCGCCCGCCCGCAGACAGGCTTGCAGTTCGCCGCCCGCGACCTGTAAACTGACACTAACAGGCAGGAGGACTTGCATGACGGCCATGGACGCCGAGATCAAGAAAGGTCGAAAGTTCGACCAGGTGCTTGAAGGTGCACGGCAAATTTTCATGCGAGACGGGTTTGAAGGTGCCAGCGTGGATGACATCGCGCGCGCCGCGAGCGTGTCCAAGGCGACGCTCTACAGCTATTTCCCGGACAAGCGTCTGCTCTTTTCCGAGGTGGCGCGAGTCGAGTGCAATCGGCAGGCCGAAGAGGCGTTGCAGCAAATCAATCCGGGTGCCACGGCGCGGGAGGTTCTGCTGGAGGCGGCCAATCGCGCGGTGCGTTTTTTCCTGTCGGATTTCGGGCAGCAGATGTTCCGTATCTGCGTCGCGGAATCCTATCGTTTTCCCGAACTGGGCCAGAGGTTCTATGCGTCTGGTCCGGGCCTGTTCAGCGAACGCATGGGGCGGCTGCTGACACCCTATGTCGATCGCGGGGAGCTGAAGATCGACGATATGGATCTTGCGACGAAGCAATTCGGAGAGCTGTGCAAGTGCGATCTGTTCGTCCGCTGCCTGTGCGGCGTGGACTGCGACACGTCCGAGGCGGGAATCGAGCGCGTGGTGACGGGTGCGGTCGAAACCTTCCTGGCACGCTACGGCACCTGAGGCTGAGAAAAGAGTGCGGGCGGTGCAAGACATCACCGCCCGAAGATCACCCCGAAGATTTCAACAAACGTTAACGGAGCGCTCAGGCACCCACGTCGATGATTGCCTGTGCCAACAGCGGCACGGTTCTCGCGTTAAGTCCGGCGATGTTGATCCGGCTGTCGCCGACCATGTAAATCGCATGATCGCGGCGCAGCGCCTCAACCTTGTCGGACGCGAGACCGAGACGCGAGAACATGCCGCGATGCTGGGCGATGAAGCCGAAACGGTCGGAGCCCGAGAGCCTGCGTAGCTCCTGCGCCAGTTGCTCGCGCAGTCCCAGCATGCCGCGGCGAACCTCTTCGAGTTCGGCTTGCCAATCGGCGCGGAGGGCGTCGTCGTTCAGCACCAGCGAGACCAGCCGCGCACCGTGATCGGGCGGGAAGGAATAGTTCTGGCGGTTGAGATAGGCCAGATTCGCCTGCGTCGTGGGGCGGCGGGCGCTGTCTTGGCAGACGGCCATCAGAAGGCCGGTACGCTCGCGATAGATGCCGAAATTCTTGGAACAGCTGGCGGCGATCAGGACCTCGGGGCAGGAGGACACGACGTGGCGCGTGCCGGCCGCATCAGCATCGAGGCCGTCGCCGAAGCCCTGGTAGGCGATGTCGATCATCGGGATAGCGCCCTTGGCGTTGGCGAGGTCGGTCACCTCGCCCCATTGCTGCATCGTCAGGTTGGCGCCGGTCGGGTTGTGGCAGCAGCCGTGCAGCAGGATCACGTCGCCTGCCTGAACGCCGTCCAGATCCTGCATCATGCCGTCGAAATCGACGCCGCCGGTTTCGTTGTCGAAATAGCGGTAGGGGACGTGTTCGATCCCCATGTGTTTCAGGATGCTGAGGTGGTTGGGCCAGGTCGGGTCCGAGACGAACACGCGCGCACCCGGGTTGGCCATCTTCACCAGATCAAACGCCTGCCGCACTGCGCCGGTGCCGCCGGGCGTGGCGACTGCCGCCACCGCGTCGCGCGGGGCGGAATCGTCGAGAATGAGCTTGATCATCGCGTCGGAAAAGGCCGGGTCGCCCGCGAGGCCGACATAGGCCTTGGTCTCTTCCTCTTTCCACCATTCCTTTTCTGCGGCCTTGACCGCGCGCATGATCGGCGTGCGGCCTTCGGCATCCTTGTAGACACCGACGCCGAGGTCGATCTTGGTGTCGCGCGGATCGTCCTTGTAGGCCTGCATGAGAGCCAGGATCTTGTCGGCGGGTTGCTCTTTGAGGTGTTCGAACATCAGGCTTCTCCGGTTGCGACGGAGACGGTGGGGAAGGCGCCCCATTCGGTCCATGATCCGTCGTAAAGCGCGTGGTCGATCTTGCCGATCCGTTCCAGCGCAAGGTTGATCACCGCAGCTGTCACGCCGGAGCCGCAGCTTGTGATGACGGGCTTCGAGAGGTCCGCGCCGGCGGCATCGAAGACCGCGCGCAATTCGTCGGGGGATTTCATCGTGCCGTCGTCGTTGAGCAGGGTGCTGTAGGGCACGTTGCGGGAGTTGGGGATGTGCCCGGCGCGCAGCCCTTCGCGCGGTTCGGGCTCGTCACCCCGGAACCGACCGGGCGCACGGGCGTCCAGGATGGTGTAGTCGCCCAGCTTGGACGCCGAGGCGACCTGCGTCACGTCCTTGACCCGGTGCGCCTCGCGCCGGACAGTCATGTGCCGGTCGCGGATCATCGGGGGCAAGTCCTCGGTCGGGCGGCCCTCGGCCAGCCACTTGGGCAGGCCGCCGTCCAGAACCGCCACGTCGTATTGTCCCATCAGGCGAAAGAGCCACCAGACACGGGCCGCCGAGAAGAGGCCGTGGCTGTCGTAGACCACCACCTGGTGACCGTCGCCCACGCCCATCTGGCGCAGGCGCGACATGAACTTTTCCACCGGAGGCGCCATATGCGGCAGGTCGGAGCGATGGTCGGAAATGTCGTCGATATCAAAGAACCGGGCGCCGGGGATGTGGGCCTCGTCGTATTCCGCTTTCGCGTCGCGCTCGACGCCCGGCAGGAAATAGGTGGCATCCAGAACCCGCAGGTCAGGATCATTGAGATGCGCCGCCAGCCAATCGGTGGATACCAGTGTTTTCGGATCGTCGTTTGCCATGACAGCCCCCTGAAACCGTTGCTATTGACGTAGCGCGGGACGCGGGACAGTGCAAGCGGGCGGGGTGTGCTGTGCCCAGTGTCAGCGGGTCAGCAGATTGCGCAGCAGACCAGCGGCCAGAAGGCAGGCGCCGCCGCCCAGTCCTCCCGCGGCCAGTTGAGTCGTCAGTGCCGTGGGGTCGAGTGCGGCGCTGTCGGGCGCGGTTTGCGCAAGGCCGCCAAAGCCCAGCAAGCCAAGGGCATGGCCGCCCAGGGCGCCGCCGAGAACACCGGCGAAAGAGTTGATCATGAGGCCGAGATTGAAGCGGGGAACAAGGCCGCCGGCGACGTTGCCGCCGATGGCGCCGGCAATGAGGCTGAGCAGTAGATCCATGCCTTTGGTCTTCCCCTTCCAGGCTGCGCGGGTGGCGCGACACGGGCAAGATAGTAGCAAATGGCGCGTCAGCCGCGGAGGGCGAAAACCAAAGGCGTCACATACCGTGGCGCAAAAGCCGCTGCTTCTGGCGGTTCCAGTCGCGCTTGGCCTCGGTCTGGCGCTTGTCGGTGTTCTTCTTGCCCTTGGCGATGCCGATCTTGATCTTGGCGATACCGCGGTCGTTGAAATACATCACCAGCGGCACGAGGGTCATCCCCTTGCGCTGGGTCTCGTTCCAAAGGCGCGCCATTTCCTTGCGGGAAACCAAGAGCTTGCGGCGGCGACGGTCCTCGTGGCCGAAAGGCACGGCCTGTTCGTAGGGGGCGATGTAGCTGTTGACCAGCCACAGCTCGCCATCCTCGACCGCGGCGTAACTTTCGGCGATGTTGGAAGTCTTCTGGCGCAGGGATTTGACCTCGGAGCCTTCGAGCACCATTCCGCATTCGAGATCGTCCTCGATGGCATAGTCGTGCCGCGCCTTGCGGTTCTCGGCGACGACCTTGTAGTTCGGGTTGATCTTGGGTTTCACCATGTCGGGCCTGCCTTGGGAACGTGCAAGAAACGAAGATAGCCCCTGCAGGTCCACCTTCCAACCCCTTGTGGCCGAATCGAAAAGTTAACACTGGGAAGAAGTCGAAAACCGCGTCGGTATCGCGTCGGTATGTCCGACTGTATCGCGTTGGTGCACGGACGCGAACCCCTTTCGTAAAGACGCCGCGCGTTGCGCGCCGTGCCGGTGCGGTTGACAGAGGGCCGCCCGCGCTTATCCTGACGTCCGAGCCAGGGGCGCCTTCGGGCTGAGATGCACCCTTTGAACCTGAACCAGATCATGCTGGCGGAGGAAGGCGGGACCGGAGCCGGTCGGACCCAGCCTTTCGTCGCCTCGAAAGGAGCCGGATGACCCTCGAGACAAGGAACACAGCCAAGGGCCGGATTGCCAACATCCTGTCGGTCGCGGGCTCGGACCCGTCGGGTGGGGCGGGCGTGCAGGCCGATCTCAAGGCGATCTCGGCGAACGGAGCCTACGGCATGGCGGTGCTGACGGCGTTGACGGCGCAGAACACCCAAGGCGTGCAGGGCGTGCACATGGTGCCGCCGGACTTCGTGGCGGATCAGATCCGGGTGGTGGCCGAGGATGTGCGGATCGACGCGGTGAAGATCGGAATGATCGCCACGGCAGAGATCGCGCGGGCGGTGGCGGACGCCTTGCCGGACGTGCCGGTGGTGCTGGACCCGGTGATGGTGGCCAAGGGGGGCGCGTCGCTTTTGGCCGAGGACGCGGTGGTGGCGCTGCGCGAAGCGCTGGTGCCGAAGGCGGCGGTGATCACGCCGAACGTGCCGGAGGCGGCGGCGTTGCTGGGCTGCGACGAGGCGGTGACGCGGGAGGCGATGGCCGAACAGGCGGAGGCGTTGCGGGCGCTGGGCTGTGGCGCGGTGCTGCTGAAAGGCGGGCACCTTGAGGGCGAGAGCAGCCCGGACGTGCTGGCTGATGCGGGTGGCGTGCATTGGTTCGAGGGCGCGCGGGTGGCGACGCGGAACACCCACGGCACGGGATGCACCCTGTCGGCGGCGCTGGCGGCCCGGATCGGGCGGGGAGACCCTTTGCCCGAGGCGGTGGCCGAGGCCAAGGCCTATGTCGCGCGGGCGATTGCCGGGGCCGGAGCGCTGGATGTCGGGTCGGGCCATGGGCCGACGCATCATTTTGCGGGGATATGGGCGTGACGTTCGTATCAGAGCGCACCCCGCCCCGGACCTGATCCGGGACCTCTGACCCGATGGAAACAAGATTGCCTTTGGCGGATCCGGATCGGCCGGTTCCCGCTCTCGGGAATCGCGGCGGGACGTGGTAGGCTCTGGCAACCCAAGCGGAGCCCCGTGCCATGCCTTCTCCCAGCGTCAGCCTTCTTGTCGGGACCACCAAGGGTGCCTTTATCCTGTCCGCAGGCGCGGGCCGCGACAGTTGGGACGTGACCGGCCCGCATTGCGACGGTTGGTGCATCAACCACATGGCGGGCGATCCCGACACCGGCACGATCTGGGCCGGGGGTGGCGGTGCGTTTTTCGGGGCAGGCGTGTGGCGGTCAGAGGATCGGGGCCGGTCCTGGACGCTGGAGCGCCTGACGCGCGGGCAGATGGATGACTGGGCGGCGCACGATCCGGGCTTTGCCGAGATGATCGGCTGGACCGACGCGCCGCTGCCGTTCGACGACGCCTTTGAACAGGTCTGGTCGCTGGGGTTCGCGCACGGGACGCTGTATGCCGGGACGAAGCCCGCGACCCTTCTGAAGAGTACCGATCATGGCCGGACATGGGCCCAGGTGGATGCGCTGACCGCGCATCCGTCGGCGAAGGACTGGAACCCCGGGGCGGCGGGACTGGTCCTGCACACGATCGTGTTCGACCCCGGCGCGCCCGAAAAGCAATGGATCGGGATTTCCGCCGCCGGGGTCTTTGCCACCGAGGACGGCGGGGCGACTTGGGAGCGGCGCAACCGGCTGTCCAATGCCGAGGCCTGCGGCGCGCATGACCATCCCGCCGCCCCGAGCGGCGGTGAGACCGGGCATTGCGTGCATAACATCATGCGCGCCCCGGGCGACGCGGACCTGCTCTATCAGCAGAACCATCACGGCGTCTGGCGGTCCTCTGATGGCGGGCGGTCGTGGGACGACATCACGCCGGGTCTGCCGTCGACCTTCGGCTTTCCGATCCGGGTACATCCGCGCGATCCGCGCACGATCTGGACGCTGCCGCTGAATGGCGACATGGCGGGGCGGTATCCGCCCGACGCGGCCTGCGCCGTCTGGCGGTCGCGCGACGGGGGCGAGACGTGGGAGGCGCTGCGCGAGGGGCTGCCGCAAAAGAACTGTTTCTTCACCGTGCTGCGGCAGGCCATGGCGGGGGATACGCTGGATACGCCGGGGCTGTATTTCGGAACCAATTCGGGGTCTGTCTTTGCCAGCCTTGACGAGGGCGACAGCTGGCGCGAGATTGCGCGGCACATGCCCACCATCCTGTCGGTCGAGGCGTTCGCGCCTGCCGACTGAGCGCGCAGTACGGGAATTGAACAGTCGTTCATTTTCCTTTATGCACGCCGCGACCCCTTGCACGACTTCGGGAGACAGCCGATGCCCCAGCGCCCCGCCTTTGCCAAATGGCTTGACGACACCAACGACGTGACCGCCACCTTCCTGGCCGCCGGGCGTATTCCCGGGCTGGTCAACCTTGGCGGTGGCCTGCCGGGGACCGAGATCTGGCCGGTCGAGGACATGACGAAGCTGGCGACGTCCGCCGTGGCCGATCATGCGGATGAGACGCTGGCCTATGCCCCTGTCGCGGGCCTGCCCAAGCTGCGCGACCTGATCGCGGCACGGTATTCCGAAGGGGACCTGACGCTGACGCGCGACAACGTGCTGATCACAGCGGGCGGGGCGCAGGCGCTGAACCTCATTGGCACGGTGTTGCTGGAGGAGGGCAGCACCGTTGCGTCGCAGACGCCGGCCTA
Source organism: Roseovarius sp. THAF9 (assembly GCF_009363715.1). Lineage (NCBI taxonomy): Bacteria > Pseudomonadati > Pseudomonadota > Alphaproteobacteria > Rhodobacterales > Roseobacteraceae > Roseovarius > Roseovarius sp. THAF9. The sequence goes on from NZ_CP045404.1 coordinate 59,967, forward strand.
TCTGGGGGCGTTGGACAACTGGCGGCCGCGCCAGCCGGTCTATCGCCCGATGCGGCTGGAGGCGAATGACCTTGACCCGGTGGCGGCGATGACCGGCGCGCAGTTTGCCTATACCGTGCCGAATTTCTCGAACCCGACGGGCAAGCTGGTGAATGCGGCGACGCGTCGGCGGCTGGTGGATGCGGCGCACGCGACCGGCACGTGGCTGATCGAGGATGATCCTTACGGCACGCTTTATTATGACGACGCGCCGATGCCGCGGATGCTGACGCTGTCGGCCGAGGAGGCCGGGGCGCCATATGACGGGCCGGTGATCTATCTTGGCACGGTGTCCAAGGAGCTGGCGCCGGGTTTGCGGATCGGCTGGATCATCGCGGCGCCCGAGATGATCGAAGTGCTGAAAGCCGCCAAGCAGAGCGCCGACATGTGCACCAGCGGCCTGTGCCAGCAGATCACCCATGACGCGTTCGCCACCGGGCTGGCCGATGACATGCTGCCGGGTATCCTCGACCTTTACCGCACGCGGCGCGATGCGCTGTGTGCGGCGATGGACGAACATCTGCCCGACCTGTTCACATGGGAGCGGCCCACGGGGGGCATGTTCGTCTGGGCCACGGCGAAGGACCCCGCGCTGGATACCAACCGGCTGATGGAGGTGGGGCTGGAGCATGGGGTGTGCATCTCGCCGTCGTCGGTGTTCGACCCGGAGGGGCGCGACCACAGTTCGATCCGCATCAACTTTACCTACAATACCGAGGACAAGCTGGCGACCGGCATCGAGCGGCTGGCCACCGCCACCCGCGCCGCGCTTGCGGAGACCTGACCCTTTTGCTCTAACGGGCGGCAACATGACTACCCGGAGGCCGCCATGGTCGACATCGCAACCCGTGTCTGGAACCACAAGTGGAAGATCGACCCGATCGTCCGGTCGCTGATCGATACCGATTTCTACAAGCTGCTGATGTGCCAGTCGGTGTTTCGCAACCGTCCGCACACCTCCGTCACCTTCTCGCTGATCAACCGCAGCAAGGATATCCGACTGGCCGAACTGGTGGACGAGGGCGAACTGCGCGAACAGCTGGACCACATCCGCTCGCTGTCGCTGTCGCGCGGCGAGTCGACATGGATGCGGGGCAACACGTTCTATGGCAAGCGGCAGATGTTCACGCCCGAATTCATGGATTGGTTCGAGAAGCTGCGTTTGCCGCCCTACCACCTGGAAAAACGGGACGGGCAGTACGAGCTTACGTTCGAGGGCACCTGGCCGCAGGTCATGCTGTGGGAGATCCCGGCGCTGGCGGTGTTGATGGAACTTCGTTCGCGCGCGGTGCTGCACGACATGGCCCGGTTCGAGCTTCAGGTGCTTTATGCCCGCGCCATGACCCGCCTGTGGGAAAAGACCGAGGTGCTGCGCGACACGCCGGGCCTGCGCATCGCCGATTTCGGCACGCGGCGGCGGCATTCGTTCCTGTGGCAGGACTGGTGCGTGCAGGCGATGACCGAACGGCTGGGCGAGAATTTCGTCGGCACCTCGAACTGCCTGATCGCCAAGAACCGCGACCTGGAGGCGATCGGCACCAACGCTCATGAAATGCCGATGGTCTATGCCGCGCTGGCCGAGAATGACGCGGAGCTGGCCCGGGCGCCTTACGAGGTCCTGTCCGACTGGCACGACGAACACGACGGCAACCTGCGGATCATCCTGCCCGACACATACGGTACCGAAGGGTTTCTGGACAAAGCGCCCGACTGGCTTGCCGGGTGGACGGGCATCCGCGTGGACAGCGGTGACCCCGCCCGCGGCGCCGAGACCGCCATCCAGTGGTGGAAGGACCGTGGCGAGGATCCGACGCAGAAGCTGGTCATCTTTTCCGACGGGCTGGACGAGGAGAGGATCCTCGCGCTGCACAAGCAATTCGCGGGCCGCGTGCGCGTCTCCTTCGGCTGGGGCACGCTGCTGACCAACGACTTCCGCGGCCTTACGCCCGGCGACGCGCTCGCGCCCTTCTCGCTCGTCTGCAAGGCGGTGGCCGCCAACGGCCGCCCCACCGTCAAGCTGTCGGACAACCCCCGCAAGGCCATGGGGCCCGAAGACCAGATCGACCGCTACAAGCGGGTGTTCGGGGTGGGGGACCAGGAGGAGATGGAGGTGGTGGTTTGACCACCGCCATGCTCACCGGCATCCGCATCATCGAGTTCGAGGGCCTTGGTCCCGCGCCTTTTGCGGCCATGATGCTGGCCGATCTGGGTGCGGAGGTGACGGCTGTCCAGCGCCCCGGTTCTGCCAATCCCACGATGGGCGAGCACAACATGCTCGACCGGGGCAAGCGGGCCGTGGTGCTGGACCTCAAGGACCCCGGCGACATGGCGGCGGCGAAGGCGCTGGTGAATGAAGCCGATGCGCTGATCGAAGGGTTGCGGCCCGGGGTGATGGAGCGGCTTGGACTGGGGCCGGAAGCGTTTGCGGAGAGTAACCCGACACTTGTGTATGGACGGATGACGGGCTGGGGGCAGGACGGGCCGCGGGCGCATCTGGCGGGGCATGATTATAATTACATCGCCACGGCGGGGGCGCTTTACTATGCTTCGACCCCGGGCGATGTGCCACTGACGCCGCCGACGATCGTGGGAGATATCGGGGGCGGGGCGCTGTACCTTGTGGCCGGTATTCTGAGCGGTCTGCTGAACGCGCAGCGAACAGGACAGGGCACGGTGGTGGATGCTGCGATCACCGACGGGTCGGCGCATATGATGGCGCTGTTCATGGCGATGGCGGGCGGTGGGAACCTGTCGCAGACGCGCGGTGAGAGCCTGCTGGATGCGCCGCCCTGGGGGCGGACATACGTTTGTGCCGACGGGCGGTACCTGTCGGTGCAATGCCTTGAGCCGCAGTTCTATGCGCTATTTCTGGATCTTCTTGGGCTGGATGACGATCCACTCTTCGGGGCGCAGTACGATCGGGCACAGTGGCCGGAGCAGACGGCGCGGCTGGCGGCGTTGTTTGCGGCGCAGCCGGTTGGTCATTGGGCCGCACTGTTCGAGGGGTCGGACGCCTGTGTCGCGCCTGTGCTGAGCCCGTGGGAGGCGGCGGAGGATCCGCATATCGCCGCGCGCGCGATCTGGCACGCGGGCGAGGGCGGGTTGCAACCGGCTCCGGCGCCGCGGTTTGATGGGCAGCCGCTGGCGCCGAACCCGGTACCGGCGCGGGGGCAGGATACCGAAGCCGTGCTGGACGGTCTGCGGGCGCGCGGGCTGATCTGACGGCGCCGGACATACGCATTCGTATGGTATTCCGAGCTTGATCCAGGGGGCTTGCCGCGCGAGGTCCCGGGTCAGGCCCGGGACGGGGCGTGCGGTCTCATCCGCCGTGGACTTGCTTGCTGTCGTCTGGCGCCTCGTCGCGCTCGAACATGCCGTAGTCGCGGATGACCGACACGACGCGCAGGCGGTAATCGTCGAACATGATCTCGCGGCCTGCGCGCTGGGCGCCGCGGTGGGCCTCAAGCCGGCGCCATTCGTCCAGAGCGGCCTCGTCGCGCCAAAAGCTGAGGGACAGCAGCTTTTCCGGGTTCACCAGGCTTTGAAAGCGTTCCACCGAGATGAAGCCGTCGATGCCTTCCGCAAGCGGTTTCATCTTGGCGGCCATGTCGAGATAGGCGTCTTTTTGATCCGGGTGCGGCATGACCTCGAAGATGACGGCGATCATTTGGTGTCTCCTTGCTGCGGTGTCGAGACACATTTCAGGAAGGTGCGGTCCTCGCGCAAGAGGAACTTCTCGGATTGTGCGAAGGCGTAATTATCGCGACCCAATGGATCTGCGGCGAGGCAGGCGCGGTAGGCTTCGTATTCAGCCAGGCTGGGGATGTTGTAGATGCCGAAGGCCAGCGTAGAGGAGCCTTCGTGCGGGGCGAAATAGCCGATGAGGTCGGCGCCACAGCGCGGGATGGCGGTGCCCCAGTTGCGCGCGTAATGAGCGAACTGGGCGTGTTTCGTGGGATCGATGTGGTAGCGGATGATGCAGGTCAGCATGGGTGTCTCCTTTGGGATCGCCCCTGTTGTAGCGGATGGACGGGGCGTAATGGTTCGGCTAGTGTCGAACTATGAAGGACGGTCCTGATATTTCCCGCGTTGCCGCGCTGATCGGAGATCCGGCGCGGGCCAACATGCTGACCGCGCTGATCAGCGGGATGGCTTTGACCGCGAGCGAGCTGGCGGCGGAGGCGGGGGTGACGTTGCAGACGGCCTCGGCGCATCTGTCGAAGCTCGAGGCGGGCGGGCTGATCTCGCTGCGGCGCGAAGGGCGGCACAAGTATTTCCGGCTGGCCGGTGACGAGGTGGCGCATGTGCTGGAGGCGCTGATGGGGCTGGCCGCGGGGACCGGCGCGTTGCGGACGCGGCCCGGGCCACGAGACCCTGAGATGCGCAAGGCGCGGGTCTGTTACAACCATCTGGCCGGAGACATGGGAACGCAGATGTATGATGCGCTGCTGGCGCGGGGGGTTCTGTGGCAGAGTGGCGAGGCGCTTGAACTGACGGACGCGGGACGAGGTTTCGTGACAGGGTTCGGGATCGACCTGGACGGGTTGCCGAAATCACGGGCGCCGCTGTGCCGCGATTGCCTGGACTGGTCGGAGCGACGCTCGCATCTGGCGGGGCAACTTGGACGGGCGATGTTGAGCCGGATCGAGGCATTGGGCTGGGCCACCCGTGTGAAAGGAACGCGGGTGGTGCGTTTTTCGCCGGACGGCGCGGCGGCGTTTGCGGAGGTGTTTGGCGGGGGCCTGCACCATCGGTGAGGGGCGCGTGGGTTTTCACCCACCCTACCCGCTCGGACCGGTTGCGCGTAGGTGCGGATGAGGCCGTGCCGGTCGGGTTCTGGGGTGCCTCCGGCGGGAGTATTTGGGGAACAGTGAAAGCCGTGGGCATCGGTCCAGATTGCGGAGCCGATGAGGCCAGTGTAGAGTTTTCTGATGGCCATATCGGTGGAAAGCTTTTTCCTGTCGCCCGAGGCGGAGGGGACGTTGCAGGCGCAGATCCAGCAGATGATCGCGCAGGGCATCCTGTCGGGGCGGTTCCGCAAGGGCGAGAAGCTGCCCTCTTCGCGCAGGATGGCCGAGCATCTGGGGGTGAGCCGGATCACGGTGACGCTGGCCTATACCGAGTTGCAGGCCAACGACTATCTGGAGAGCCGGGACCGCTCGGGGTATTTCGTGTCGCAGAACGCGCCTGAGCCGCCTGCGTTCACGCCCAGTGCGGCGAAGGGCGACGTGATCGACTGGGGGCGGGCGATCGGGCGGCGGTACACGGGCGGAGCGACGCCGGAAAAGCCGAGGGATTGGTCGGAGTATCCTTATCCATTCATTTTCGGGCAGACCGATCCGAGCCTGTTCGATCACGCGAGCTGGCGCCATTGTGCGCTGCGCGCGCTGGGGCAGAAAGAGTTCCAGGCGCTGGCGGCGGATGCCTATGACCAGGACGATCCGAAGCTGATCGAGTTCATTGCGCGGCACACCCTGCCGCGGCGGGGGATTTTGGCAGAGCCGGGGGAGATCCTGCTGACGATGGGGGCGCAGAATGCGCTTTGGCTGACGGCACAGGTGCTGTTGACACAGCGGCGGACGGCGGCGGTGGAGGAGCCTTGTTACCACGCGCTGCGTGATATCCTGACCCAGTCGCGCTGTCACATGGCGCCGGTGCCGGTGGATCGTGACGGGCTGCGGCCGCAGGATTTGCCGGAGCGGGCGGACGTGATTTTCACCACGCCGAGCCACCAGGCGCCGACCAATGCGACGATGCCGCTGGACCGGCGGCAGGACCTGCTGGCCCGCGCGCGGGAGATGGAGGCGCTGATCGTCGAGGACGATTACGAGTTCGAGATCAGCTTTCTGCGCGCCCCGCTGCCGTCGCTGAAATCGCTCGATACGGATGGGCGGGTGATTTACGTCGGCAGCTTTTCCAAGTCGATCTTTCCGGGGCTGCGGCTGGGGTATCTTGTCGGGCCGCAGGCGTTCATCCGCGAGGCGCGGGCGCTGCGGGCCAGCGTGCTGCGGCATCCGCCGGGGCATGTTCAGCGGACCACGGCCTATTTTCTGAGCCTGGGGCATTACGACAGCCTGATCCGGCGGATCGGCAAGGCTTATGCGCGGCGGCGGCAGGTGATGGAAGCGGCCCTGGAAGATCACGGGCTGGGCGTGGAAGGGCGCGGGGCGTTCGGCGGAAGCTCGATCTGGATGCGGGCGGCGGAGGGGGTGGATACCGAGGATCTTGCGCGCCGGTTGCAAGCCCGGGGCGTTCTGATCGAGCCGGGACGGCCGTTTTTCGAGGCCGCGCGGGCGCCGCGCAACTTCTATCGATTGGCCTATTCCTCGATTCCCTCGGAGCGGATCGCGGACGGGATCGGGATACTGGCAAATGAGCTGAGGTCTTAAGGCCAGTTGGGTCCATGGCGCAGAACCGCACGAACGCCTTGTTCAAAAGGTTGAAAAGAGGTTTGGCCAGATATGGTGTGGTTCCATATTACAAATTTCTGAGACCAAAAGTCTCAATAAAAATGACCTCTGGCTATAGTATGCAGCAGGATCTGGCCCTAGAATGGGGCTGACTGCGAGGGTAGCTTCCCTTCAAACCGCGCCGGGGGAGGACCGGCCTTTTCCATTGTTCAGGAGCACTGTCATGAAGATGACCACCGAAGAAGCCTTTGTCAAAACGCTGCAACGCCACGGAATCCAGCATGCGTTCGGGATCATCGGGTCTGCGATGATGCCGATTTCGGACCTCTTTCCGAAGGCCGGGATCACGTTCTGGGACTGTGCGCACGAAGGCAGCGCGGGGATGATGGCCGATGGCTATACCCGGGCGACCGGCAAGATGAGCATGATGATCGCGCAGAATGGGCCGGGCATCACCAACTTCGTCACCGCCGTGAAGACCGCCTACTGGAACCACACGCCGCTGCTGTTGGTGACGCCGCAGGCGGCGAACAAGACGATTGGCCAGGGCGGGTTCCAGGAAGTCGAGCAGATGAAGCTGTTCGAAGATATGGTGGCCTATCAGGAAGAGGTGCGCGACCCGACGCGCGTGGCCGAGGTGCTGGCGCGGGTGATTTCCCAAGCCAAGCGCCTGTGCGGGCCGGCGCAGATCAACATCCCGCGCGATTTCTGGACGCAGGTAGTGGATATCGAGATTCCCAGTGCGATCGAGTTCGAGGTGAGCCCGGGTGGCAGCAACTCGGTGGCCGAGGCGGCCGCGCTGCTGAGCGAGGCCAAGAACCCGGTGATCCTGAACGGTGCGGGCGTCGTCTTGTCGAAAGGCGGGATCGCGGCGTCGATGGAACTGGCCGAGCGGCTGACCGCGCCGGTCTGCGTGGGCTATCAGCACAACGATGCCTTCCCCGGTTCGCACCCGCTGTTCGCCGGACCGCTCGGGTATAACGGCAGCAAGGCGGGGATGGAGCTGATCAAGGACGCAGACGTGGTGCTGTGCCTTGGGACGCGGTTGAACCCGTTTTCGACCCTGCCGGGCTATGGCATGGAATACTGGCCTGCCGACGCCAAGATCATCCAGGTGGATATCAACCCCAACCGGATCGGCCTGACCAAGAAGGTGACCGTGGGGATCGTGGGCGATGCGGCCAAGGTGGCGCAGGGCATCCTGAAGAATCTGGGCGAGACCGCCGGGGATGAGGGGCGCGACGCGCGCAAGGCGAAGATTGCCGAGACCAAGAGCAAATGGGCGCAGCAGCTTGCCAGCATGGACCACGAGGATGACGACCCCGGCACCACCTGGAACGAACGGGCGCGCAAGGACAAGCCCGACTGGATGAGCCCGCGCATGGCGTGGCGGGCCATCCAAGGCGCGCTGCCGCGGAATGCGATCATCTCTTCGGACATCGGCAACAACTGTGCCATCGGGAACGCGTACCCTGATTTCGACGAGGGGCGGAAATACCTGGCGCCGGGGCTTTTTGGCCCCTGTGGCTATGGCCTGCCCGCCATTGTCGGCGCCAAGATCGGGTGTCCGGATGTGCCCGTGGTGGGATTTGCCGGGGACGGCGCGTTCGGCATTGCGGTCAACGAGCTGACGGCCATTGGCCGGAGCGAGTGGCCGGGGATCACGCAGATCGTGTTCCGCAACTACCAGTGGGGGGCGGAGAAGCGGAACTCGACCCTGTGGTTCGACGACAATTTCGTGGGCACCGAGCTGGATGACGATGTCAGCTATGCCGGGATCGCCAATGCCTGCGGGCTGAAAGGTGTCGTGGCGCGGACCATGGACGAGCTGACCGATGCGCTGAACACCGCGATCAAGGAGCAGATGGAGAACGGGACGACCACGCTGATCGAGGCGATGATCAACCAGGAACTGGGCGAACCGTTCCGCCGGGACGCCATGAAGAAGCCGGTGGAAGTGGCCGGGATCAGCGCCGACGACATGGTCGAGCAGGCGGTCTGAGACGTCGCAAACCTGTCGCCTCGCGGGCATAACGTGCCACGCGGGGCCGATCAGGGCCCTGGACAGAGTGACAGGACAAGACATGACAGACCGATATCCCTTTCTCGCCGCGAGTGAGCCCAAGTGCCCGCCTTCATTGTTGACGCGGGCGCAGGCGTTGCCGCGGCCGCGCGTGGCACTGGTGAATGCCGGGGCGCCGAACCCGTTGCAGGGCATCCGCGAGGCGGCCGAGGCCGGGCTGGCCGATCCGGTGCTGATCGGGGACAACGACAAGATCAAGGCCACGGCGGCGGAGATCGGGTGGGATATCGCGGGCTTGCCGCTCATTCACGCGCCGAAGGAGACCGCCGCGCCGGTGGCCGCCGAGATGGCGCGCGCGGGCGAGGTGGGCGCGATCATGAAAGGGCAGATTCACACGTCGACCTTCCTGAAAGGGTTGCTGCCGTCGGCGGCTGGGCTGCGCGAAAAGGGGACGCGGTGTGGGCATGTATTTCACATCACGATGCCGGGGTCGGAGCGGCCCTTGCTGTTAACCGATGCGGCGCTGAACGTGGACCCGGACGTGGAGACGCGGCAGGCGTGCCTGAGCCATGCGGTGATGCTGGCCTACAAGCTGGGGATCGAGCGGCCCAAGGCGGGGATTCTCGCCCCGACAGAGGACCCGATCCCGACCGTGCCGAACACGGTTGAAGCGGTCGAGATCGCGGAGTGGGCCAAGGGCGCGCTGCCGGGTGCGGTGGTGCAGGGGCCGATGGCGATGGACTTGATCCTGTCGAAGGCGGCAGCGGAGGCGAAGAACTACGAGTCCGAGGTGTCGGGCGATGCCGACATCATGCTGACGCCAAACATCACCACGGGCAACGCGCTGTTCAAGCTGATGTCGTTCGGCATGGGGTGCTGCTGTGCTGGCGTGGTGTTGGGCGCGAAGGTGCCGATATTGCTGACCAGCCGGGCGCAGGGCGCGGAGGAACGCATCGCCTCGGCGGCGCTGGGCGTGATCGGGGGGGCGGCATGATACTGGTCGTCAATGCCGGGTCGTCCTCGATCAAGGTGGAGCTGTTCACGCCTGCGCTGGAATCGGTTCTGTCGGGATCGTTGACCGAGATCGGCGGACAGGGGCGGCTGAGCCTTGGGGGTGAGACGCAGGGCGTTTCGGTTGCAGACCATACGGCAGCGTTGGGTTTGATTCTCGAGCGGCTGGAAGCGGCGGGGCATCCGGTGTCGTCGCTGATCGCGGCGGGGCACCGCGTGGTGCATGGCGGGGCGCATCTGACGGCGCCGGAACGGCTGACCGAGGAAGTGATCGCAAAGATCGAGGCGGTGGTGCCGCTGGCGCCGCTGCACAATCCGCATAACCTGTCGGGGGTGCGGGCCTTGGCTAAGCTGGCGCCGGACCTGCCGCAATTCGCCAGTTTCGATACGGCATTTCATGCGACGAACCCGCAGGTCGCCGTCACCTATGCCCTGCCGCAGGCGGAGCGGGACAAGGGCATAAGGCGCTACGGATTTCACGGGCTTTCCTATGCCGGGATGGTGGCGCAGTTCGGGGATGACCTGCCCCGGCGTCTGCTGGGGCTGCATCTTGGCAACGGGGCCAGCCTGTGCGCCATGGTCGAGGGCAAGTCGGTGGCGAACTCGATGGGGTATTCGCCACTGGATGGGTTGGTAATGGGCACGCGGACGGGATGTATCGACGGGATGGCGGTGCTGCGTCTGGCCGAAGATCATGGGATCGAGAAAGCCGGCACGATCCTGAACAAGGAAAGCGGGCTGAAGGGGCTGGCCGGCACGAATGACATGGCCACGCTTCTGAGCCGCGAGGATGAGGATGCGCGGTTCGCGGTGGAGCATTTCTGCTACTGGGCGGCGCGGCAGGCCGGGTCGGCAATTGCCGCGATGCATGGCGTGGATGCCGTGGCCTTTACAGGGGGGATCGGCGAGAATGCCGGAACCATACGCGACCGTATCATGGATCATCTGACCTGGCTGGGAGAGATCCCGGTGCACGTGGTGCCCGCTGATGAGGAACGGCAGATTGCGCGGGATGTGGTCGGGCTTTTGCCCGGCTGAGCGCATGGAATTTTCAGCTTTCCCGGCAATCGGCTTCGGGAAAGCGAACGAACCGAGAGAAGCGGTCGCGGGGCGGTGTGAACTGGCCTAGCGTGACCGGGACAAGCCAAGGGAGGCGACGACATGCTGGATCAGCCCAAACTGGATACCTCGCCCAAGGTGTCCGACGAGGTGCGCAAGACCACCTGTTACATGTGCGCCTGCCGCTGCGGGATCAACGTGCATATGAAGGACGGTAAGGTCGCCTATATCGAGGGCAACCGCGACCACCCGGTGAACAAAGGCGTTCTGTGCGCCAAGGGCAGCGCGGGGATCATGCAGCACAATGCGCCAAGCCGTCTGCGCGCGCCGCTGAAACGGGTCGGGCCGCGCGGGTCGGGCGAGTTCGAGGAGATCAGCTGGGACGAGGCGCTGGAGATCGCCACCGGCTGGCTGGAGCCGCTGCGGCAGGAGGCGCCGGAGAAGCTGGCGTTTTTCACCGGGCGCGACCAGAGCCAGAGCTTCACCAGCTTCTGGGCGCAGAATTTCGGGACGCCGAACTATGCCGCGCATGGCGGGTTCTGTTCCGTCAACATGGCGGCGGCGGGCATCTATACGATGGGCGGCGCGTTCTGGGAGTTCGGGCAGCCGGATTGGGAGAACACCAAGCTGTTCATGATCTTTGGGGTGGCGGAGGACCATGACAGCAACCCGATCAAGATGGGCATCGGGCGCGTGAAGGAACGCGGCGCCAAGGTGATCGGGGTGAATCCGATCCGGTCGGGGTATAACGCCGTCGCGGACGAATGGGTCGGGATCACGCCGGGGACCGATGGGCTGTTTATCCTCGCGCTGGTGCATGAATTGCTGCGCGCCGGGAAGATCGACCTGCGCTACCTGGCGGAGTACACCAACGCGCCGGTACTGGTGAATTGCGATGCCAGCTCGCCTGAGCATGGGCTGCTCATGCGGGACGCCGATGGCAAGCTTCTGGTGATCGATCGGGCGACTGGACAGCCTGCGCCGTTCGACAAGAACGGTGTGAAGCCGGACCTGTCGGCCAGCTATGAAAAGGATGGCGTGACGCACAGGCCGGTGATGCACCTGTTGGCGGAGCGGTACATGGGCAAGGACTACGCGCCCGAGGCGGTGGCGGAGCGGTGCGGCGTGAGTGCGCGGCGTATCCGGGCGATTGCGGCGGAGCTGGCGCGCGTGGCATTTGAGGAAGAGATTGTGCTGGACCGCGAGTGGACGGACTTCCGGGGGCAGACACACAAGAAGATGGTGGGCCGTCCGGTCAGTTTCCACGCGATGCGCGGGATTTCGGCGCATTCCAACGGGTTTCAGACCTGCCGGAGCCTGCACCTGTTGCAGATCCTGCTGGGCTCGGTCGAGGTGCCGGGGGGCTTTCGGTTCAAGCCGCCGTATCCCAAGCCCGTGAGCATCCACCCGACGCCGCATTGCAAGGTGACGCCGGGCAAGCCGCTGGACGGCCCGCACCTTGGGTTCGTGCGCGGGCCGGAAGATCTGGCGCTGAAGGATGACGGGACACCTGCGCGGATCGACAAGGCGTTCACCTGGGACAACCCGATGAGCGCGCATGGCATGATGCACATGGTCATCAGCAATGCGCATGCGGGGGATCCGTACAAGATCGACACGCTGTTCATGTACATGGCGAACATGGCGTGGAATTCGACGATGAACACGCGCGGCGTGATCGACATGCTGACGGACACCGACGAGGACGGCGAGTACGTCATTCCGCATATCATCTATTCGGATGCGTATAGTTCCGAGATGGTCGCCTATTCCGACCTGATCCTGCCCGACACGACCTATCTGGAGCGGCATGATTGCATCAGCCTGCTGGACCGCCCGATCTGCGAGGCGGATGCCGCCGCCGACGCGATCCGCTGGCCGGTGGTGGAGCCGGACCGGGACGTGAAGGGGTTTCAGACGGCGCTGGTGTTGCTGGCCAACAAGATGGGCCTGCCGGGGTTCACCAACGAGGATGGCAGCGCCAAGTGGGCGGACTATGCCGATTACATCGTCAACCACGAGCGCAAGCCGGGCATCGGCCCGCTGGCCGGGTGGCGCAAGGGCGAGGACGGACTGACCCACGGGCGCGGGGCGCCGAACGAGGACCAGCTGGAGAAATATATCGAGAATGGCGGGTTCTTCGTGAACCATATCGCCGAGGAACACGCCTATATGAAGCCGTGGAACATGGGCTATCAGAACTGGGCGGTGGGCATGGGGCTCTATGACAGTCCGCAGCCATTTATCTTTGACCTCTATGCCGAGACGATGCGCAAATTCCAATTGGCCGCCGAGGGGCATGGCGAGCGGCAGCCGCCCGAGCACCTGCGCGAGCGGATCAAGGCGACGCTGGACCCGCTGCCGGTGTGGTACCCACCGTTCGAGGACGGGCATGTGGACCCGGTGGAATATCCCGTTCACGCGCTGACGCAGCGGCCGATGGCGATGTACCATTCCTGGGGGTCGCAGAACGCGTGGCTGCGGCAGATCCACGGGCGCAATCCGCTGTACCTGCCGACCAAAATCTGGGAGGCGAACGGGTTTGCCGAGGGAGATTGGGCCAAGGTCACGTCGGCGCATGGAGAGATCACGGTGCCGGTGGCTCACATGGCCGCCCTTAACGAGAATACCGTCTGGACGTGGAACGCGATCGGCAAGCGCAAGGGCGCCTGGGCGCTGGAAAAGGATGCGCCGGAGGCCACGAAAGGCTTTCTGCTCAATCACCTCATTCATGAATTGCTGCCGCCCAAGGGCGACGGGCTGCGCTGGGCGAACAGTGACCCGGTGACGGGGCAGGCGGCGTGGTTCGACCTGCGCGTCAAGATCGAAAAGACGGTGGCGCCCGAAGAGGCGCACCCGACATTCGCGCCGATCACGTCGCCGGTGGGGACCGGGCCGGACGAGTTGCGCTGGAAGGTGGGCAAATGAGCGGCAAGACCCTGACATTGATCGTTATATTGGCGTTCGTGATCTTTGTGGTCGGAACCTTCGTGTGGTTCATCGGCAATTGGAATACGAGCGGGGATGCGGCCGTTAGCAGCGCCGTCCCAGCCAAGATAGAGGAGCGGCAAGCATGACGACGCTTCCCGAGACGACGCAGCGCAAGATGGGGCTGGTGATCGACCTCGACACTTGCGTCGGCTGTCACGCCTGCGTGGTGAGCTGCAAGGGGTGGAACACCGAGAATTACGGCGCGCCGCTGAGCGACCAGGATCCGTATGGCAGCGATCCCAGCGGGACGTTCCTGAACCGGGTGCATTCCTACGAAGTGCAGCCTCTGGCCGAGAGCGGGATGCCGCATCCGGCGGCGCAGCTGATCCATTTCCCCAAGTCGTGCCTGCATTGCGAGGATGCGCCATGCGTTACCGTATGTCCGACCGGCGCGAGCTATAAACGGGTCGAGGACGGGATCGTGCTGGTGAACGAGAGCGATTGCATCGGCTGCGGGCTGTGTGCTTGGGCTTGTCCATATGGCGCGCGCGAGATGGACGCGGCGGAGGGCGTGATGAAGAAGTGCACGCTGTGCGTCGACCGGATCTATAACGACAACCTGCCCGAGGAGGACCGGGTGCCGGTCTGCGTGCGGACCTGTCCGGCGGGGGCGCGGCATTTCGGGGATCTGGGCGATCCGGACAGCGATGTGTCGAAACTGGTCGAGGAACGCGGTGGCATGGACCTGATGCCCGAGCAGGGCACGAAGCCTGTGAACCAGTACCTGCCGCCCCGGCCCAAGGACCGGGTGATGGCCGCCCCTGAAGAGCAGATCGACGTTTTGGCGCCGCTGCTGGCACCCGTGGCGGAGGAGCCGAAAGGGTTCATCGGCTGGCTCGACAAAGCGCTGGAGAAGATCTGATGCATCCTGCCCCGTCCGTTATCGTATTCACCACGTTGTCGGGCCTTGGGTTCGGCCTGCTCTTCTGGCTGGGGCTGGGGGTCATCGTGCCGACCGGCTGGGTCGCGTTCCCCTTTTTCGTGATTGCCTACCTGCTGGCCGTGGGCGGGCTGATGGCCTCGACATTTCACTTGGGCCACCCGGAACGGGCGTTGAAGGCGTTCACGCAATGGCGGTCTTCGTGGCTGAGCCGGGAAGGCGTGTCCTCGATCGCGGCGCTGATCGTGATGGCGATTTATGGCGCGGGGCTGGTATTTTTCGACACGCAATGGATGCTGGTGGGGGTGATCGGGGCGGTGCTGTCGGCGGTGACGGTGTTTACCACCTCGATGATCTACACGCAGATGAAGACCGTGCCGCGCTGGAACACGACGCTGACGCCGCTTTTGTTCATGGCGATTGCGCTGGCCGGCGGGGCGTTGCTGGCGGGGCAAGTTGAGATTGCGCTGATCCTGATGCCCGTCGCGGCCGCCGTGCAGGTCATCTGGTGGCTGCGCGGCGACAAGGCGTTGGCACAGTGCGGCACGGATATGGCCACGGCGACGGGGCTGGGCAATATCGGCACTGTGCGGGCGTTCGAGCCGCCGCATACGGGCAACAATTACTTGCTGCGGGAGTTCGTCTACGTGGTGGGGCGCAAGCACGCGCAGAAGCTGCGGATGATCGCGCTTTTGTTCGGCTACACGGTGCCTTTCGTGCTTCTGCTTGTGCCGTTTTCGCACATCGCGGCGCTTGTGGCCGTTCTGGCGCATCTGGGCGGGATCGCGGCGTCGCGCTGGCTGTTCTTTGCAGAGGCCGAGCACGTGGTGGGCCTGTATTACGGGAAGCGCTAGGCGCCTTGTCCGCCTTTACAGGCGGTCTTGGCCCGGTTGCGGATCGGTCAGGCCCCACTCGTCCGTGACAGGGTCGATCCGGCGTTCGCGGAAGCGGATCCAGCGGACGCGGATGGCCCAGGCCAGGGCTGCAAGCAACGTCAGGAAGATAATGTTGAACCACGGGATGATGGTGACATTCGGACCCTCGACCGGTTCGACCGATATGGCGTTCGGGAAGATCGACAGGAACTCGTTGCGCCAGCCGTAATGGGTGATCGACACCCATTTGGGGGTCTCGGAGGTGGAGCGCAGGTCGGCGGCCTCGGCCTGAAGGTTTGAGGTATCGAACTTGAAATAGGGCGGCCAGCCCCAGCCGGTATCCTCGTTGCGGTAGACCATGACACCGCCATCTGCGAGCCGGGTCTGGATGAAGAAGATATCGCGGTTGGGCGTGCCTTCGGCGTCGCCGGTGCCCACGTTGGACCAGAAGATCGAGTTTTCGCCGAAATCAATGCGCTTTTCGTAGGTGTCGGTGACGCGCGCGATGTCGTGCTGCGGCAGGGTGTAGTGCAGGAAGCCCGCGACCAGCAGCCAGAAGGCGGCGACGAAAATCCATTTGATGTAGTGCATGACGGCCCCTTGCAATTGAGTGGTCCCTGTCGGTTCGGCACCAACGCGCCGGCTGTTTTACACGATATAGTGTGACATCGACCCGGGGGACAGGGCAAACCGGGATCTGGTTTGCGGTGTCGGTTCGGGGTTGGCTTTTGCGTCGTGTTGTATACTCCTGAACAAAGTTCAAGTTTGGAGGCAGCATGGCGGGCAAGGTTGAGGCGCGGCGGGACGCGCTGCGAAAGACGTTGATCGACCTGGCCGAGGCGAAAGTGACGCAAGGCGGTCTGGCCGCAGTCAAGGCGCGGGAACTGGCACGAGAGGCGGGGTGCGCGCTGGGCGCGATTTACAACGTGTTCGGCGATTTGCACGACATTGTCATCGCGGTGAACGGGCGGACCTTCGGGCGGCTTGGGCAGGCCGTCGAGGCCAGCTTGGAAGATCGCGCGCAGAGGAGCCCGACCGCGCGCATGATCGCGATGTCAGAGGCCTATCTTGATTTTGCGGAAGGCAATCGCAACGCCTGGCGCACCCTTTTCGAGGTGCAGACAGTGGCCGGGGTCGAGGCGCCGGATTGGTACCACGACCAGATGAAACGCCTGTTCGGCCTGATCGAGGCCCCGGTGCGTGACTGCTTTCCGAAGATGCCGGAGGACGATGTGGTGCTGATGGCGCGGGCGCTGTTTTCGTCGGTGCATGGGATCGTCGCACTGGGACTGGACAACCAGGTGTCAGAGGTGTCGCGCGCCGATATGACCCGGATGATCGTGCTGGTGATCGGGAATGTCACCGGAAACAGATAGTTTCTAAACATCGTTCAAAATAATTCTTGAACGGCGTTCAAAGCACTATATATCTCTATTCATGAACATTGTTCAAGAAAGGGATTGGAATATGTTCACGACACTGAAGACATTGATCGCCGGGGCGAATGCGCGGGCGGAGGAGCAGGTCAAGGACGCCTTTGCGAGCGAGTTGATCGATCAGAAGATCCGCGACTCGGATACGCAGTTGAGGGCGGCAAAAGCGACCTTGGCCTCGCTCATTCAGCGGCAGAGGTCGGAAAAGCGGATCCTGGACGCGCTGCAAGGGCGGATCGATACCATGATGCGGCGGGCGGAAGATGCCCTGGCCTCGGACCGCAAGGACCTGGCGCGGCAGGCGGCGGATGCCGTCGCGACGATGGAGAACGAGGCGCAGCTTCGGCAGGGCACGGTCGACCGGCTGGAGGCCAAGGTAATCCGGCTGCGCGGGAGCGTGGAAGTGGCGCATCGGCGGCTGATTGACCTCAAGCAGGGTGCTGTGACGGCCCGGGCCATCCGGCGCGAGCAGCAGGTGCAGGGATCCTTGCGGACCACGATCGGCAACACGTCTGCCGCAGATGAGGCCGAAGAATTGATCGCGCGGGTGGTGGGGCGGGATGACCCGTTCGAGCAATCGCAAATCCTTCAGGGGATCGAGGCGGACCTGAACCACGAAAGCCTGGATGCTCGCATGGAGGCGCAGGGCTTTGGCCCGGTGACGAAAGTGACGGCGGACCAGGTGCTGGACCGGCTGAAGCGCAAGTAACTGAACGTTATTTTCTACTGAACGAGGAGACGACCAATGCAATTCAATGACAAACCCGACAACACCGTGATCATGGCGTTCAACGCGATAGGCGTCGCGGCGGCCTATGTGCTGCTGGGCATGTCGCTGTGGCTTTCGACCGAAGTGCCGCTGTCGACCAAGGGCTTCTGGGGGATCGCGGTGCTGCTGCTGACGCTGAGCCTGGTGAATTTCGTGAAGTATCGTTTCGAGAACCAGGCGCGGATCGACCGGATCAACCGGATCGAGGAAGCCAGGAACGAAAAGCTGTTGGAGGATTACGTGGGCGAGAGCTATGGGCCCGAGCGCAAGGATGCGGCCTAAAGCCTGTGCGATAAGTTAGGGATGAGATGCCCCCCGGGAAGGTTTCCGGGGGGTGTTTTCCGCGTCAGCCGACCACGTTGAAGTCCGGCCCGTAGGGATAGCCGGTGATGTTTTCGTGCCCGTCCTCCGTGATGACCAGCACGTCGTGTTCGCGGTAGCCGCCGGCGCCGGGCTGGCCCTCGGGAATGGTCAGCATCGGCTCCATCGAGATGACCATGCCGGGTTGCAGCACGGTGTCGATATCCTCGCGCAGTTCCAGCCCGGCCTCGCGGCCGTAGTAGTGCGACAGGATGCCGAAGCTGTGGCCATAACCGAACGTGCGGTATTGCAGCAGGTCCCGCTCGGCCAGGAAGGCGTTGATCTTGTGCGTGACCTCGGCGCAGGAGATGCCGGGCTTCAGCAGGGACATGCCGTATTCGTGGGCAGCGACGTTGGCCTGCCAGATGGCGAGCGAGGCGGCGTCGACCTCGCCCGCGAACATGGTGCGTTCGAGGGCAACGTAATAGGCCGAGACCATCGGGAAGGTGTTAAGCGACAGGATATCGCCGCGTTGGAGTTGCCGGGCCGTGACGGGGTTGTGGGCGCCGTCGGTGTTGAGGCCGGACTGGAACCAGACCCAGCTGTCGCGGTATTCGGCATCGGGGAAACGCTTGGCGATTTCCAATTCCATCGCGTCGCGCCCGGCCATGGCCACGTCGATCTCGCGCGTGCCGATGCGGACCGCGTCGCGGATGGCATGGCCGCCGACATCGGCTATGGCGGTGCATTGACGGATGAGGGCGATCTCGGCGGGGGACTTGGCCATGCGCTGGTTCATGGTGTGAGGTGACAGGTCGACCGTTTTCCTTGGCGAAAGGAAGTGATCCAGCTTGCCACGTTGCTGCACCGTGAGGTGGTCGGATTCGTAGCCGATCACGCCGCCGGTGCCGGTGACGGAGGCGATTGCGCGCCAGTAATTGTCGCGCTGCCAGTCGGTGTAGGTGATGTTGTCGCCATGGCTGCGGCGCCATGGCTGGCCTGCGTCGATGCCCGCCGAGATGGTGACGCTATCGGTGGCGGTGACGACAAGGCTGTAGGGCCGCCCGAAGGCGCAGTAGAGGAAGCCCGAGTAGTAGGCGATGTTGTGCATCGACGTGAAGACGGCGGCGGTGACGCCGGTTTCGGCCATGATGCGGCGCAGGTCGGCGAGGCGCTGATCGTACTCGGACGGTGCGAAGGGCAGCGGGGCCTTTTCGCCATTGTGGAAGCGATAGAAGTCGGGGCGCTTGGCCGCGAAGTCGGTCTGGTTTTGAGGTGCAGTCATAGTGTGACCCTCCTAATCAAAGAAAGGTCCCGGCGTTCAGGACTGTTGGGATGTGAGACCCGAGGTTTGGGCGACGCCATCGCCCGCGGGTCTGATGCTGTTCTTGCAGAGCGGGATGTGTCTGGCAAGATGGTCCGCGACAAAAAGAGGACGGAAACGGACCATGACGGCAAGACCGGGAGAGCGGAACCTGATCACGGATGTGCCGGGGATACTGGTGGGACAGGCCGAAGATGCGGCGGTGAAAACGGGTGTGAGCGTTGTGGTGGGGGACGCGCCTTTTACCGCTGGTGTGCACGTCATGGGCGGGGCGCCGGGGACGCGGGAGACGGATTTGCTGGCGCCGGACAAGGTGGTGGAGGAGGTCGATGCGCTGGTGCTGTCGGGCGGATCGGCGTTTGGTTTGGATGCGGCATCGGGCGTGGTGGACGGGTTGCGCGCCGAGGGGCGCGGCTTTGCCGTGGGAGATCAGCGCGTGCCGATCGTGCCGGGGGCGATCCTGTTCGATCTACTGAATGGCGGAGACAAGGACTGGGTGGAGAATCCGTACAAGCGGCTGGGGCGGGAGGCGCTGGCCGGACGGGGTGAGGCGTTCGATCTTGGGAGTTCCGGGTCCGGAGCGGGCGCGGTGACGGCGGATTTCAAGGGAGGCTTGGGCTCGGCCTCGGTCGTACTGGCGTCGGGTGTGACGGTGGGCGCGCTAGTAGCAGTGAACGCGTTGGGGTCGGCCGTGGCCGGCGCGCGCGGCGAGTTCTGGGCGGCGCCGTTCGAGATGGGTGACGAGTTTGGCGGGCTGGGCGTGGCGCGGAACTTCGGAGATGTGCACGCGCCGCGCACGAAGCTGGGACAGCACGCGGCGACGACGATCGGAGTGGTTGCGACGGATGTGACGCTGACACAGGCGCAGTGCACGCGGATGGCGGTGGCGGCGCATGATGGGTATGCGCGTGCCTTGGTGCCCTCGCATACGCCGATGGACGGGGATTTGATCTTTGCCGCCGCCACGGGGCGTGGTGCTGCGCCGGACGTTGCGGGGCAGTTGGCGCTGGGCCATGCGGCGGCCACCTGCGTGGCGCGGGCGATTGCCCGGGCGGTTTATGCGGCGCGGCCCGCCGAGGGGGATGGGGTGCCGTGTTGGGCGGAGCGGTTCGGACAGGTATGAGACGCAGGGGCGCGTGGGTTTTCACCCACCATATGCAGGGCCTTTGCGGTGGGCGCGTGGCGTGCGGCGGGATTTGAGTATTTTCGGCAAGAAAAAGCCGGCGTGGGTCAGACGAGGATATCGCGCATCAGGGGGCTTTCGGGGTCCTTGAGGGCGTCGATGATGTCGAAGTGGTGACGGCCCTTGTCGATGCGCAAAGGGCAGGACCAGGCGTCGGCCTGCCAGCGGGCTTGATCGAGGAAGACGGGGCGTTCGTCGGCGCCGACCCAGATGTGAGTGGGGATGGCGAGGCGGTCGGCCATCAACGCGGGGCTTGCGGCGGCGGCGGTGGCTTCGGTCAGTTGGAACTGGGCGTTCATCGCGGTGTGCAGGAGCGGGCGCAGGTCGGAGACCGGGGAGATCGGGGTAATTGTGTTGATGCGGTCGGTGATGTCGGTGGGCAGGAGGCCGGGCTGGGCCATGCGCGAGACGAGGTGACCGCCGGCGGAGTGGCCGGCGAGGGCGAGGGAGCCGGGCTCGACCTTGGCGATGGTCTGAATGGCGCGGGCGATCTGCCGGGTGATGTCGGCGATGCGCACGTCCGGGCAGAGGTCGTAGGAGGGCATGGCGACGGACCAGCCGCGGGCAAGCGCGCCCATGGCGAAGTGGGACCAGAAGGAGCGGTCGAAGCGGAGCCAGTAGCCGCCGTGGACGAAGACGAGCGTGCCTTTCGGCGCGGTTTTGGGGCGGAGGAGGTCGTAGGCCTGGCGCGGGGTATCGCCGTAAGGAACGCCGAGATCGTCGCAGCCAGGTGCGCGTGCCTGGCGGAAGGCTGCCGCCTCGGAGGCCCAGCGGGGTGGGTAGCTTTCGCCGTCCGGAATGTGGGGGACGTTGGCGTAGGCGTCGTCGTAATCCATGATCTGCTCCTTCGGGCTGGCCCTAGACATTTTCTGCCCCAGATGCTTTGCCAAGACGAGACGTTTTTGCCGGAGGATGCGCCATGCTCGATACTGCCACCAACCTGAAATCGCTTTTGAAGGACCCCGATCTGCTGGCCGAGAAGGCCTATGCCGGGGGTAAGTGGGTCGACGGTGCGGACGGCGCGACGTTCGAAGTGGTGAACCCGGCGCGGGGTGACGTGATCGCCAAAGTGGCGGACCTGGATCGGAGCCAAGTGGCCGACGTGATCGCGGGCGCGGCGAAGGCACAGAAGGAATGGGCCAAGTGGACCGGCAAGGAGCGGGCGGCGGTGCTGCGCAAGTGGTTCGACCTCATGATGGAGCACCAGGATGACCTGGGCACGATCCTGACCGCCGAGCAGGGCAAACCGCTGACCGAGGCCAAGGGCGAGATCGCCTATGGCGCGTCATTCATCGAGTTCTTCGGGGAAGAGGCCAAGCGGGTTTACGGCGAGATGATCCCCGGTCATCAGCGCGACAAGCGGATCATGGTGCTGAAGCAGCCGATCGGGGTGGCCGCATCCATTACGCCGTGGAATTTCCCGAACGCGATGATCACGCGTAAGGCCGGGCCCGCGCTGGCGGCGGGCTGTGCGTTCGTGGGTCGTCCGGCGGCGGAGACGCCGTTGTCGGCCACGGCGATGGGTGTGCTGGCCGAGCGGGCGGGCATTCCGGCGGGGGTGTTCAACATCGTGACCTCGTCGCGGTCGAGCGACATCGGCAAGGAGTTCTGCGAGAACCCGAACGTGCGCAAGCTGACCTTTACTGGGTCGACCGAGGTGGGGCGCATCCTGTTGCGGCAAGCCGCCGACCAGGTGATGAAATGCTCGATGGAGCTGGGGGGCAATGCGCCGTTCATCGTGTTCGACGATGCCGACGTGGATGCCGCCGTGGAAGGCGCGATCATGTGCAAGTTCCGCAACAACGGGCAGACCTGTGTCTGTGCCAACCGAATCTATGTGCAGGCGGGGGTTTATGACGCCTTTGCCGAGAAGCTGAAGGACCGGGTGAGCCAGATGAAGGTCGGCGACGGTCTGGAGGACGGCACCGAGCTGGGGCCGTTGATCAACCCGGAGGCATCCGAGAAGGTAGTCGAGCATATCGAGGATGCGAAATCCAAAGGGGGCAAAGTGATCCTTGGTGGCGCGGATGGCGAGATGGACGGCAATTTCTTCAAGCCGACGATCCTGACGGGTGTGACGCAGGATATGAAGGTGAGCCAGGAAGAGACGTTCGGGCCGCTGGCGCCGCTCTTCAAGTTCGAGGACGAGGATGACGTGATCGCCATGGCGAACGACACGATATTTGGCTTGGCCAGCTATTTCTACGCCAAGGATCTGAGCCGGGTCTACAAGGTGGCCGAGGCGCTGGAATACGGGATCGTGGGGGTGAATACCGGCATCATTTCGACGGAGGTCGCACCGTTCGGTGGCGTCAAGCAGTCGGGGCTGGGCCGGGAAGGCAGCCATCACGGGATCGAGGATTTCCTGGAGATGAAATACGTCTGCATGAGCGTGTGAGACACGGCATGGGAGTTGGATTTCACGGGGTCTTTCCTTACCTGGTGTCGCCGATGGATGGCAAGGGCCGCGTCAATCGCGCGGTGCTGACCCGGCTATGTGACGACCTGATCGACGCGGGCGTGCATGGGCTGACGCCACTAGGCTCGACGGGGGAGTTTGCGTATCTGAGCTGGCAGCAGAAGCGCGATATCGTCGAGACGGTCGTGGCGGCCGCCAAGGGCCGGGTGCCGGTGGTGGTGGGTGTCGCGGCGACGACGACCCACGAGGCCGTGCGGCAGGCGCGGGAGTTCGCGGCCATGGGCTGTGACGGGATCCTCGCGGTGCTGGAGGCGTATTTCCCGGTGAGTGACCGGGGCATCAAGGACTACTTCACGGCGGTCGCGGCGGCGGTGGAGTTACCGATCGTGATCTACACCAACCCGAATTTCCAGCGCAGTGACCTGAGCGTGCCATTGGTCGCGGAGCTGGCGGAGGTCGAGAACATCCGCTGTCTGAAGGATGCGTCGAGCAATACCGGGCGGCTGTTGTCGATCATGGACCGGGCGGGCGACAAGCTGGATATCTTTGCCGCTTCGGCGCATATCCCGGCCTGCGTGATGCTGATCGGGGGCAAGGGCTGGATGGCGGGGCCCGCGTGCATCGTGCCGAAGCAGAGTGTGAAACTGTACGAGCTGTGCAAGGTCGGGCAGTACCAAGCGGCGATGGAGTTGCAGCGCGATCTGTGGGCGTTGAACCAGGCGTTTGCGAAGTACAATCTTGCGGCTTGCGTCAAGGGCGGGCTGGAATTGCAGGGCTATGAGGTCGGCGCGCCGCTGCCGCCGCAGGATGGGCTGAGCGACGAAGGCCGGGCCGAGTTGAAGGCGGTGCTGGAGCGGGTCGGGGCTCTGTAGGGGGCGCGACGGGCGGGATGAGATCCCGTCACGGTGGGATGAAATCCCAGCCTACGCTTGCATTGTTGGCGTGAAATTTATTTCGCGCATCGCCAAGGATTGACGACCGGGCGGCGTCCTACAATCGTGATGCGCATGACTGTCAGTGACGAAACCCTGGCCATAGCCGCAGCCGATGGCGATGCGGCGGCTTTCTCGGCTTTGGTCGAGCGGCACTACGATGCCGTGTTCCGGCTGGCGTTTCGGCTGACCGGGGCAAGGGCGGAGGCGGAGGATCTGACGCAGGATGTGTGCGCGGCGCTGCCGGGGAAGCTGTCGGGCTTTCGCGGGGCGTCGAAGTTTACCACGTGGCTGTGGCGGGTGGTGGTGAACGCGGCCCATGACCGGCGGCGCAGGGCGGCTGTGCGGGCGAAATACGCGGAAGGCTGGGGCGACTGGGAAGTGGACCGGCGGGCGGCGGATGCGGAGGTGGCCGAGGCGGTGGACTGGCTGACGCAAGCGATGCGCGCCCTGCCGGAGGAATTGCGGGACACGCTGGCACTGGTGCTGGATGACATGAGCCATGCCGAGGCGGGCGAGGTGCTGGGCATCTCGGGCGGCACGGTGGGGTGGCGCGTGTCGGAGGCCAAGAAACATCTGCGCGCGATGCGCGCGCGAGAGGAGGACGCATGAGCGACGACCTCGACGATCTGAAGGCCATGATGCAGGCCGCGACACCGAAGCCGGATGCCGGGAAGAAGGCGGCGGACATCGCCCTGGCGCGGAAAAATTTTGCCGATCTCCAAGAGGCGCGGGATGGCGCGCGTCAAACCTCTGATCGCCCGAAAGCGGGCCTTGTCAGAGGAGTGACGGACATGTTGATGCGGATGAATACGCGCGGGGCGCTGACGGCGACGACGGCGCTGGTGGCGCTGGGAATGGTCGTGGTGGTGCCGGATTGGCACAATGCGCCGGCGCTGCGGGGGGCGCAGCCGGCGGTGACGGAGGCGGAGGACGGTTTGGCGGACGCGGGCGCGCGCAGGGAAGCGCCGGTGCCCGAGCCCGCAGAGGAACTGACGCTAGATGTCGCCCCGGCGGAGCCTGCGTCGGACGCCGAAGCACCGAGGCCTGCGCCGGAGCCGCAGGTGGCAAGACCCGAGTTGGGCGCAGAGAAGCGGCGGCAGGCGGCACCTTCTGCGGTGCAGTCCATAGCGCCGCGCGACCTTGAGGGGTATGCCGACGGGGCGGCCAACACCACAACGGTCGGACGGATCGCGCAGCCGGATGCGGATGGCGTGGCGACCTTGCCGGAAAGCGATACCGAAGCGTTTCCAAGGGCGGAGCCGAACGCGCTGAAGATCACGGCGGAAGAGCCGGTTTCGACATTCTCGATCGACGTGGATACGGCATCGTATGGTGTGGTGCGGTCGTCCTTGCGAGCGGGGGTCCTGCCGCCAGAGGAGGCGGTGCGGATCGAGGAGATGGTAAACTACTTCCCCTACGACTATGCCGCGCCGGATGGCGATGCGCCGTTTGCACCGACGGTCAGCGTGACGGACACGCCGTGGAACCCGGACACGCAGCTGGTGCATATCGCGATCCAGGGCGAGATGCCGCCCGTAGAGGATCGCCCGCCGCTGAACCTTGTGTTTCTGATCGACACGAGCGGGTCGATGCAGGCGGCGAACAAGCTGCCGCTGTTGAAGCAATCGCTGACGCTGATGCTGCCGCAGTTGAGTGAGCGGGACAGCGTGGCGATCGTGACCTATGCAGGCAGTGCGGGGCAGGCGTTGGCGCCGACCGCGGCGACGGAGCGGGAGATGATTCTGGGCGCGTTGGACCGGTTGGAGGCCGGAGGCTCAACCGCGGGGCAGGCGGGGTTGCAGCAGGCTTACGCGCTGGCCGGGGAGATGAGCGGCGAGGGCGAGGTATCGCGGGTGATCCTGGCGACGGACGGGGATTTCAATGTCGGGATCAGCGACCCGGAGGCGTTGAAAGACTATATCGCCGAACAGCGCCAGAGCGGCACCTACCTGTCGGTCATGGGGTTTGGGCGCGGCAACCTGGATGATGCGACAATGCAGGCGCTGGCGCAGAACGGGAACGGGCAGGCGGCCTATATCGACACGCTGTCTGAGGCACAGAAAGTGATGGTCGATCAGGTGAGCGGGGCGCTTTACCCGATTGCCGATGATGTGAAGATCCAGGTGGAGTTCAATCCGGCGGAAGTCGTCGAGTATCGGCTGATCGGGTACGAAACGCGTGCGTTGCGGCGCGAGGATTTCAACAACGATCGGGTGGATGCGGGCGATATCGGGGCCGGGCACCAGGTGACGGCGCTTTACGAGATCACGCCGGTGGGCTCGCCCGCGCAGATGAGTGACCCGCTGCGCTATGGCGAGGCGGAGGCGGTGAGCGGAGAGGCCGATGAGCTTGGGTATTTCAAGCTGCGGTACAAGGCGCCGGGCGAAGATGAGAGCCAGCTGATCGAACAACCCATTGTCGAAGGGGGCGAGGCCGGGGCCGAAGCGCGATTCGCAGCGGCGATTGCCGGGTTCGGGCAGTTGTTACGCGGGGAGACGTATCTTGGGGATTGGGGCTATACGGAGGCGATTGCGCTGGCGAATGGGGCCAAGGAGGAAGACCCGTTCGGCTATCGTGCCGAGGCGGTGCAGCTGATGCGGTTGGCGGAAAGCCTGTCGCGATGAACAGTGCTGCGCGGAATCAAGGTGCAGCTTGCTGCACCGCCGCGCATCGCCGGGCCGCCCCGTCACGCCAGAGGCGTGCCGACTACAATTGGCGCACCTTTGGTGCGACGGCACGGCGATTGGGCTAGACTGGGTGCGCCGTTCATTTCTTTTGCGGATTTGGCCGGGATAAAGCGCTCTAGAACAACGGTTGGATCGCCGTACCGCGGCCCGGAGATGCGCGACCCCAAACGAAAAACGCCCCGTGGCTGCCACGGAGCGTTTCGCATGGAAGGATGCGTCGCTTAACGCGTTTCCGGGCCATATTGGATCGCTTTACACTGCCTCTTCGAACGCAAAAAGCGATGCATGTTTCAGGGTGACCCGGAAACGCTCTAGTTCACGGTTTCCGCGTCGACGACGTCTTTCTGCGTGGTCGTGCCGCTGGCGATCTCGATCTGGCGGGGCTTGAGCCGCTCGGGCACTTCGCGCACCAGCTCGATATGCAGCATGCCGTCTGTATGCGTCGCGCCAGTGACCTTGACGTGGTCGGCCAGCTGGAACTTGCGCTCGAACGCGCGGGTGGCGATGCCACGGTGCAGGTAAGTGCGGTCGCCTTCCTCTTCGGCCTTGCGAGCCGAGACGATCAGGGCGCCTTCGCGCAGCTCGACGGATAGCTCGTCATCGCTGAACCCTGCGACGGCGATGGAGATGCGGTAGGCATCATCGGCCGTCTTTTCAATGTTGTAAGGGGGGTAGGTCGGTTGATTGACGTCACCGGCAAGGACGCGGTCCATCATGTCGGCAATCTGGTCAAACCCGATAGATGCCCGGTAAAGCGGGGCAAGATCAAAGTTTCGCATTGGAATCCTCCGTTGAGCGATACCTATGTGGATGCCTTCCCGACAGGGACAGGCGGTTGCGACCGACCCGCGATGCGGCGTCGGACAGCATTTATTTGGGGAGAGGAAAAGCCGGTTTCAAGACCCCGGTAAAGGCTGGAATCACTGGATTTTCTCGAACCGGGCGCCCGAGGCGTTACCGCCGCGGGTGACGTCGACCTTGCGAAAGCCGGTATTGGCTGTCGAGGGCGCCGAGGTGGCGCTGGCGCGCAGCTTGCGCTTGAGGGCGTCGACCGTGTCGGGCAGTTCCATGCCATAGGCGACGGTGGTGCCGTGCTTGGTCTTGTGGCCGCCGACGACGAGGCTGACGATGCGGGCGCGGTAGCCGCCATCGGAGAAGACGGGCGCGCCGGAGGAGCCGAAGGTGACGTTGCAACCGAAGGAAATCAGGCCCTGGCCCCGGCCCAGCACGTCGCACTGACGTTCCCAGGACAAGGCATCGTCGCGCTTGCGGCCGTAGGAGACCACGCTGACATTATCGCCCCGCGTGGGATTGTGGTGCAGGGCGAAGGGGCTGGCGGTGGCGGTAGGGATGGGCGTGCTGAGTTCAAGCAAGGCCACGTCGCGGCGGACATTGTCGGCAGACATACCATCGGACGGCGCGTAGCCGTCGGCCACCACGAAGCGGCGGATGTTCCGCGCGGCAATGGCCGCCCCGTCGCGCAGGCCGGCGCGAAACACGATGCGTTCGGGCAAAAGCGGTGCTCCGCGCTTGTCAAAGACGCAATGCGCCGCCGTCAGCACGAGGTTGTCGGCAATCAAAGTGCCGGTGCAGTAGCTGTCCTGGCCGAGGTCGATGCGGCCCACGGCCTCCCACCCCAGAAGGTCATCGCGGTTGGTCAGGCGGATCAGATCGCTCGGGGTGGCCAGCGTCGGCAGGGTGAGGCCCGCGAGAAGCGCGCAGAGAGATATCAGGCGGCGCATCATGTCAGTCCAGATCCGGCGAGGCGAATTTCGCGCCGGTGTCACGGTTCTGGCCGGTCGAGAACAGGTCGACGCGCGCCTGCTCCCGAAGGCTGCCGCCGTTGTCCAAAGCGTCCCGCATCAGGGCAAGGGGACGGTCCAGCGAGGCGCCGAGCGCGACCTTCTTGCCGTGGATCTCGGCCATTGCGGAGACAACCGAGACGATGCGCGGGGCGCCGTCCTCGAAGGTGAAGACCGGTGCGCCGGAGGCGCCGTAATCCACGTCGCAGGACATCACGAGCACGCCGCTGCGCTTTTCCAGCACCTGGCACATGTCCTGAAGCGAGGGCGCTTCGGAGCGTTCGCGGGCATAGCTGACCAGTCCGATACGTTCGTGCTTGCGTGGCTGGGTGTCGGTCTGGAACGGGACTACTCCGGACTTGGCGATGGGGTGGTGCAGTTCCAGAAGGGCGATGTCGTTGCGCACGCGGACGGCGTCGATCCGGTTGGAGTAATCGTAGTCGGGATGCACCACGGCGCGGCGGACCCAGCGATAGGCGGTGGCGCGGCCATTGCGCCAGCCTGCGAGGAATTCGATCTGTTGCGTGTCGACCGCCTTGCCCGTGGTGGCATCGAACAGGCAGTGCGCGGCGGTCAGTACGAGGTCGGGCGCGATCAGGGCGCCGGTGCAAAACCCGTTGCCGCCGATGTCGATACGCCCCACGGCCTGCCATTGGCGGCCGTCATCTGTGGTATCCAGACGTTGAAGCACCGCATCCTGCGCGGATACGGGCGTGACCCAACAGAACAGGGCCGCAACAAGCCCTGTGAAACGCATGCTCTTGAACAAACCGGGTGCCTCGCTTGATTTACCAAGCTCGTACCGGCGCAATTTGTCGAAAATAGGGCCGGGCCGGATTATTCTCGCAGCGCGGGCGGTTTCGGCCCGCCAGTGGCCCAGTCGAGCAGTTCGACGGTGTGCACGACAGGCACACCGGTGCCCGAGCCGATCTGCATCATGCAGCCGATGTTGCCGGTGGCGATGATGTCGGGCGACTTGGCCTCGAGCGTCTGAACCTTACGCGTTTTCAACTGCTTGGAGATGGCGGGCTGCATCAGGTTGTAGGTGCCCGCGGAGCCGCAGCACAGATGTGCATCGGCCGGTTCGACCACCTCGAACCCGGCGTTTTTCAGCAGGGTCTTGGGGTGGGTCTTGATCTGCTGGCCATGTTGCAGGGAACAGGCGGCGTGGTAGGCCACGCGGGTGTCGCGCGGCGTGCCCTCGGGCAGGTCAAGCTGCATCAGCAGTTCCGAGACATCCATGGCGATATCCGAGACGCGGGCGGCATCCTCGGCCAATGCCTCGGTGCGGAACATGTGGCCGTAATCCTTGACCGTCGTGCCGCAGCCGGAGGTGTTGATCACGATGGCATCGAGGCCGTCCTCGTCCATCTCGGCGGTCCAGGCGCGGATGTTGTGGGCCGCCGTGGCGTGGCTCTCGGACGTTTTGCCCATGTGGTGCGTCAGCGCCCCGCAGCAGCCTGCGCCCTTGGCCACGACAACTTCGCAGCCCAGACGGGTAAGCAGGCGGATGGTGGCATCGTTGATGTCGGTGTTCAGCGCCTTTTGGGCGCAACCAGTCATCAGGGCGACGCGTTTCACGGGCTTGTCCTTGGCTGGGAAGGTTTGTGGATCGTCATTGCGGCTGACGGGCGGGACATTCTTGGGGGCCATCTCGACCATCGCGCGCAGGCGGGCGTCGGGCAGGGCCCATTTGAACGGTTTGGCAATCTTGGCGCCGAGCATCGCGACGCGGAAACGGTTCGGATAAGGCAGGATGCGCGCTAGCGTCCAGCGCAGGACACGTTCGAACATGGGTCGCTGGTAGCGGTCCTCGATGTATTCGCGGGCGTGATCGACGAGGTGCATGTAGTGCACGCCCGAGGGACAAGTCGTCATGCAGGCGAGGCACGACAGGCAGCGGTCGATATGCTTTACCGTCTCGCGATCCGGGTCGCGGTCGTTTTCCAGCATATCCTTGATCAGGTAGATGCGGCCCCGGGGGCTGTCGAGCTCGTCGCCCAGCACTTGGTAGGTGGGGCAGGTGGCGGTGCAGAACCCGCAATGCACGCAGGAGCGCAGGATCTCGTTCGAGCGCTGGATGGCAGGGGATTTGAGCTGTTCGGCGGTGAAGTCTGTTTTCATTCAGTCGGCAATCATCTGAGCGGTGTAGAGCCCGAACCAGGGCAGGGTGGTGGCGGCGGCGGTCGCGCCATAGGCGATGCGGCGGGTGCGCGGCGGCAGCGTACGGGTCCGTATTGCCAGCATCACCAGCGACAACACGGTGATCCAGGCCAGCCAGACCAGCAGCACGACGGCCAGCGCGCCATACGCGCCAAGCTCTCCGCCCCATTGGCGCAGCGCGAAGGCGGCGAAGATGAGGGCGACGGAGACCGCCCAGAGGGCGGTGACATAGGCCCGTGTCGGCGTCTGCTTGGCCAGCACCCAGAAGATGACCGGCCCGGCCAGAAACCCGATGGCGAAGAGCAGCGCGTCGATCATGCCGCGCGGCCCATCAGGCCGGGGTTGAGGATGCCGCGCGGGTCGAACCGGGCGCGCAGCCCGTCCTGAAGCGCGGCGATTGGCGGCGAGAGCGGTTGAAAGACACCGCCCGCGCGGTTGCCGCGGATGAGTGTGGCGTGGCCACCGGCGGCGTTGACGGTGGCGCGGATGGTGTCGGCTTGTGTGTCCTGCGGCACGCGCAGCCACACGAGGCCGCCGCCCCAATCGTAAAGCGCCTCGGCCCCGTCGACCTGTGCTTTGATCCCGGGCGCGTCGGAGGGTTTGACGGACAGCCGCCAGACATCCCCCGGCCCGTCATGGAAGCAGGCGACATCGCGGATGTCTTGCCAGAGGGTGGCGTTGGCGTCGGGGTCGGTTTCGATTTCGGCGGTGCCAAGATCGGCCAGAAGGGTTTGGAGTTGACCCGCGCGGTAGGCGACGGATTTTTCGAAACCCTCGATGCGCAGGCAGGTCTGCGGGCCGTCCTCGGTCTGGCGATGCGCCGCGCCGGTGATCTCGAACGGCGAGCCGAGCGCGCGGGAAAGAGCGGCGACGGCGGTGGTGTCGTCGAGACCCGAGAGCGTGATCGTGGCCGTTTGGTGCGATGCGGGCAAGACCTTGAGCGCCAGTTCGGTCATCACCCCAAGGGTGCCGAAGCTGCCTGCCATCAGCTTGACGAGGTCGTAGCCGGTTACGTTCTTCATCACGCGCCCGCCGTTGCGGGTGACCTGTCCCTGCCCGTCGACAAAGCGCACGCCCAGCAGGAAGTCGCGCGCGGCCCCGGCCTGGATACGGCGGGGGCCCGAGACATTGGCGGCGAAGACGCCGCCGATGGTCGGCTCGCCGGTCGTGCCCAGCAGGCCGCGATGGTCCATCGGCTCGAATGCCAGGCGCTGGCCCTCCTTGGCCAGGGTCTTGCGCACGTCTTCCACCGGGGTTCCGGACTGCACCACCAGCGTCAGTGCGCCGGGTTCATAGAGGTTTACGCCGGAGAGGCCCGAGGTCGTCAGCGGCTGGCCGTTCACGGGCACGCCGATGGGGCGCGTGCCGCTGCCCATGACGCGCAGGGGCTCGGACGCGGAGGCGACCATCTCGGCGAGTTCGGCCTCGGAGGTGGGGGCAAGGGCTTTCATTGTTCCAAAAATACTCCGGGGTCCGGGGCAGCGCCCCGGGACGATTATTCAGCGGCGATCCGGCGGGTGTCGGATGACGCGAGCGGGAACACCTTGGCCGGGTTCAGCAGCCACTTGGGGTCGAAAACGTCCTTGACGGCCATCTGGATTTCAAGGTCAGGAGGGTCGTACTGATGCAGCATCAGGTCGCGCTTTTCGATGCCGACGCCGTGCTCGCCCGTGAGGCAGCCGCCGACCTCGACGCAGAGCCTCAGGATATCGGCGCCCAGATCCTCGCAGAGTTCAAGGTCGCCTTCTTTGTTGGCGTCGAACAGGATCAGCGGATGCATGTTGCCGTCGCCCGCGTGAAAGACATTGGCGACGTCGAGGCCGTATTCCTTGGACATCTCGCCGATGCGTTTTAGCACATAGGGCAGTTCGTTGACCGGGATCGTGCCGTCGAGGCACATGTAGTCGTTGATCTTGCCCATGGCGCCGAAGGCGGATTTGCGGCCGAGCCAGATGCGCTTGCTTTCGTCGTCGGACGAGGATTGGCGCAGTTCCACGGGGTCGTGCTTGCGGGCGATGTCCATGATGGTCTCGAGCTGTTCGTCGATCTCGGCGTCGGAGCCTTCGACCTCGACGATCAGGAGCGCCTCGCAATCGGGATAACCTGCACCGGCAAAGGCCTCGGTCGCGCGGATGCAGGGGCGGTCCATGAATTCGATCGCCACGGGCAGGACGCCGGCCTTGATGATGTCCGAAACGCACTGGCCCGCGACTTCGGAGGAGTCATATCCGATCAGTACCGGACGCGCGCCTTCGGGTTTGTGCAGGATGCGCAGGGTCGCCTCGGTGACGATGCCAAGCTGGCCTTCGGAGCCGCAGATGAGGCCCAGCAGGTCGAGCCCCTCGGCATCGAGATGCGCGCCGCCGATTTCGGTCACGGTGCCGTCCATCAGCACCATGGTGACGCCCATCAGGTTGTTGGTTGTCACGCCGTATTTCAGGCAATGCGCGCCGCCCGAGTTCATCGCGATATTGCCCGAGATGGCGCAGGCCAGTTGGCTGGAGGGGTCGGGGGCGTAGAAAAAGCCTTCTTCCTCGACCGCGCCGGTGACCGAGAGGTTGGTGCGCCCGGTTTGCACGCGGATGAAGCGGTTGTCGTAATCTGTCTCGAGTACCTCGTTCATGCGGGCGACACCGATGATGACACTATCCTCTGTCGGGAGCGCGCCGCCGGCGAGCGATGTGCCCGCGCCACGCGGTACCACGGGCACGCCCATGTCGTTGCAGATCTTGAGGGTCTCGGACACTTCGGCCGTGGAGGCGGGCAGGACCACGGCCAGTGGCGGACACTTGTAGGCCGTCAGCCCGTCGCATTCATAGGCGCGGGTCTCGGCGGGGTCGTGGATGAGCGCCTCGCGAGGCAGGAAAGACGCCAGCCGGTCGAGCAATTGCGACTTGCGTGCAAGGATGGTCGGGTTCGGCTTTGGCATGTCCATGGCGGTCCTCCCAGGATTGGTAAGATAATATAACCAATTTGCATCGGTCGCAAGTGCGGCATCCGCGACGCAATGACAACAACAATTCTGTCAGCACGCGGTTGTGAGTGCATGTGTCGTGGCGCTCACCTATATTAGCAGACATGAAAAGACTCGCTGCATTTTTCGCGGCCGCGCTGCTGGCCGCACCTGCTTTCGGCGACGAGCCGCAGGTATTGGACGTGACCGTCGAAAAGGCGGGCATGGTGTGGAATATCCACGTGACGATTCGCCATCCGGACACCGGGTGGGACCATTATGCCGACGGCTGGGAAGTGCTGGACGCGGCGGGCAACCGGCTGGGGTATCGCGAGCTGATGCACCCGCACGTAAACGAGCAGCCTTTCACCCGCTCGCTGAGCGGTGTGGTGATCCCGGACGGGACGCGCGAGATCTTCGTGCGGCCGCGCTGTTCGGTCGATGGCTGGTCCGGATCGCAGAAACGCGTGGCGTTGCAACCCTGACAAAAGGAACGCGCCCTCGGGCGCGTGCAGGTTTGTCTCGGCGTCGGACTTGCGTCTGACGCCTCGGTGGCGTGTGCCAGCGTGACGCGGTTATCCGGGGGTGGCACGCGTGGCCTGTGTGGGAGCCTCCGGCGGGGATATTTCGGGCCAGAGGAAGCGGGGCGAGGTTACTGGCGACCTTCGCGGAGCCAGCCGCCGACGATGAGGCCCGCGGCCAGCAGGAGGACCAGCCAGGCTGGCAGGAGCGGTGTCTGCGTTACCGAACGGGTCTGGTAGGCGTTGCGATCCAGAAGGCCGATCCAGCCGCGGCCCGACATGGCGCGGCCTTCGCGTACGGTGCGCACGCGGGGCGGGCCGTCGGCCAGCGGGTGGATGCCGCCGCCGGTCCCGGTAATGTAGGGGGCCAGTGTTTCGGTGTCCGCGATGGTATTCTCGAATTCTACCGGCGAGGCGGGGCCGAGGCCGATGACGGCTGTGTGCTCGCCGTTTTCCAGCCGGTACAGGCCGATGGTGGGGCCATCGAAGATCGCCTCGAACCGGCCTGGGGAGACTTCTTCCAGCTCCATCTCGATCTGTTCGTCTGTGGGGGTGGTAATGGTGACCGGACCGACGGTATCTTCGAGCGAGCGGCGGATGATGCGCATCTGCTGGCCGGTGGCCTCGGCCCAGAGCGCCTCTTCCTCCAGTTCCGGTTCCTTCATCATCCAGTGGGCGAGGCGGCGCAGCAGTTCCAGTTGCGGCCCGCCGCCCTCGAAGCCGCGGTTCCAGAGCCAGGCGTGGTCGGACGCCAGCAGCGCCACGCGGCCTTCGCCGACGCGGTCGAGGGTCAGCAGGGGGCGGTCGCCGACGCCGGTCATGACGGTGTCGCCGGAAGTTTCCTCGACCTCGATCTGGCGCATCCAGCGGCCCCATTCGCCGCCGAACTCCTGCTCCAACCCCGAGGTGACCGGGTGGCGCTGGCCCAGATCGGTGATCGAGGGGCTGTAGCGTTCCTCGAGCACGCGGGCGGTGGGGCGGCCGGGCAGGATGGCTTCGAGCGGGGTGCGGTAGAGGCTGTCGGCGGCGGCGTAATCGGGGCCTGCCGCGATCAGGACCGCGCCGCCGCCTTCGACGTAACTGCGCACGTTGTCGAGATAGAGCGAGGGCAGGATGCCGCGACGCTTGTAGCGGTCGAAGATGATGAGGTCGAAATCCTCGATCTTTTCTAGGAAGAGCTCGCGGGTGGGGAAGGCGATGAGGGACAGCTCGCGGATTGGTACGCCGTCCTGTTTTTCCGGAGGACGCAGGATGGTGAAGTGGACGAGGTCGACCGAGCTGTCGGATTTCAGAAGGTTGCGCCAGGTGCGCCCCCCGGCGTGGGGCTCGCCCGAGACGAGCAGCACGCTGAGCCGGTCGCGCACGCCGTTGATCTGGACGAGCGCGGTGTTGTTTCGGTCGGTCAGTTCGCCGTCCACCGGCGGGGTGGAGAATTGCAGCACGTTGCGGCCGCCATGGGGCAGGCGCAGGGGCAGGTCGATATCCTCACCCAGGGGAACGTTGAAGCGCTGCGGTTCCTCGCCGTCGACCGAGACGTCGACTGGGACTGTCGTGGTGCCTTCGGGCGCGGCACCGTCATCGGTGATGCGCAGGGTCATCTGGATTTCCTCGCCCAGGATGGCGAAGGCGGGGGCGTTTTCGACCACCAGTTTACGGTCCCAATCGTCTTCGCGCCCGGTGTGCAACAGGTGGATGGGCGCGGGCATGTCGGGGGCGCGGTCGAGGTCGTGCAGGCGGCCGTCGGACATGAGGATCGCGCCGGCGATGCGGGCGCGGGGTTCTTCGGCCAGCGCCTCTGACAAGGCGGTCATAAGCTGGGTGCCGGTATTGTCGGCGCCGTCGGGGACGGTGATGCGGCGCAACTCGGTGTTGTCGCGCGCGGTGATGCGGGCGGCGAGGTCGTCGGCGGTGGTTTCCGTGAGGGACGCGCGGTCGCCAAGGGTCTGGCTGGCGCTTTCATCCTCGATCATCAGGACGATGTCGGAGAGCGGTTCACGGTCTTCCGCCTGGTAGACAGGACCGAGGAGCGCGGCGAGAACCACCAGACCGGCAAGCGCGCGGAACGGCCACCCGGAGAGGCCGCGCCAGATGGCGAGCGCAGTGCCGGCCATCATCATGCCGGCGAGTGCCGCGATGAGCCACGGATTGAGGAGAGGTTCGAAGACGATGCTGCCGGTCATTGGCCAAGCCTGTCGAGAAGAGCGGGCACGTGCACCTGGTCGGATTTGTAGTTTCCGGTCAATACGTGCATCACAAGGTTGACGCCGAAGCGGTAGGCCAGCTCGCGCTGGCGTTCGCCGGCAAAGCCGCGGCCCACCGGGAACATCGGATTGCCGCGGTCGTCCATGGCCCAGGCGGCGGACCAGTCATTGCCGCCGATGACCACAGGCGTGACGTTGTCGTTGAGGTTGCGGAAGGGCATGCCCTCGACCTGTTCGGCGTCGGGGGGCGCGGATTCGACCCAGACGGAGCGGCCGGTGTGGCGGCCCGGGAAGTCCTGCAGCAGGTAGAAGGTGCGCGTGAGCACGTGGTCCTCGGGGATGGGCTCCAGCGGGGGGATGTCGAGCGGGCGTGCGAGGCGTTGCAGCTTGCGGCCCGCCGGAGAGGAGGCGCCGAAGCCCGCAACATTGGCGTCGCGCGTGTCGAAGAGGATCATTCCGCCGGTGCGCAGGTATTCGTTGAGCTTGACGTAGGCTTCCCCGGACGGGATTGGCTGATCGGGGGATATGGGCCAGTAGAGAAACGGATAGACCGAAAGGTCGTCGGTTTCGAGGTTCACGGCGACGGGGTCTGCCGGTTCTACGGACGTGCGGAAGAACAGGGTTTCGCCCAAGCCGCGCAGGCCCGCCTGGGCGGCATTGTCGAGGCTGCGGTCGCCGGTGATGACGTGGCCAAGCACGACCTCGGACGCGGCCATGAGGGCCTTCTCGTCGGCCTCGGTCATGCTGCTGTCCTGAGCGTCGGCCATTTGGGGGCTGAGCAGAAGCGCCAGAAGAAGCGCGGACATCGTGGCGCGGGCGGGCATCAGTCGGCCCGAGAGGCCCAGCGAGGCCAGGATGTCGGCCATCAGGATCAAGAGCGCCCCGGCGAGGAACCAGCCGCCGAGCGCGGCCTCGGGCAGGCGGTCGAGGCCCAGGACGGGCAGGTCGGCGGGCCAGCTGACTGGGGTGAGCGTGGTGTCCGAGGGCAGGACGTTGAGCGCGAGCCGCCGGTCCGGGCCATCGTAAAGGCCGGGGCGGAAATCGGGGCCGGGAACATCCTCGACAAAGCGGGTGCCGTCGACGCCGGGCAGGGTGCCGGCATCTTCCAGGATGCCGGAGCCGGAAAGGACCTGCACGGGCTGCCAGGTGGTGCCTTCAAGTTCGGCCAGGTCGGGCAAGGCGAGGCTGGAGGATATCGCCAGCCGTTCGAGCATCTGCACGAAGAGGCCCGACAGCGGCAGGGTGGACCACTCGGCGTTGGCGGTGACGTGAAAGAGGACGACCTGCCCCTGTCCGATGCGTTTGCGGGTGACAAGCGGCGTGCCGTCGCTGAGCTGGGCGATGACGCGGTCGGCCAGCGTGGGGTCGGGCTGGGCCATCACCTGGGCGGTGACGGTGACGTCGGATGGCACGTCGAGTCCGAAAAACGGGCTCGATTCGGGGAAGGGGGCGAGTTCCTTGGGTTCGCCCCAACTCATGGCGCCGCCGACGGAGCGGCCCCCGGCGCGCAGGCGGACGGGCATCAG
Organism: Roseovarius sp. THAF9; assembly: GCF_009363715.1. Lineage (NCBI taxonomy): Bacteria > Pseudomonadati > Pseudomonadota > Alphaproteobacteria > Rhodobacterales > Roseobacteraceae > Roseovarius > Roseovarius sp. THAF9. Next base: position 97,471 of record NZ_CP045404.1, read on the forward strand.
CGGGGCCTCGTCACTGCGCGAGACGTCCGAGGCGGCGAGACGCGGCCCGGCGAACCGCAGAAGCATGCCGCCGCGATCGGTCCAGTCGAGCAGATCGGCCTGTTCAGCGCCCGAGAGCGTGGCAACATCGGCCAGCACGACCACATCGGGGTTGGCGGGCAGCACGTCGCTGAGGCTGCCGTCGAGCAGGTCGGCGGTGGGTTCGAGCGCCTGTTCGAGATAGTGGAGCGGCGACAGGAGTTCGAGGCCCTCGCGGTCTTCGCGGCCTGCGATGAGCGCGACCTCGCGGCGCTTGAGGCTGTCGTCGGTCAGGGTGACGGCGCCGGCATGGGACTGGCCTGCGATTTCGAACCGGGTGAGGCGGGCGCGGAGTTCGGCGGGCAGGGAGAGAAGCGTCGTGGCCTCTTTTGCGCTGGCCTCGAACGTCATGTCCTGCGTCGCCAGAAGACGCTGGGCGCCGGCAGGGTCGCGGCCATGCGCCTCGACCGTGATGTCGCGGGCGGGGCCGGGATTGGCGCGTAGGGCGGTGAGGCGCAGGGCGTCGTCCTCGACCACAGCAGGGGTCAGCGCGTAGATTGGCACGGCGCTTTCGTGGATGGTGACGCGGCCCCGATCCTGAAGCGCGTCGAGCAGGGTTTGCCGCCCGTCGCGGGCGAGACCGTCGGAGAACCAGCGGGTTTCGAAATCCTCTTCGCCGAGCAGGGTGGCGGCGTCCTCGTAGTCGGAGGGCTGCGGGGACCACGCCGCGGGGGCGAGGCCGGTCAGGCGGGTGCGCCACGTCTCGGCGGACTGGAAGACCGGCGCCTGGGGGTCCGAAAGTTGCAGGATGCCGACTGGGCGGGCGTTGCGCCCGGCCTCGGCCAGCAGGGAATCGAGCAGGTCTTCCTGCGCGGGCCAGTCGCGGGCGCTGGCCCAGCTGGAATCGAGCACGATCAACATGGGGCCGGTGCGGTTGGCCTGGGTCTGGTCCTGCGGGTTGAGGATGGGACCGGCGAGGCCGATGATGACGGCGGCGACGGCCAGCATCCGCAAGAGCAGCAGCCACCAGGGCGTGCGGTCCGACACGCTGTCGTCATCGCGCAGACCCAAGAGAAGCGCCACGCCGGGAAAGCGGCGGCGGATGGGCGCGGGCGGCACGGCGCGCAGGATCAGCCACAGGATGGGCAACGCGGCCAGCGCCACTAGAAGCCAGGGCGCGGCGAAACCGATGGGGCCGATGGTCATCGTCCGTGCCCCCCGTCGAACGCGTTATAGAGCCACAGGAGCGCGGATTGCGCGGAGTCCGATGTGTGATGCGTGCCGTAGAGCCAGCCGGTGGTTGCGCAGAGCTGGCGCAGGTCATCCTTGCGGGCGGCGAGGCGTTCAAGATAGCGGTCGCGCAGTTCCGACGCCTTAAGGGTTTCGTGCACCATCGTGCCGCCGACCGACTCAAAGATGGTCCTGCCGCGATAGGGAAAGCTCTCCTCGGCCGGGTCGAGGATCTGGTAGAGGACGCCGCGCACTCCGCGGTCGGCGGCGGCGGTCAGCGCATTGCGCACCGGGTCGAGGTCGCCAAGGAAGTCTGACAGGAACAGCGCGCGCCCGTGCGATAGCATGCCGGTGGTCTGGGGCGCGCCGTAATCGTCGGGACCGTCCTGGCCGAGCGCCATGGCAAGGCGCTCGATCTGGGCGTCGCCGCGACGGGGGGGCAGGTCGGCGCCGGAAAGCCCGACACGCTCGCCCGCGCGATTGAGCAGAATGGCGATGGCCAGTGATAGAAGGCGGGCGCGGTCGGCCTTTTGCGGCAGGGTATCGTCGGAGGCAAAGCGCATGGAGGCGGCGCCGTCGACCCAGAGCGTGACGCTTTGGGCAATTTGCCATTCGCGCTGCCGCAGGAATTGCGTGTCCGAGCGGGCCGAGCGGCGCCAGTCGATGTGGCGCAGTTCATCCCCGGCCTGCACCGGGCGGTATTGCCAGAAATCGTCGCCCATGCCCGCGCGGCGGCGGCCATGCTCGCCCAGCAGGACAGTCCCCGCCAAATGCTCTGCCCGGGCCAGAAGCGCGGGAAAGCGGGCGGCCTCGGCTTCGGACCGGGCGCGGAGAGGGGCGATTTGGGTCAAGCGGCGGCCTCGGTCCTCGTCACTTGGGCGACGGTGGCGGCGATGAGATCGTCGAGGTTTTCACCGCGGGCGCGTGCGGCGAAGTTGAGCGCCATGCGGTGGGTCAGGACAGGCTGCGCCATGGCGGCGATATCGTCGGAATCGGGGGCCAGCCGGCCCTGGATCATGGCGCGGGCGCGGACGGTCAGCATCAGCGCCTGCGCGGCACGCGGGCCGGGACCCCAGGCGACGTTTTCGCGCACCGTTTCAGAAGAGGTGGCGTCGTCGGGGCGGAAGGCGCGCACGAGATCGATGATCTGTTCCATCACGGCCTCGCCAACCGGCATCCGGCGCAGGAGGGTCTGCGCAGCGATGAGGTCCTCGGCGGTGAAGACCTGGTGCGCTTCTTCCTCGGCCACGCCGGTGGTGGCGAGCAGGATCGCACGCTCGGTGTCGCGGTCGGGATGGGGCACGTCGATCTGCACGAGGAAGCGGTCAAGCTGGGCCTCGGGCAGAGGGTAGGTGCCTTCCTGTTCAATCGGGTTCTGGGTGGCCAGCACGTGGAACGGCGGGGTCAGCGGGCGGTCTTCGCCGGCGACTGAGACCTGCCGTTCCTGCATGGCCTGCAGAAGCGCAGATTGCGTCCGGGGGCTGGCGCGGTTGATCTCATCGGCCATCAAAAGTTGGCAGAAGATCGGGCCGGGAATGAACTTGAACGCGCGGGTGCCGTCAGCACCGGTTTCCAGAACCTCGGAGCCCAGAATGTCGGCGGGCATCAGGTCGGGCGTGAACTGAACCCGGTTCGATTCGAGCCCCATGACGATGCTGAGTGTTTCGACCAGCCGGGTCTTGCCCAGACCGGGCAGACCCACCAACAATCCGTGGCCACCACAGAGCAGCGCCGAGAGCGACAGGTCGACGACCCGTTCCTGCCCGATGAAGCGGCGGGTGATCGAGGCGCGGGCCTGGGCCAGCTTGTCTTCGAGGGCTTCGATCCCGGCCAGCAGGTCGGCGTCGTCGGTCATGGCAAAACTCCGGTTTGGGCTATATCGCTTGGGTAGAGTGTATCGCGCACAAGCAAAATGGCAAAAGCAATGAGCAATAAATCGGTCACAACCCCGTCAGCGGAAAGCCTTGCCGAAACGGCACGCAGGGAAAGCGGCAAGGGCCTACCGCCTGTGCATTTGTGGGACCCGGAGTTTACTGGCGAGATCGACATGCGGATCGCGAGGGACGGCACGTGGTACCACGAAGGCACGGTCATCGAGCGCAAGGGGCTGGTGCGGCTGTTCTCGACCATTCTGAAGAAGGAAGGCGACCGCCACTATCTTGTCACGCCGGTGGAAAAGGTCGGCATCGTGGTGGAGGACGCGCCTTTTGTCGCGGTGGATTTCGAGGCGGAAGGCGAGGGCGCGGCGCAGATGCTGGTCTTCGTGACCAACGTGGGCGATCACGTTTTGGCAGGGGCGGACCATGCGATCCGGGTGGAGCGTGACCCCGAGACGGGCGAGCCGTCGCCCTACCTGCATGTGCGGGCAGGGCTGGAGGCTCTGATCGATCGCAAGTCGTTTTACCGGCTGGTGGATCTGGGTGAGAACGAGGATGGATGGTTCGGCGTCCGGTCGGACGGCGCGTTTTTCCCGATGATCCCGTCAAGCGAGTTGCCGACCGGATAAGCGTAGCCGCTATTCTGAGCGCCGGAACGGTGTGGGGCGCCGGTTTGAAGCGGCGCTGTCTACCACATCCTGGATACGCTTTTCACGGGTTGGCGCGGTTTTTGCAGTCTTGATCCATTCGAGCGTGCCGCGTTGGACGCTGCGCGGCCAGTCATCCCATACCGCGACCAGATCGCCCAAGGCGCGGGTCAGGTCGTCCGGGCGTTCGAGACGGTCGACGTCGTCGAGGAAGGTCCACATGCCTGTCTCTTTCGCGGCGGTAACGAGCGCCTCTCCGGCGGGTTGAAGACGGCCGGCGGCGCGCAAGGCCCTGATCTTGGCCTTGTTCACGGCGGACCAGGCAGAACGAGGGTTGCGCGGTGCGATCAGGAGGCTCGTGCGGTCGTCATCGATCTTGCGCGGCTGGCTGTCGATCCAGCCCCAGCAGAGCAGTTCGGAGACAATATCGTCATAGGCCAGGTAATGCGCGGTGTGCTTGCGAAAGGTGACGAGCCAGACCGACGGCGAACCGTCGTGATTGGCCGCGAGCCAGCCGTGCAGGTCGTCGAGTGACCTGACCTCGACCCGTTTTGCGGTGTCTGCTGCGCGTTTGGCCATGATGCAGTCTGATACGTTGCACGGACGGGAACGGATGATTGCAGGCACAAAAAAACCCGATGCGTAGGGCATCAGGCGGATCGGCCATCGCGGCCGGGTACGAAGTACCCCGGGTCGAAGCGAGCACTCGAAAGCGCCGTGCCCCGACCCGGGAAAACGTCGAAGATTAGTACTTCGTCGTTACGGGCTCAGGCTCAACCGGAACCACGACTTCTTCTTGTTGTTGCTGTGCACAGGCGGCCAGGCCGACGGTTGCGATGAGAGCAGCAATCATTGCAGTTTTGTTTTTCATGTGAACAAATTCCTTCCATGTCACGCGCCCGATACTGTGTTTGAACGCGATTTGTTGTCAACACAAGAGCTTGCGTAAAAACGCGAATCTCCGGCTGCTATGGCTTCTATGGCAGCATTTTTGTCACGTAAATGCCTTTTTCAGCGGGATTCCGCGATTTTCATAGGGTTTTGCGCTGTTGCAACTGTGCTACTTTTGCACTTCGTCTGGGAAAAGTCGCTTTTCCGACACGTCAATCAGCCTATCGCGCGGGCGCTCGATTCCGCCCGCCCGGCGTTGGTTCCGCGCCTTTGGTGGGCGCTCAGTGCGCTTGGGCCCAATTGTCGCCTTGTCCCGCGTCGACCACGAGCGGCACGTCAAGATGCAGGGCGGGGCGGGCCGCGTGTTCCATAACATCGCGGGCTGTGTCGATGACCTTTTCCTCGGCGCCGCCCGAGACCTCGAAAAGAAGTTCGTCGTGGACCTGCAGCAGCAGCTTGCAGGGCAGGTCGGCAATGGCCTCGGGCATGCGAATCATGGCGCGGCGGATGATGTCGGCGGCGGTGCCCTGGATCGGCGCGTTGATCGCCGCCCGGCGGGCAAAGCCGGCGCGAGGGCCCTTGGCGCCGATCTCGGGCGTGTGGATCTTGCGGCCAAAGAGGGTCTGGACGAAGCCGTGGTCCTTGGCGAAGGCGACGGTGTCATCCATGTAGGTGCGGATGCCCGGGAAGCGTTCGAAATAGCGGTCGATGAAGGCCTGCGCGTCGGCGCGGGGGATACGCAGGTTGCGCGCGAGACCATAGCCCGAGATGCCGTAGATCACGCCGAAATTGATCGCCTTGGCGCGGCGGCGGATCTCGGGTGTCATGTCGTCCATCGAGACGTCGAACATCTCGGATGCCGTCATGGCGTGAATGTCCTGACCGTCGCGGAACGCCTCCTTGAGCGCTGGGATATCGGCAATATGGGCGAGGATCCGCAGCTCGATCTGGCTGTAATCCAGCGCGACGAGGGTATTGCCATCCTCGGCCACGAAGGCCTCGCGGATGCGGCGGCCTTCCTCGGTGCGGATGGGGATGTTCTGCAGGTTGGGGTCGGTTGAGGCGAGACGCCCGGTGCTGGCGCCGGTCTGGACATAGGAGGTGTGGACGCGGCCCGTGTCGGGGTCGATATGGTCCTGCAGGGCATCGGTATAGGTCGATTTCAGCTTGCTGACCTGTCGCCAGTCCATCACGCGGGCAGGCAGGTCGTGCTCGGTGGCGAGGTCTTCGAGCACGTCGGCAGGTGTGGAATACTTGCCGTTCTTGCCGCGCTTGCCACCCTCCAGCCCCATTTTGTCGAAAAGGATATCGCCCAGCTGCGCCGGGGAGCCGACGTTGAACTTCTCGCCCGCAAGCTCGTGAATCTCGGCCTCGAGTCCGGCCATCTTCTGGGCGAAGGCGGCGGACATGCGGGAGAGCGTGTCCTTGTCGACCTTGATGCCGTTACGCTCCATCTGCGCCAGCACGGGCACCAGCGGGCGTTCGAGCGTCTCGTAGACGGTGGTGACCTTCGCACGGTGCAGCTGCGGCTTGAACGTGTGCCAGAGGCGCAGGGTGATGTCGGCGTCCTCGGCGGCGTATTTCACCGCCTCGTCGATGGGCACGCGGTCGAAGGTGATGGCGGATTTGCCTGTGCCCAGCAGGTCCTTGATGGGGATTGGCGTGTGCGACAGGTAGCGTTCGGCGAGCGTGTCCATGCCGTGGCCGTGCATCCCGGAGTAGAGCGCGTAGGACATCAGCATCGTGTCGTCGATCGGCGCCATGGCGATGTCGTAATTGGCCATGATCTTGGTGTCGTATTTCATGTTCTGCCCGATCTTGAGGATCGACGGATCCTCGAGCATGGGTTTCAGGGCATCGAGCGCCTCCTGCATCGGGATTTGGCCGTCGAGCAGGGCGTCGGAGCCGAAGAGGTCGTCCGCGTTGCCGTCCTTGTGGCCGAGCGGGATGTAGCACGCCTCGCCCGGGTCGATAGAGAGGCAGATGCCCACAAGGTCGGCCTGCATCTCGTTGAGTGAGGTTGTTTCGGTATCGACGGCGACGTAGCCGCGGGCGGTTATGCGGTCGATCCAGCTTTGCAGCGCGTCCATGTCCGAGACGCGCTCGTATTTCGCGGGGTCGATGGCGGGCCAGTCGGGGGCGCTGGCCTCGCTCGCCTCCGGCGCTGTGGGCTCGGGGATCGCAGGCGCCTCGACATCCAGCGCGTCGGCGATGCGCTTGGTGAGGGTGCGGAACTCCATCTCGGTCAGGAAGGCCAGCAGGGTGTCGGGATCGGGGTCGCGCACCTCGAGGTCGTCGAGGGTGAAATCGAGAGGCGTCTCGCAGTCGAGTTGCACAAGCTTTTTCGACAGCTCGATCTGTTCGCGTTTCTCGATCAAGGTCTCGCGGCGCTTGGGTTGCTTGATCTCCTCGGCGCGGTCGAGAAGTTCTTCGAGGCTGCCGTATTCGTTGATCAGGAGCGCGGCGGTCTTGATGCCGATGCCGGGGGCACCGGGGACGTTGTCGACGCTGTCGCCCGCGAGGGCCTGCACGTCCACGACGCGCTCGGGGCCGACGCCGAATTTCTCCTCGACGCCTTCGCGGTCGATGCGGCGGTTCTTCATGGCGTCCAGCATTTCGACGCCACCGCCCACCAGCTGCATCAGGTCCTTGTCCGAGCTGATTATGGTGACGCGCCCGCCCGCGTCGCGGGCTTGGACGGCGAGAGTGGCGATCATGTCGTCGGCCTCGTACCCTTCCATCTCCTTGCAGGCGATGTTGAACGCCTCGGTCGCGCGGCGGGTCAGCGGGATCTGCGGGCGCAGGTCCTCGGGCATCTCGTCTCGGTTGGCCTTGTATTCGGGATACATGTCGTTGCGGAAGGTGTGGCTGCCCTTGTCGAAGATCACGGCGACATGGGTGGGGGCGTCGGCGCCGGTGCTATCCTCGACATATTTTTGCAGCATGTTGCAAAAGCCCGAGACGGCGCCGATGGGCAGACCATCGGATTTGCGGGTCAGCGGGGGCAGCGCGTGGTAGGCACGAAAGATAAAGGCCGACCCGTCGATCAGGTGCAGGTGATGTCCCTTGCCGAATGCCATGTGCCGCGCCTTTCCTTGCTGTCGCGTTACGTATCTCATGCCCGTCATGGCAGTTCCAGCCTGACTTTTCATGGCAGGATGTGCGCGCGGCAGAGCGAGTCGGGCATGGTAAATGCTCTCGTGCCTCAGCAGCCTGGCGTCCGTCGAAAAGCAAAGGCGGGGCGGGTGTATTGCGAGGGGTGGATCAGTTTTGTGACGTAAGGAAACTTTTCGATTTAACAGTGCCTTGGGGGATTTTGCCCTGATTGGAGACACTGATTTTCTGCCGTGGGACTGGACGGATCGGCGCGGGTCGGGCACAATGAGAGTTGTAGGAAGGCTGATTTTTTTAAGCGATTTCATGATGTGACGACTGCATTTCGGTCGGCCTTTCTGCACGAAACTTGACACCTGCGGCGCCGGTCGAGCGCGCCTTGGCCGAACCGCCGCTTCAAGCGGAGAAGGAAAATGGCCAAGACAAACACCAAACCCCCCGATGCGACACGTGACAAGCCCGGTGAGCCCGTCAAGCGCGGGGACACCGAAAAACCGATCGTCGTTTCAAGACAGGTCTTCAACGATTTCGCGATGATCTGACGCACAGAGCCGATTTAGACACACATTTCAGAACCGGCCAGGTCGTTACCGCGCCATATGCGACGGGCGACATTTCAAGGGCCAGAGGTCAGCCGCCTAATTACACTTTTCGGGCAGGCTGGCGATGTTCAGAAACCGACCCCCGATGCGACTTGCACAGGCATGGCGCCGGAAGGGAAGGGCTGCGGGTTGCTATCCGGGGTGGAAGCGGCGGTGCGAGAGCGTCACGGCATAGGGTGTCGGGGTCCATGCGCCGAAAGGGATGCCTGCGCTGCGCAGCGTGCGCGAGATCCAGGTATTGCACGTGCGGAAAATGTGGAAGCGGCCCGTCGCCTCGAAAAATATATCAGTGTCGGTGAAACCGAGGGCGGAGAGCGGGGTGGCGTCGTCGTCGGCGTTCGGTGCCAGTTGTTGCAGGATCGCGGTCATGAGACCGGAATATTGAGCGGGTGTGAGCATCAGTCGTGGGCTGTCGTATCCGCGGGGGAGCGGGCCGATCACGTCGGCGCGCAGGACTGCATCGTCGCCGGTCATGGCACGCCAGAGGGTGGCGGCGGGCACATCGGAATAAGAACCTTCGTGGGTGTAGAACGCGCGGCTGCCCCAGCCGATCACCAGCCACTCGGCCTTTGGGTCCGAAAGGAGTAGACCTGCCTTTTCCAGATGAAAGAAGCGCGCCTGTGTGCGGGGTGTCAGTGGCAGGAGAAGATCGTAGTGGATCGGGCCCGCGACCATACGGATTTCGATTGGTGGGCCGCCGTCGGCGGACGGGTTTGGAGAGAGCGGGCCGGGGACAAGAGCGCCCGCAACTGCGGACACCAGGTAGAGGCAGATCAGCGCAAGGATGGCCAGCAAGCCGAGGACCAGGCGCCTGGCGGTGGCCCGCAGTGTGTGCCTCAGACCTTGCCCTCGAAATCGCGGTGCACCAGCTTGGCGTCGCAATAGGGGCATTCGACGAAGCCGATGTCTTGCGGGATGGTCAGCCATACGCGCGGATGGCCCAGCGCCGCTTCGCCGCCATCACAGGCCACGCGGTAGCTGTCGACGATCCGGGTCTCGGGGGCTTCGGTCACCATTGACGGCGTTCCTTTTGGCTGCAAGTAGGTCGGGGCAGACTATATCCGACAGACACCCGGGGACAAGAGCCGCCATGCCGACAAATGCAATCGAAGTGAGAGGCCTGGAAAAGGTCTATGGCGGCGGCAAGCACGGCATGTCCAAGCCGGCGCTGACAGGGGTGGACCTCGATGTGCCAAAGGGCTCTGTCTTTGGCCTTTTGGGGCCCAATGGCGCGGGCAAGTCGACGCTGATCAACATCCTGGCCGGGCTGGTGACCAAGACCAAGGGACAGGTCAAGATCTGGGGGTTCGACCAGGATGTGAACCCGCGGCAAAGCCGGGCGTCGATCGGGGTCATGCCGCAGGAATTGAACCTGGATCCGTTCTTTGCGCCGCGCGCGGCGCTGGAGGTTCAGGCGGGGCTTTACGGTGTGCCCAAAAAGGACAGGCGCAGCGACGAGATATTGGAACTGGTTGGGCTGAGCGACAAGGCCGAGGCCTATGCGCGGACGCTGTCGGGCGGCATGCGTCGGCGGCTGCTCTTGGCCAAGGCGTTGGTGCATCATCCGCATATCCTGGTGCTGGACGAGCCGACGGCGGGCGTGGATATCGAGCTGCGCCAGACATTGTGGCAGAACGTGCGCAAGCTGAACGAGCAGGGGATGACGATCATCTTGACGACGCATTACCTGGAGGAAGCCGAGGAGATGTGCGACGAGATCGCGATCATCAACGAAGGGTCGGTCGTGGCGCGGGACACTACGGCGCATCTGCTGGGGCAGATGGATCGGCGCACGATGGTGATCGAGCCCGAGGCCGACCCGGTGGCCCTGCCCGAGGGCGAGGGGATGACGGTGGAGACACGGCCCGGCGGGCAGGTGGCGATCAGCTATCGCTCGACCAGGATGTCTGCGGAAGCGGTGCTGGAAGCGGTGCGGGCCTCGGGGATGCGCATCCGGGACGTGCGGACCGAACAAGCAGACCTGGAAGAGGTGTTCCTGGAGCTGACCCGTTCGCGCTGAGGGCTCTTACTTGTCCTTCAGCGTGTCCTCGATGGATTTCAGCCGTTGCAGCACCTCGTCGCGGTAGGTGTCGGTGCGTTCCTCGGCCTCGAGGTTATGGGCGTCCTGCATCGAGTTCACGATAAGGCCCACGACGAGGTTCACCACGGCGAAGGTGGTCACCAGGATGAACGGCACGAAGAAGGCCCAGGCGAAGGGGTAGACTTCCATCACCGGGCGGACGATGCCCATGGACCACGATTCCAGCGTCATGATCTGGAAAAGGGAATAGCCGGAGCGTCCGATGGTGCCGAACCATTGGTCGAACAGTACGGCCTGTTCGGGGGTGCAGGCGGGGCATCCGCCACCGAAGAGCTTTGTCGCCATGACCGAGCCGATGTAGAAGATGATGCCCATCAGCAAAAAGACCGAGCCCATGCCGGGCAGGGCGTTCATCAACCCTTCGACCACGCGGCGCAAGGACGGCGTGACCGACAGAACCCGCAACAGACGCAGGATGCGCAGGGCGCGTAGCACCGACAGGCCCTGGGTGGAGGGGATGAGCGAGATGCCGACGATCACGAAGTCGAAGACGTTCCAGCCGTTGCGGAAGAACGCCGTGCCGCGGGCGAAGAGCTTCAGCGCGATTTCGACCACGAAGATCGCTAGACAGATCTTGTCGAGCAAGACGATCAGTGGACCCGCCGCCGCCATCGCTGTTTGAGATGTCTCCAAGCCAAGCACCACGGCGTTGAAGAGAATCACCGCGAGGATGAAATTCTGAAAGCTCGTCCGGCTGACGAGCGCCTCGACGCGGGCGCGCAGGCTTTTGGGGCTGGCTTGGGTTGTCTGGCTCATGGCGCTGGATATGGGGCAGGGCGCGCAGGGGCGCAAGGCACGGTTTGGATCAGCTGTCGGCCTTGGCCAGCATCCGCCCGAGGCCGCGCCCGCCGAGGATGTGAAGGTGGTAATGCGGCACTTCCTGCACGCCGGCCTCGCCCGCGTTGGAGATGGTGCGATAGCCCGGATTGCCATCGCCCGGCGAGACGCTGGTCATGGCACAGACCTGTGCGGTGACGCGCATGAAGTCGACCAGCTCGGCCTCGGACGCCTCGGCGGCGAAGTGATCGTGGCAGACATACGGCCCCTTGGGGATCACCAGGACATGCACCGGCGCCTGGGGTTCTATGTCATTGAAGGCGAGCGTGTGCTCGGTTTCCAGCACGGTGTCATTGGGGATCTCGCCGCGCAGGATCTTGGCGAAGATATTCTGATCGTCATAGGAAAACGACATGATGTGCGGCCTCAGTCGGCATAAAGGTGATCGGTTTGCGCAACCTCTAGCGCCTTGTCGGGCGCGATATCAAGGAATTGGGCGATGAGGCCCGCGTTTTCCTCGGGGTCGTTGGATTGCTTCATGATGCTGTGGTTTTCGAACTCGGCGTCGCGGATGCGATCGGATTCGAAGTTGATGTCGCCGCGGATCGTGGGCAGCAGACGTTCCAGCGTTTCCTTGGGCGTCTGGGTGCCGGCCAGCCCGACGCGGCGAGCATGGCCCACAAGGTAGGCGTCGGAGAACTCGCACTGGATTTCCAGAAGTTTGGTGGTGGAGCGGTCGTTGCAGAAATCCTCGAGCAGGTCGATATTGCCGGGATCCATGCAGACGATCAGGCGGTCGGTCTCGAAATAGTCGAACAGCATCCGCATGAGCGCCCGGCGGTGGCGGGTGCGCTTGCCCAGCGTGGCCTGGATGCCTCCGAGGTCGGGCAGGTGTGTGTTTTCCTCGTTGAACAGGTATTCGATGGCCGGCACGTTGGTGACCTGGCGGATCTTGTCGATCATGCGCTTGGCGACGTGCCATTTCTTGCAGATGATGATCATCAACTCGCGTTCGCGGCCAAGTGTGCTTTCGGTTTCCCAGAAGCGCAGGGCAAAGCGGCGGCCGATGCGGCCGCGCCCGGTGAGGAACTTGAACAGGCTGCGCCCCTCGTCGGAGATGTTGAAGCGAGCGTCCTCGTCGGCGTAGAGCGCGCCGAGGCGTGTCTTGAGCTCGGTCGCCTCCGCGCTGATCTTGCGCGCAAAGAGCGCGTCCTGGCTGAGCAGCAGGTCGTAGTGATCGTTGTAGAACGTGACTGGCATCCCGTAATCGGTGAACATCAGGAAGGTCAGGGTCTGGGTCCGGATCTCGTTTTCCGGCACGAGATGGCGCACGAGGGTCTGAAAGAAGGTTTCGTCGGGAATCCAGGTGGTACGGAAGAAACGCATCACGTCGCGGCGCTTGCGGGTGAAATCGAGAATCCACTCGATGGTGCGGCGGCGCAGGCACCACCACTGGCTGCCGATCTGGATTTGCAGGTCGGCCGGGATGTCGCGGGTCAGGCGCAGCTTTTTCTGGATGTTGAACGAGGCGTAGAACAGCCGCTTATGGTTCCGTTCGTTGAAGAAATGGCGGTAGATCAGCCGCTCTTCCTTCATGCCGGTCTTGATCCAGTCGGATGCAAAATAGTCGAAGCTTTCAATGTAATCGACATCGTTGGCATCAAGGAAATCGTGGGCATAGCGGGCCGATTTGATGGCCGCACAATCGCCCGAAAGCATGTAGAAATGCGTGGCGCGGGGGAACGCGTCGACCGCGGCCTCGATGGCGTGGAGCGTGGCCTGTACCAGCGACCACTCTCCCCAGCCGCACTTGATGCGCTTGCGGGCGAACGTGACATTTGGATTGTCGGCCAATGCCTCGCGGATCTTGCGGTAATGTTCGGGCTTGGCGCGGGCGTCGAAGTGGATCGACATGTAGTCGCCTGCCGCGGTCAGCATGTTCGCCTGTCCGATGATTGCATCGGGGTCCTTGTGGCACAGCAGAATGAAGGCGATCCTGGCCATGGGCGAAACAATTGACCTGCTCTTTTGTCGATTGTCTATAGTGATAGAGATGAACAGCCGTTGAATAAACAGGCTTTCGTTGGTTTTTTTAACGGGTTAAATACGAATTGACCCGAGAAGAACCAGGGCAACGGGGTTGGAGGCAGGCAAATGGGCTTTCCCGGTACATGGATGACGGAAAGCGAGAGCATGGTCTATCGCGTGGTGCCGAAATGCGCCTGCTCGACGATCGGTCAGATCATGTACTACTCGGACCATGGCGAATTCTTTGACGGTGATATCCACGATGCGACAAACGGGTTGCACAAGTGGGCCCGCGACGAAAGCCAGCCCTTGATCAAGGCGAACGTGAAGACCCATACGTCCTATGCATTTACCTGCGTGCGCAACCCCTACACGCGCATTCTGTCGTCTTTCTTCGACAAGATCTGCGGCATCCAGCGCAACGGCAAGCGCTATCGCGGTAAGCTGGTGCCGCTGTTGATCCAGAAATATGGCATCGAGGTTGGCGGCGAGGATGGCAAGCAGGAGTTCGACCAGATCAAGAGCTTCCGGCGGTTCCTGCTGTTCACGCGCGATACCATCCGGTGGAAGCGCCCGATGGAGCCGGACATTCATTGGTCATCGATGGCGGGGCACGTTTCGACCTTCATTGTGAATGGCGGCACATACGACAGGATTTTCTGGACGGAAGCGTTCAACGACGGGATGGCGGATGTCCTCAAAGCCACGAAGACGCCGAACAAGGTGGACTTGAAAAAGATCCCGCGTTTCAACGAGAGCGAGGGGCATGGGCCGAAACGGGCGCACCCGGTCGAGGATTATTTCGACGATTTGTCGATGCACCTTGTGAAAGAGATCTATCACCGGGATTTCGAACTGTTCAAATACGATTTTGACGATCCGTCGAACAAGATGCCCATCGGCGAGATCGACCTGGACGAGGTGCACGCCAAGCTGGGTGAGTGAGCGGGGTGCGCGTGCCGCGCACGCAGGTGGGTCTCGTCGTCGTGCCTCCTCCTCGGGCGCTTGGCGGGCGTGACGCTTGCGCCCGGCCATCGACGAGATGGCGAGCGTGGTGATTTGAGTATTTAGGGCAAGAAAAAGCGGGCAAACGTTTTCTTAACCAAGCCTGGTCAAGATAGGGTTGCGGTACAGGCTGGAGAGCCGATGATCGTGCAAGGAAAAGCCGCGTTCGGGCTTCGGGTCTGCATCGGCGCAGTGCCGACCGACGCCCGGCCCGGACGCGCATCCATGGCTTTTTCTTGCTTCAAATACTCGAATTGCCCGCCGCGGGCCTTTTGTACGACCGTCTGGCGATTGTGCCGTCCGTCGGTACCGACAAGGAAAACTCCGTTTTCCGATACGGTTTCCGTCAAAGAAAATGGCGCGGGTCAGATCAGCCCTTCTGCCTTGAAAAGCGTCCTGACGTCGGTGTCGGGTCGGGCACCATAATGGGTGATGACCTCGGCGGCGGCGATACAGCCCATTCGGCCCGCGACCTGAAGCGACGCGCCGGTGGCCAGCCCGTAGAGAAAGCCCGCCGCGAACTGGTCGCCGGCGCCGGTGGTGTCAACGGGTGTGATCTCTTCTACGGGGGCGGTCACGGTCTCTTCTCCGCGCACGATGACCACGTCATGGCCCGAGCGGGTGCAGACGATCAGGCCGCTTTCGGCGGCGGCTTGTTCCAGCGCGGCGCCGAGGTCTTCGGTTTCGTAAAGCGCGCACCACTCGTGTTCGTTGCCAATGACATAGTCGAGCTCGGTCACCAGCTTGCGGAAATCGGCGCGGTGCCGGTCGACGCAGAACGGGTCCGAGAGGGTGATGCCGGCCATGCCACCCGCCTCGCGGCAGGCGCGGGCGGCGGCGAGGAACGCGGCCTTGCCCTTGTCCTTGTCAAAGAGATAGCCCTCGAGAAAAAGCAGACCGGCCCCGCCCGCGACGGTCTCGTCGACGTCGTCGGGGCCGAGTTCGGTGGAAATGCCGAGGTAGGTGTTCATCGACCGTTCGCCGTCGGGTGAGACGAAGATCATCGAGCGGGACGTGGGCAATTCGCCGTCGCTTGCGGGCGCGTTGACGAAATCGACGCCGACATCTGCCATCTCGCGGGCGTAATCATGGCCCAGCGCGTCGTCCGAGACCCGTCCGATGAAAGCGGTGCCGAGGCCCAGCGCGCCCAGCCCGGCGATGGTGTTGGCGACCGAGCCGCCGGCCATCTGGGTGCGGTTCTGCATGTTGTCGTAAAGATGTTCGGCCCGATCCTGTTCGATCAGTTGCATGATGCCTTTTTCGATGCCCATGCGGGACAGGAACCCGTCATCCGTTTGCGAGATCACGTCGACGACGGCGTTGCCGATCCCCACTGCTTGGTATTTGGTCAAAGTCTTTTTTCCTCGAATTGGCACAGGTCACGGATGATACAGGTCTGGCACATCGGGGCGCGGGCCTTGCAATGGTAGCGTCCGTGCAGAATGAGCCAGTGGTGGGCGTGCTGCTGGAAATCCACCGGCACGTTGTCTTCAATGGCGCGTTCGACGGCGTCGACATCCTTGCCCGGCGCGATGCCGGTGCGGTTGCCGACCCGGAAGATGTGCGTGTCCACCGCCTGTGCGGGATAGCTCCACCACATGTTCAGCACAACGTTGGCGGTCTTGCGGCCCACGCCCGGTAAAGATTGCAGCGCGGCGCGTGAATTCGGCACCTGCCCGTCGTACTTGTCGATCAGGATGCGCGACAGCTTCATCACGTTCTTGGCCTTGTTGCGGTAAAGGCCGATCGTCTTGATATGCTCGATCAGCTCTTCCTCGCCGAGGTCCAGCATCTTTTCCGGGGTGTCGGCGATCTTGAACAGTTCGCGCGTGGCGCGGTTTACGCCGGCATCGGTTGCCTGCGCCGAAAGGGCGACGGCGACGAGAAGCGTGTAGGCGTTCACGTGGTCGAGTTCACCCTTGGGTTCGGCGGAGGCGGACTGGAACCGGGTGAATATCTCGCGGATCGTTTTGTAGTCGAGTTGTTTGGCCATGGCTGTCCTTGTGCCCGCTTTGGTACGGATGCGCAACATTCGGGTCGCGGCGATGCAAGAGTGCACGTACATTCTACGTATCGAATGGAGAGCTGTCATGACCGCCGAGATCAACACCGAAATCAGGGACGGGTATCATTTCAACGTCATGCGCCGGGCGATCGACCTGATCGATGCGGGCGGTCCCGGGGTGCGCCTTTCGGATCTCGCGGAGGACATGAACATGAGCCCCGCGCATTTCCAGCGGCTCTTTACCCAATGGGTCGGTGTCAGCCCGAAGCGGTATCAGCAATACCTTGCGCTGGGGCAGGCCAAGGACCTTCTGGCCGAGCGATTCACCACGCTGGACACCGCCCATGAGTTGGGTCTGTCCGGGACGGGGCGGCTGCACGATCTTTTTCTGCGCTGGGAGGCGATGAGCCCCGGCGAGTTCGCGCGGCGGGGCGACGGATTGAAGATCTTCTGGGGATGGTTCGACAGCCCGTTTGGTTTGGCATTGGTCATGGGTACGGAGAAGGGCATATGCGGGATCGGGTTCGCCAGCGAAACCGGCGAAGAGGCGGCGATGGCGGACATGATCTCACGTTGGCCCAACGCGGAATTCGTGGAAGATCCGATGATGCTGCGTCCGTGGGTGTTGCAAGCCTTCGGCGCAGGCGACCAAGCGGGTGAAAAAGTGCCGCTTTACATGATCGGTGCACCCTTTCAGATCAAGGTGTGGGAGGCGCTGATGCAGATCCCGTCGGGCCATGTGACAACCTATTCGGAAATCGCGCAATCCATCGGCAATCCGCGGGCCGTACGGGCCGTTGGCACGGCGGTGGGGCGTAACCCGGTCAGTTTCCTAATCCCGTGCCACAGAGCGCTGCGCAAATCGGGCGGTCTGGGCGGCTATCACTGGGGATTGCCGGTCAAACGGGCGATCCTGGCGTGGGAAAGTGCGCGGGTCGAGGCCGGTTGAGCCCATTTTCTGCGCAGAAAATGGACCGGAAATGCGCATTTCCGGCCGGCTTCGCGGCGCGGGGAAGAGCCGTTCTGGGCGGATCCTCGCCGAATTCCCCGCAGAATATGCTTGGGCCTTGGCCGAAAATTGCTTAGAATCGCGATGAGACCCGGCTAACGGGCGTTTTGAACATGAGGCATCAGGATGAGCATTTCACACAAAACCGTCACTATGATTGCAGGTCTGTCGATGTTGGGGGCCACGGCCTGTACCAGCCCGGCCTACCTCGACGACACCGCTGTCGACCGGAACCAGAAGGCCAAGCAAGGCGCATTGCTGGGCGGGCTGCTGGGTGCGGGCGCGGGGGCGCTCGTGGCCGACAAGAAGGTCAAGGGCGCGCTGATCGGCGGCGCAGTCGGCGCGGCGGGCGGTGCCGTGGCCGGCACCATGCTGGACCGACAGGAAGCAGAGCTGCGCAACAATATCGGCAATGACAATGTCGATATCCAAAACACCGGCGACCGCCTGATCGTGACGCTGCCGCAGGATATCCTGTTTGATGTGGACAGCGCAGCGGTGCGTCCGGGCCTGCGCAGCGATCTGTCTGCGGTGGCGCAGAACCTGCAGAATTACCCCGACAGCCGGGTGCAGATCGTTGGCCATACGGACAATTCCGGCGGTGCCGAACATAACCAGGACCTGTCCGAGCGGCGCGCGAATGCCGTGGCGGACGTGCTGATGAACGGTGGGGTGGCCTTTAGCCGGATCGACGCGTTTGGCCGGGGCGAAGATGCGCCGGTGGCGTCGAACCTGACCGAGGACGGCAAGGCGCAGAACCGGCGGGTGGAAATCGTCATCCTGCCGAACGCGGCCTGACGCTGGCGAAGATTATTCGCAGAATAATCTGGCCCTGAATCGAAACGCCCCGCCGGAAGACCCGGCGGGGTGTTTGCGTTGCACGCGCTGTCTTCAGCCGAAGACGCGGCCCAGGGCCTCGTCGACCGAGGCGACGATCTGGTCGATGTCGTCCTTGGTCGAAATGAGCGCGGGCGAGAAGCACAGCGTGTTGTTGAAGCCCGGGATCGAGCGGTTGGTCACGCCGATGATCGTGCCCTGCGCCATGCAGTCCGCGACGACGGCCTGCGCCTGTTTCTCGGGCACCGGCTCTTTGCTGGCGCGGTCCGAGACAAGCTCGGCCCCGAGGAAGAGGCCCTTGCCACGGACCTGGCCGATGACGGCGTGCTTGTCAGCCAGCGCGTTCAGCTGGTCCATCATGTAGTCGCCCATCTTCGTGGTGTTTTCCAGAAGGCCTTCTTCTTCGATGATGGCGACGTTTTCCAGCGCCGCTGCGGGGCCGGCGGTGCAGCCGCCGAAGGTCGAGATGTCGCGGAAATAGTTGAGCGGGTCCTCGATGTCGTCCTTGAACATGTCGAAGACTTTTTCGTTGGTCACGCAGCAGGCGATGGCGGCATAGCCCGAGGCGACGCCCTTGGCCATGGTCACGAAATCGGGCTCGACCCCGTAATGCTGGTAGCCGAACCAATGGGTGCCGGTGCGGCCCACGCCGCAGACGACCTCGTCGATATGCAGCAGGATGTTGTATTTGCGGCAGATCTCCTGCACGCGGGGCCAGTAGCCTTCGGGCGGGGTGATGACGCCGCCGCCGGCGGTGACGGGTTCAAGACAAAGAGCGCCGACGGTTTCCGGGCCTTCGGCAAGGATCACTTCTTCGATCGCGTTAGCTGCGGCGATGCCGTAGTCCTCGCCCGTCAAATCCCACTGGGCGCGGTATTCAAGGCAGTGCGGCACGCGCACGAAGCCGGGCGCGAACGGACCGTATTGCGCGTTGCGCTCGTCCTGGCCACCCGCCGACATCGTGCCGATGGTTGAGCCGTGATAGTCGCGCTCGCGGTAGAGGATCTTGTACTTCTTGCCGCCATAGCGCTTGTGCGCGATCTGGCGGACCATCTTGAAGGCTTTCTCGTTCGCCTCGGAACCGGAATTGGTGAAATAGACCCGGCTCATGCCCGGCATCTTGGAAATCAGCTTTTCCGAGAAAATCGCGCCGGGGATCGAGCCGGCGGAGCCCGCGAAATAGGGCAACTTGATCAGCTGGTCGCGGATTGCGTTGGCAATGCGCTCGCGGCCATAACCGACGTTGACGGTCCAGACCCCGCCGGAAACGGCGTCGATATGTTCCTTGCCGTGCTGATCCCAGACACGCATGCCCTTGCCTTCGACGATAATCTTGGGCGCGCCGGTCTGGAACGGCTGGTGTTGAATCAGGTGGTGCCAGACATGGGCGCGGTCGGCGTCCACGACTTTTTCGATATCGTTCAGCAGGTTGCCATCCATCGGAAACTCCATCAGGTCAAGCCCGGCGCGGCGGCCGGGGGCGCAGAAGTGCACAGCGGTGCGATTGGCGTATAATCAGCCTCGAATCCAATTCTGTCGATAGGGCCAGGTGGGTTCATTGTTTAAGTCCAGCAAGGGCCGGTTTGCCCCCGGTAATCCGGTGATTTGGTGCTATTTTGCTGATTTCTGAGACGGTTTTTCCGAAACTTCGGTTCGGAAAGGTAGAAGAAGCCCTGTTTGTCAGACAAAATCATTGATCGGAATCGTAAATTCGGCTCGGATGAGGCCGCATCTGCCATCGGGGGCAGCTTGGCGATATGGTTACCGCCGTGCAGCGAGCACCTCGGCAAGGATGGCGCGACATAAAAGAAACGAAACTCCAGGGAGACAAGAACACATGACACTCAAGTCAAAACTTTTGGCGGCGACCACCGGCGCGGCCCTTCTGGCCGGGGCATCTGCTTCGGCGCAGGAAATCACGGTCGGCTATTTCCTCGAATGGCCGATGCCGTTCCAGTATGCCAAGGCCGAAGGCATGTATGACGAAGCGATGGGCATGACCGTGAACTGGGTCAGCTTCGACACCGGCACCGCGATGAGCGCCGCGATGGCGTCGGGCGACGTTCAACTGAGCGTGAGCCAGGGCGTGCCACCCTTCGTGGTGGCCACCAGCGCGGGCCAGGATTTGCAGATCGTCGACGTGGCCGTGTCCTATTCGGACAACGACAACTGCGTCGTGTCGGCGGCGCTGGAAATCGACAAGGACAGCGCGGGCGAACTGGCCGGCAAGAAGGTCGCCGTGCCGCTGGGCACCGCGGCGCATTACGGTTTTCTGAAGCAGATGGACCATTTCGGCGTGTCGCTGGACAGCCTGACGGTCGTGGACATGGCCCCCGCCGAAGGGCAGGCCGCGCTGGCGCAAGGCGCCGTCGACATGGCCTGTGGCTGGGGCGGTGCGCTGCGCCGCATGAAGGAAAGCGGCAACGTCCTGCTGACCGGCGCCGAGAAGGAAGAGCTGGGCATCCTTGTGTTCGACGTGACCTCGGGCCCGGCGTCGTTCATCGCCGAGAACCCGGACGTGGTGTCGAGCTTCCTCAAGGTGACGGCGGAGGCCAACGCCATGTGGGCGGACGAGGCCAACCACGACAAGATGCTGCCGGTGATCGCCGAAGACGCGGGCATGTCCGAGGAAGACACCATGGCCACCATCGAGACCTTCGTGTTCCCGCCGGCGGATGAGCAGCTGACCGAGAAATGGCTGGGCGGCGGCGCACAGGAATTCATGAAAGGCGTCGCGGATGTCTTCGTGGAAGCCGGTTCGATCGACGCGGCGAAAGCCTCTTACGAAACGAATGTGAACACCGGACCGCTCGAAGCCGCCGTTCAGTAAGCTTTTGCACAAGACACCCGCGGGCCGCACGCCCGGCCCGCGGGACCGCACCAACACCAATAATCCGAAAACGGAAGGGGGCAGGAATGTCGACTTTGAAAATCGACAATCTTTCCATGCGCTTCGATCTGCCGAACGGCGGCCATGTGCAGGCGCTGAAAGACGTCTCGCTGGAGTTGCAGAGCGGCGAGTTGATGAGCGTGCTGGGGCCGTCGGGCTGTGGCAAGACAACGCTTTTGAACATCGTCGCGGGGTTTCTGGCGCCTACCGAAGGGCAGATCGTGCTGAACGATCATAAGGTCACCGGCCCGGATGCCGAGCGTGGCATGGTGTTTCAGCAGGGCGCGCTGTTCGAATGGATGAGCGTGCGCGATAACGTAAGCTTCGGCCCCCGGATGAAGGGCGAGAGCAAGTCGCAATACACGCCGACGGTCGATCATCTGCTGGAGGTGGTGGGCCTGAAAGATTTCAAGGAGAAGGCCATTTATGAGTTGTCCGGCGGGATGCAGCAGCGCGTGGCGCTTGCCCGCTGCCTGGCCAACGATCCCGACGTGATCCTGATGGACGAACCCTTGGGGGCACTCGATGCTCTGACCCGCGAAAAAATGCAGGGTCTTGTGCTGAAGCTCTGGAAGGAGACGGGCAAGACGATCATCCTGATCACTCACTCGGTCGAAGAGGCGCTGCTGTTGGGCGAGCGGCTGCTGGTGATGGCGCCGCGACCGGGGCGGATTCACAAGGAATACCGACTGCCTTTTGCCGATCTGGGCGTGGGCAAGGACCTGCGCGAGGTGAAGAAACATCCCGAGTTCAGTCAGCGGCGTGAGGAAATCCTCGAAATGATCTGGAACATGGAAGAAGAGATCATGGGTCGGGTGGAGGAAAGCGCATGACCGGGTTCATCGTTCTTGCGCTCTATGTGGGCGCGTTCTTCATTGCCTATCTTGCGGTTTCGGCGCTCTACCGGGCATTCTTTGCACGGATCGACTATACCGCGCTGAAAACCGTGACCTTCGGCGACGAAAGCGCCGTGCGCCCCAATCGGGCGGCCAGCGTGCTGTCGGTGATCACGATATTCCTGCTGTGGGTGGCCTTTACCAATTCGACCCTGCCATTGCCGCAGGCGTCCTCGCCGTATCTGGGCGAGGTGACGTTCACCTATACTTCGACACTGCCCGACGGGCGGTCGGACGATGCGGAGGTGACGGCGATCGTCTATCGCGAGGATATCAGTCAGACCGTTGACGCAGAGGGCAATCCGGGCCGCATCCCGGCGGCGCCCGAGGTGGAGCCGGGCGAGGGGTTTGCCAAGAACGACAGTTTTGTGGTGCCGCGCTACGGCTACAAGGTGATCAACGTTTTCGGCAACGATGAGCAAGGCCGGAGCGAGGACGCCGTCATCACCGCGCTCAACGGGACCGAGTTGCAGGCGGGCGAGACACTCAAGCTGCCGGAAGGCGAGCTTGGGTTGACCGACAAGGGCACGCCGACATTCTCGCCTTCGACCGGCAACCGGATGCAGCGACTGTACCTGCCCGCCCCCGAGGTGACGGTCGAGCGGTTCTTCGAATTGAACGAAGAGGGGTATCGCAATTATACCCTGTGGCAGCATACGTGGATTTCGCTGCAACGGGTCTTGCTGGGCTTTTTCTTTGGGGCGCTGGTGGGGATACCGCTGGGCTATGCAATGGGCCTGACCAACTGGGCCCGTGGCTGGTTCGACCCGATCGTGGAGTTCATGCGACCGGTGCCGCCGCTGGCGCTGATTCCGCTGATGATCATCTGGTTCGGTATCGGCGAGCAGTCCAAGGTCATCCTGCTGTTCCTCGCGGCGCTGTGGATCATGGCGATTGCGGCCCGCGCCGGGGTGTCGGGCGTGGCGATTTCCAAGGTGCACGCGGCCTATTCGCTGGGGGCCAGCAAGTTCCAAGTGCTCACCAAGGTGATCATTCCCAACAGTCTGCCGGAGATTTTCACCGGTGCGCGGGTGGCCATGGGTGTCTGCTGGGGCACCGTCGTGGCCGCCGAACTGGTGGCCGCCGAGCGGGGCCTTGGCATGATGATCATGGTCGCGTCGAAATTCCAGCTGACCGATATCGTGATCGTCGGGATCATCCTGATCGGGATCATCGGTTTCCTGATCGACGTGGGCATCCGGATGCTGGAGAAATGGCTGGTGCCTTGGAAAGGGCGCGTCTGACGGCTACGAGAATCGCGAAACGCCCGGTCCTCGTGTCGGGCGTTTTTCGTTGTGGCGTGTTGATGCGGATCAAGGAAGAATGCACGCGCGACTGTGCAAGGTGACACCATGGAAATCGCCGAGCTTTTGATGGCCCTCGGGGTCCTGTTCCTGGCCGGGCTGGTGGCGGACCAGGTGGGACGTTTCACGCGCCTGCCACGGGTGACGATGCTGCTGCTGCTGGGCCTGGGCGCCGGGCAGGCCGGGCTGGACCTGATCCCCGGCGACCTGATCGCGTGGTTCGAGGTCCTGTCCATTGTCGCGCTGACCATGGTCGCCTTTCTATTGGGGGGGACGTTGACCCGCGAGATACTGGCGCGGCGCGGGCGGGCCATTCTGATCCTGTCCCTGGTGATCGCGCTGGGCACGGCGGGTGTCGTCGTGGCAGGGTTGGTCCTGATCGGCCTGGACTGGCAGTTGGCGCTGGTGCTGGGTGCGATTGCCACGGCGACGGACCCGGCGGCCATGACGGATGTGATACGGCAGACGGGGGTGAAGAGCGCGTTCACCGACACGTTGAAGGGCATCGTGGCCATCGACGACGTCTGGGGCCTGATCCTGTTCAGTCTCGTGCTTGCGGTGGTCAGCCAGTCCAGCGGGCTGGCCGAGATCATGGGCGGCGCGGCGCATGATATTCTGGGCGGTGTCGCCCTGGGTGTGGCGCTGGGCGTGCCCGCGGCGCTGTTGACCGGACGGCTGACCCCGGGAGAGCCGCAGCAGGCCGAGGCGATCGGGATCGTGTTCCTGACCGCTGGGCTGGCGCTGTGGCTCGAAGTGTCGTTCCTGATCGCGGGGATGACGGCCGGCGCGGTGGTGGTGAACTTCGCGCAGCACCACGAGCGCGCCTTTCACGAGATCGAGCATGTTCAGTGGCCCTTCATGATCCTGTTCTTCCTGCTGGCCGGGGCGACGCTGGAGGTGGACGCGCTTTTGGGGCTTGGCTGGGCCGGGGTGCTTTACCTTGGCTTGCGGATACTGGCGCGGATCGTGGGCGGCTTCGCCGGAGGCTGGCTCGCCGGGGCCAGCGCGGCAGAGCGTCGGTGGTACGGGCCGGCGCTCTTGCCGCAGGCGGGCGTCGCCGTCGGCATCGCGCTGGTCGCGGGCGAGGCGCTGCCGGATTGGACGGGCACGATCATGGCGCTGACCATCGCCAGCGCCGTGGTGTTCGAGGTCGCGGGTCCGTCCCTGACCCTGCTGGCAATTCGGCGGGTGACCCGGCAGGATGGCTAGGCGCGCATATCCTTGGGCGAGCCCATCACCACGAAGGAGGTGATCGCGTTGACCTGCGGCAGCGTGCCGACGACATCGGTGTGAAACGCCTTGTAGGCGGGCAGGTCGGCCACCTCGATCCGAAGCAGGTATTCGACCGAGCCGGTGATGTTGTGACACTCGACCACCTCGGTTGCTGCGGCCATGGCGCGTTCGAAGGCGACCTGGCTGTCCTTGGTGTGGGAGTTCAGGCCGACCGTGGCATAGGCGATGAAGCCCACGCCCAGCTTGGAGCGGTCGAGCACGGCGCGGAAGCCGGTGATGATGCCGCGGCGTTCGAGATCCTGCACCCGGCGCAGGCAGGCGGAGGGGGACAGGCCGACTCGTTCGGCGAGATCGAGGTTGCTGATCCGGCCGTCGCGCTGAAGTTCGTGCAATATTTTGTCGGCTATATGATCCATGGTGTATATGGATTGCATAAAACGCCCAACAACGCAAAATATTGCAATTAAGATGCGTATTTGATGCCGTAATATTGCACTAATGACGCTCGATCTTTTTTCCGCCCTTGCCGGTTTTGCCTTGGTGACAGTGATCACGCCGGGGCCGAACAACCTGATGCTGATGGCCTCTGGCGCCAATTTCGGCTTTAGCCGGACGGTGCCGCATATGCTGGGGATCACGCTGGGGTTTCCCTGCATGGTGCTGCTGGTGGGGCTGGGCGTAATGCAGTTGTTTGATCTTTGGCGGCCCAGCTACCTGATCCTGAAAGTGTTGAGCGTGATTTACCTGTTGTATCTGGCGTGGAAGATCGCCAATGCGGCGCCACCGAAGGACGCGAAGACCGAAGGGAAACCGCTGACCTTCGTGCAATCGGCGGCGTTCCAATGGGTGAACCCCAAGGCATGGAGCATGGCATTGTCCGCGATCACGCTGTATGCGACCAGCCGGGATTTTCCGGCCGTTCTGTGGGTCGCCGGGGTCTATGTCGCGGTGTCGGTGATCAGCACCATTAGCTGGACCGTACTGGGACAGCAGGTTCAGCGCTTTTTGAAAGACCCGGGCACGCTGCGGAAGTTCAACATTTTCATGGCTGTGCTGCTGGTGGCGACGCTGATCCCCGTGCTATGGCCCGGCGACGAACAGGGCGGCCTTGCGCGGTAACGTCGATGCTGCGATGAGATCTTGCATGACGATCACGCTTCTTCATACCGCCGAAGTGCACCGGCAGCGGTTCGACCGTATCCGCGACAGGATCGCCCCTGACCTGATACTGAAGCACGTGGCGCGGCGCCGGTGGTTGCAGCGGGCGCAGGACGGGATTGACGCCGCACTGGAAGAAGAGATCGCGGGCGTGATCGCCCGTGCGCCGGGGCCGGTGCTGTGTACCTGCACGACGCTGGGGCCGGTGGCTGAAGTGTCGGGCGCGATGCGCGTGGACTGGCCGATGATGCGGGCGGCGGCGCAAGCCCAGGGTCCGGTTCTGATGGCGTTCTGCCTAGAGAGTACCTGTGCGCCCAGCCTTGCGCTGCTGGAACGTGCGCTGGCCGAGGACGGCACCCCACAGAAGGTCTATCCCCTGCCGATGCCGCAATACTGGCCGTTGTTCGAGGCAGGCGAGGCGGATGCCTTTGATGCCGTGATCGCTGGCGAGGTGCGGCAGGCGGTCGAGGCGCAGGGGGATGTGGCGGTGGTAGTGCTGGCGCAAGCTTCGATGGATGGCGCGGCGGCGCGGCTGAAGGACCTGAACGTGCCGGTTCTGAGTTGCCCGGAACTGGCGCTGCGAGCGGTGCTGGACGTCGCGCGCGGCTAAAGCCGTTTGTACATGTAGGTGGTGGAATGGAGCGTACATCCGTCGGGATCGAGCGCGAAATCGGGGATGATGCCCGCCATTTCGAACCCTACCGAGGCGTATAGCGATTGCGAGACGTCGCCACTGCGGGTGTCGAGGGTGACGTTGGTCTTGCCCAAGGCATTGGCGTGGTCCAGCGCGGCGGAGAGCAGTGCGCGCCCAAGACCACGGCGGCGGGCGGTTGGGTGCACCATCATCTTGGCGATCTCGGCCCGGTGCGGCTGGTTTCTTGGCATGGCCGTGATCAGCTGCACCGTGCCGGCAAGCGTGTCGTTCAGGAAGGCGGCGAACAGGCTGCGGGCATTGGCCGTCACGTGCGGAAAGACGTCTTCCTGCCAGAAAGCGCGGGCGCTGTCGGGCGCAAGCGGATGCAGGAAGCTGACCGCCGCGCCATCGGCCACGGTGTCGATCAGAAGGCGAGCGAGGCCGTCGAGGTTCTGATCCAGCTCGGGGCCGGTCAGCGCGGTGATACGCGGCGCGGTCATGCGAGCGCCAGCAGGTAGCGGGCGCCGTCCGGCCCGGCGCGGAACTCCGACACGCCGTTCAAGCGGTAGCGCAGGCAGTCGCCGGGGCAAAGGCTGTGGGTCTGGCTGTCGACGGTGATGTGCAACGCACCGTCCAGCAGCACGAAATGATGCTCGTGGCCCGGCACGCTGGGATGATCGTAGGAGATCGTCGCCTCCGGTTCGAGCGTTGCCTCGACCAGCTCGATTTGCAGATCAGTGCTAGGCGGCGAGACGTTGCGGCGGTGAAAGCCGTGGGTGTCGTCGTGATAGAGGGGCTGGGCCGCGCGGGGCACGAAGGCCTGGTACCGGCTTTCCAAGGGCGAGATCAATTGCGAGATCGGCACGCGCAGGGCGGTCGAGAGCTTGGCAAGCGTGTCGGCCGTGGGACTGACCTCGCCATTTTCAATCCGCGAGAGGCTCGCTCGGCTGACGGAACTGGCCTTCGCCAGATCGGCCAGTGTCAGGTTGCGCGACTGGCGCAGGTCGCGGATGTGTCGGGCCAGCGTGGTTGGGGTGGTAAGCGGTGATTCCATATTAGGAATATAATCCCGAATATGAGATTCGCGCAATACCCGCATGATGCGAAGTCTGTTGAACCCTCCGGTTTTTTCCATATATCCCGTAGGCGAAAAAGGAGCATGGGCATGACCAATTACCTCGACTTTGAAAAGTCCCTGGCGGAAATCGAAGGCAAGGCCGAAGAGCTGCGTGCGATGGCGCGGACGACCGAGGGGATGGATGTCGAGGACGAGGCCGGCGCGCTGGACAAGAAAGCCGCTGCCATGCTGAGCGACCTTTACAAGGACCTGACGCCGTGGCGGAAATGCCAAGTGGCGCGGCATCCGAACCGGCCCCATTGCAAGGATTACATCGAGACGCTGTTCGAGGAATACACCCCGCTGGCGGGCGACCGGAACTTTGCCGATGATCAGGCTGTGATGGGCGGGCTTGCGCGGTTCGGCGACACGCCGGTGGTTGTGATCGGGCATGAGAAGGGCAACGACACCAAGTCCCGCATCGAGCGGAATTTCGGCATGGCGCGGCCCGAGGGCTATCGCAAGGCGATCCGGCTGATGGATATGGCGGACCGGTTTAACCTGCCGGTCATCACGCTGGTCGACACGCCCGGCGCCTATCCCGGCAAAGGCGCCGAGGAGCGCGGGCAGAGCGAGGCGATTGCCCGATCGACCGAGATGTGCCTGAAGGCCGGTGTGCCGTTGATCAGCGTGATCATCGGCGAGGGCGGATCGGGCGGTGCTGTGGCGTTCGCCTCGGCCAACCGCGTGGCGATGCTGGAGCATTCCGTCTATTCGGTGATCAGCCCCGAGGGCTGTGCCAGCATCCTGTGGAAGGATTCCGAGAAGATGCGCGAGGCTGCCGAGGCGCTGCGGCTGACCGCGCAGGACCTGATCAAGCTGGGCGTGATCGACCGCGTGATCGACGAGCCCAAGGGCGGCGCGCATCGCGATCCGACGGGCGCGATGGCGTCAGTGGGCGATGCGATCAGGGCGATGCTGGACGGTTTGACGGATCTGTCGCGCGAGGAGTTGGTGCGCGACCGGCGCGAGAAGTTCCTCAAGATGGGATCTGCCGGTCTGGCGGCTTAGAGGATTACGCCGAGCCGGATGAGGGCCCATGCCGCGCCCGCGATATGGGCCAGAGTGATCATCACCGAGCCAAGGTGCAGCAGCTTGAACCGTTTGGAGTGACCGGCATCGGTGGCGGCGTTGATCTTCGGCATCAGAGATTGCCGCGCGTAAAGCGTGGTGAGCGCGATCACGGCGAGTATCGCCATGGACAGCAGGTCGGCGAAGGCGGCACAGACGGCGGCGAGGCCGGACGTGCCCAGCACGAACAGGTAGAAATGTGGAAAGGCGCGGCGGATCAGGGCGCGCGCTGTTTCTTCCGGCAGGGCGCGCAGCACGAAGGCCGCGAAGCCGAAGGAATAGAGCGCCATGCCGCCGAAGAGAAGCGCGGTCAGAAGCAGGGCGATTATGGTCATGTCGTGGTCTCCGGTTTTCGGGCGGTGCCGATATAGATCACTTGCTTGAACGGCAGCACGCCGAAGGTGAAATCCATCCGTCGGGTCAGACCGGTCGGGCCAAGTCCCGCCATTTTGCCCGGGGTCAGCCCGGCATCCTGCAACCCGTCCGTCAGTTCGGCTGGCTTGATGAACATCGCGGGGTCGTGGGTGCCCTTGGGCAGCAGACCAAGGATATCTTCGGCCACGGTGATTGTAGCCAGTCGGGCGACCACATTGCGGTTGATCGTGTCGTAGAGGAACAGTCCGCCGGGTTTCAGGACGCGGGCGACCTCTTGCAGGACCTTTTGCAGATCCGAAACGTGCTCCAGGACGTCGACGCAGACAACTGCATCGAACTTGGCTTCGTCGTAGGGAAGCGCCTCGCCCACGCCGGTGTCGTAACGGATGTCGTGGCCGGATTGCGCGGCATGGGACCGGGCCGCGGTGATGGCCTCTTTTGCGGGGTCGATGCCGGTGACCTGCGCGCCGCGCTCGGCGATCGCCTCGGCCATGAAGCCGCCGGCACATCCGAGGTCGAGCACAGTTTTGCCTGCCCAGTCGATGTGCCGGTCGAAGAATTTCAGGCGGGCGGGCACGAGGTTTTTCAGCGTGCGCACCCAACGCAGATCGTCCGACCACCATTGCGCGGCGGCATTGTCGTAGATCTCTTGCTTGTTGCGGTTTTTTTCAGCCATGCGGCGGAGATAGGCCGCTTGGCACGGGCATCCAGAGGCGGCGTCAGGCCAGCAGCATCTTCAGCCCTTGTGTCACGTCAGAGCGCACGGCAAGGCGCAGACCCGGCTCGTCCCCGGCCTTGAGCGCCGAGATGATGAGGCGGTGATAGCGTGGCGGCTCTTTCTGCTGCAGCTTGCCGTATAGCGCGCGCATGGTGGGGCCGAGTTGCAGCCAGACGGTTTCGGCCATGGCCAGCATCGCGGGCGCCTGAGCGCGCAGGTAGAGAGTGCGGTGGAATTCGAGGTTCGAGCGGATGTAGCCGACCGCGTCTTGGTGGGCGATGTGATCGGTGATCCGCGTGTTGATGGATTGCAGCCGGTCGATCAGGGCCATGTGGGCGCGCGGCAGGGCGCGGCTGGCCAGTTCGACCTCGATAAGGGCGCGCAGGGCGGCCAGTTCCTCGATCCGTTCGTTGCCAAGCTCGGGTGCGGCGAGGCGGCCGGAACTGCTGACCGTCAGGGCGCCTTCGGCGGACAGGCGGCGCACGGCCTCGCGCGCCGGGGTCATGGACACGTTGTATTCCGCGCCGACCCCGCGCAGGGTCAGGGCCTGTCCGGGGCGCAGCTCGCCATGCATGATGCGGCTGCGCAACCCGCGATAGACGCGGTCATGGGCCGACCCGGTCGGGGCGGCGCCGGTGGCGGGGGCAAGCCCGGACTCGGAACGCGGCGGAAAGTTCATGGCGCATTTGTGATCACAGATTGACGCTTGGTCAATCCTGTTGCGTCAGTCGAAGCGATACCGGTGAAGTTCCGCGCCGTTTTCTCGCAGCCATCGACGCGGCGTGTCATAGCCGGGGCAGATCCGGTCGACGATGCCCCAGAAGGCGCGCGAGTGATTCAGTTCAACGAGATGCGCGACCTCGTGCGCGGCGACGTAGTCGAGAACGTCGCGTGGCGCGAGGATGAGACGCCAGGAATACATCAACCCGGCATCATGGGTGCACGACCCCCAGCGCGAGCGCGTGTCGCGCAGGGTAAGGCGGGCATATTCGCGGCCAACCGCACGCGCGTAATGATCCGAGGCTGCGGCGAGGTGATCGCGGGCGCGGGTTTTCAGCCAAGCCTGGATCCGCCGGGGCGCGGTTTCGTGCGGGCCGGGCACGGTAAGCGTGTCGTCCGCTAGCTCGATCCGCCGGCCCGAACCGGGCAAGAGACGGCGCAGGCGGCCCTCGACGGGCAGGTCCGAGCCGATTCGTACCTCGGTCAGATCGGGCTGACGCGAAAGTTGCGCCCGCAGCCACGCGGCCTTTTCATTGGCGAAGTCCAGCGCCGTGCGCTCGGCCACGCCGGGGGGCATGGTCAGCGTCACGCGCCCGTCAACGCCCGATACCCTAAGCGAAATCCGCCGCGCCCGCGCCGAGCGGCGCAGGGTCACTTCGACCGGGGGGTTGCCGGGCAGAACGTAATGCCCCATATGCCGCTCACCTCTTGCAGCGTCGCGCCGCGCTTTATGCCTTTGACACCTGATACGTCTTATGGCAGGGGACGTCGAACGCCTGCAAGTCCACAGACACCGAAAGGGATAAGGATGCCCAAGGAAGAATGGGGTGTGAAGCGCGTCTGCCCGACGACGGGCAAACGGTTTTACGACCTGAACAAAGACCCGATCGTCAGCCCCTACACGGGCGAGGTTGTCGAGCTGCATTCCGGCAAGAGCCGGTCGATCACCGCAGACGCGGAAGATGCCGAGACCAAGAAGATGAAGGGCAACGAAGTCGACGAGGAAGTCATCGAAGATGATGATGACGTCGATGTCGATTTGGGCGATGATGTTCTGGAAGACGATGACGATGACGATAACGTCTCGCTTGACGAAATCGCGGACGTTGCATCGGACGACGACGAAAGCTGAACCAAGTTGTGAGAGGGCGGGATTTTCCACTTGATCCCGCCTGCCGCTTTACCTAGAAGGCGGCAAATGGCGGCCCGGCGACGGGCCATCGGTTCGGGGCCTTAGCTCAGCTGGGAGAGCGCCTGCATGGCATGCAGGAGGTCAGCGGTTCGATCCCGCTAGGCTCCACCAATATCCCGAAGAATATCAAATTCAGGTCTTTGTCTGGTCGTTATTCCACTACGGATTCCGTCGTGGTCGGGTTCGACGGCAATCGCCTGGGCCATATACCGGGCCTTGATCCGACGACTGGCGCTGGAGGGGTCGGGCCCGAACGCCACACAAGGCTATTTCCCCACGCGGCAAGATGTTCAGGGCGTCAACGAGGACATGCTGATTGCCGCGGTAACCCTGTTGCAACGGCCGCCTCTCTGACTGGAGCCGCACCGACCGCGTGGCATTGGAGGGCGGAACCTTGCGCTTGGGCTGCACGTTGTTCGTGCAAGCCTGTGTACACGGCAGGCTAAAGCTCGCGAAAGGATTTCCCCGATGTTTCTGCTGCATTCGGTCGTGGCGGCCCTGATCCGTCTTGGTGCAACTCAACCCGTTCACCTCGCGCACCGGCGGGCGAGCGTCGGTGCAGAGCGTGACAGGTCGTGACGACCGACAGCGACCACACCGCGCGACTGGCTCGGCTGGACCGGCTGGCCAACACACTGGATTCCAAATTCCATGTTCCGGTGCTGGGTATCCCGGTGGGGTGGGATTCGATACTGGGGCTAATTCCCGGCGCCGGTGACCTGATCACCCTTGGACCCGGTGCGTGGATCATCGTCGAAGGCAACCGGATGGGGGCGCGCAAGCGCGTGCTGGGGCGCATGGCTCTGAACACCGGGTTCGACACGGTAATTGGTGGCATTCCCCTGATCGGCGACGCGTTTGACCTTTTCTTCAAATCCCACCGCCGCAACTTCGCGCTGCTGCGCCGCGAGTTGGATCTTGCGTCGGGGGCAGAGGTTCAGACGACGAACTGAGACGAAGCTGAAGTGGCGCTTTGGCGCTATCTGCAAAAGACATGGCAGCCCAAGAAGCCGTTGTTCAACGCTCTTGGTTTCCGATAGGCTTTGCCTGTCAGGAGGGCGTATGGCAGACCACAGGGATTTCCCAATCGTCGGTATCGGTGCGTCCGCCGGAGGGCTTGATGCCTACAAGCGTTTTCTGAAGGCGTTGCCGGGTGATACTGGAGCTGCCTATATCCTGATACAGCATCTGGATCCGAACCATCCCAGCATGATGGCGGACCTGCTGACGCGGCAAACCTCGATGACCGTGGTGCAGTCCGAGGATGACATGCTGCTGGAGCCGAACACCGTCTACGTTATCCCGCCGGGCAAGTTCATACGCCTGATCGACCATAAGCTGAGCCTTGATGCGCCGATCGAGGAAAAGGGCATGCGCATGGCGATCGACTATTTCTTCCGGTCGCTGGCCGAGGAGCGGGAGGAAAAGGCGATCGGCATCGTTTTGTCGGGCACGGGCAGTGACGGCACGCTGGGACTTCGCGAGATCAAGGCGGCGGGTGGAATGGTGATGGCGCAGGACGCCGCCGAGGCCGAGCATGACGGAATGCCGCGCAGCGCCGCCAACACCGGCCTTGTGGATTTCATCCTGCCGGTGGCCGAAATGCCCGAGCGGCTGAAGCAGTTTTTCCAGCATCCCTATCTGCGCAAATCCAAAGACGCCGGAACGCCGCTGTCGCAACAGGCGCCCGATGGGTATAATGAGGTTCTTCGTCTGTTGCGGTCGCAGACCGAATACGATTTCCGCGACTACAAACGCGGCACGTTGGAACGGCGCATCCAGCGGCGCATGGGACTGGGCCAGTTCCGGGAGTTGTCGGATTACGTTCAGTACCTGACCGATACACCCGAGGAAGTGCACCGGCTGTTTCACGACCTACTTATCGGCGTCACGCGGTTTTTCCGCGAGCCTGAAGTATGGGAGGCTCTTGCCGACAAGGTGATCGAGCCGATGCTGGACGGCAAAAAGAAGAGGGAACCGATCCGCGCCTGGGTGCCCGGGTGTGCCAGCGGGGAAGAAGCCTATACGCTTGCCATGACGATCTTCGACCGGCTGGACAGGCGTCGCGTCGATTTTCCGGTTCAGGTGTTTGCCACGGATCTTAATTCGAAGGCGATCGAAGTCGCCCGGAGCGGGCGGTATCCCGCAGCTGCGCTGTCCGACATACCCGAGCGGTTGCGGCGCAATTTCGTCGTCGAGGATGAAGACACGTTCCTGGTCAGCAAGCGGCTGCGCGAGAACGTGGTTTTCGCCACGCAGAACGTGATCTCGGACCCGCCCTTTTCGCGGTTGGACATCATCAGTTGTCGCAACGTGATGATCTATCTCGAAACTGATGTGCAGCAGCGGATGATCGAGATGTTCCACTTTGCGCTGGGCGAGGACGGGCATCTGCTGCTGGGTAACTCAGAAAACGCGGAACGGCCCGGTCGCCTGTTCAAGGCGGTCGACAAAAGTAGCCGGATCTATCGCAAGGCAATCAATAGCCGGGCTCGGCCGGGCAAGTTTCCCGTTCCGCCGAGCGGAACGAGTGACGGACCGAAACCGCCGTCGCGCACGCGCTCCTTCGCGCCGGTTGCCGAAACCGCGCGACGGCAACTGCTAGAGCGCTTCGTGCCGCCCTGCGTGGTCGTCAACAAGAGCCTTGAGGCGCTTTATTTTCACGGCAGGGTGCGCGATTACCTGCAGTTTCCGGATGGCGAGCCGACCAGCCGTCTGCCTGAAATCGTAATGCCCGAGTTGCGCGGCAAGCTGCGCATGGTCCTGAACACGATGCGATCGGGTGGTGAAGAGGCGGAGGCGGTCGCGCTGAACGTGCCGCGGGGCGGCGGCCAGATCAATGTCCGGATTTTCGCCGAGAAAGTCGACGGCAGCGATGGTGAGCCCAACTTTCTTGTCTGCTTCGAAGATGCGTCGGACCTGCGCGATATGGATGCAGAGGCAGACGCGCGGGTCAAGGCTCGGCAAGCGGTCGGACCGGGTGAGCGAGATGCGGTCCAAACGCTGGAATACGAACTGCAATCAACGCGCGAAGACCTGCAATCGACCATCGAGGAGATGGAGACCTCGAACGAAGAGCTGAAGGCCTCGAACGAAGAGGTCATGAGCATGAACGAGGAGCTGCAGTCGACCAACGAGGAACTGGAGACCTCGCGCGAGGAACTGCAATCGCTCAACGAGGAATTGTCTACGGTCAACAGCCAGCTCGAGGACAAGATCGAGGAGCTGGAGCAGACCAACAACGACCTCAACAACCTGCTGATCTCGATCGACATCGGGGTGATCTTCCTTGATACCGACCTGCTGATCCGCCGGTTCACGCCGGCGATGAAGGAGGTGATGCGCGTCATCGACGGCGATATCGGCCGCCCGGTCGAGGACATCGTGATGCGGGTGCAGGATCCGAAGCTGATCGAGGACGCGCGCACCTGTCTTGAAAATCTGAGCGATATCGAAGCCGAGATCAGCACCGACGACGACCGGCATCGCATCCGCCGCCTGCGGCCCTACCGGACGTCGGACAACAAGATCGGGGGGGTAGTGGTTTCCTATGCCGATGTCACCAACCTGCAGAGGGCGCGTGCTGCCGCTCGCCGTCGCGAGGCGCAGCAGGAGGCGGTTGCCGAACTGGGCCGCCTGGCGCTTTCGGGGGCGGAACTTCAGGATGTTCTGGACATGGCCGTGCGTGAATTATCGAAGCATATGGATGTACGGTTCACCAAGGTGCTTCAGCTTGATCCTGGCGGCGGGCAACTGACCCTGCGGGCCGGTGTCGGCTGGACCGAGGCGACCGTTGGGAAATCGAAAGTCGGCGCAGGCGTCGAAAGCCAGGCAGGCTATACGCTGGAACAGCGCAATGCCGTGGTGGTCACGGACTTCCACGAGGAGAAGCGGTTTGCCGCGCCGAGACTGCTGAAGGATCACCATATCCTTTGCGGCGCAAGTGTAGTGATCGGCCCGCATGACGCGCCTTGGGGTGTTCTGGGCGTGCATGAATGCAGCCTCGACCGCTGTGGCTTTGACGCCGACGACATCAACTTCCTACAGGCGACGGCGAACGTTTTGTGGCTGGTGATCGCCCGGGGGCGGGCGCTGGACAATATCGAGGAAGAGCGCCGGCAACTGCGCGACATGGCAGACAGCCTGCCGATCCTCTTTGCCGTTATCGACAGCGACCAACGGTACGAGTTCGTCAACAAGGCCTACGAGTTCTGGGGGCGGACAGCCGACGAGATCGAGGGGTTGCGGGTGTCGGACTTGGTGAACCCCGCGGCCTACGAGGTCGTTGCCCCTTATATCGCTAAAGCTCTGCGCGGCGAAGAGCAGACCTTCGAGGTGTCGATCGGGTCGGACGCGAACGGCGCGCAACGCGATGTATTGGTGAGTTATGCGCCGAGACGGGATGCGGCGGGCGCGGTGACCGGGTTCTATTCCGCTGCGCTGGACGTGAGCGATCGCAAGCGGTTGGAGCGCGACCTTGCAGAGCGCTTCGACCAGTATCGCACGCTGGGTGAATCGATACCGTTCGGGGTGTGGATCAACGATGCGGAGGGCAATCTGACCTATGTCAGCCCCGCTTTCTTGGAACTGGTCGGCAAGACGCTGGAAGAGGCACAGAGCGCAGGCCTGAGCGACTGCATCGCGCCCGAGATGCGCGACGAGGTCAAGGCGCTATGGACCGAAACGCTGCGCACCGGAACCCCGTGGGAGCGGGAGCTGGATATCATCGGCAAGGACGGCAAGATCTATCACACGCTGGCACTTGGGCGGCCTATCCGCGATGCCGCTGGTCGCATCACCTCGTGGGTTGGGCTGAACATGGACATCACCGACCGCAAAGCGGAGGCGGCACGGTTGGCGGTCATCTCGGCCGAACTGGATCACCGGGTGAAAAATATCTTGGCCACTGTGTCGACCATCACGCGGATGACCGGGCGGTCGTCGAACACGTTGGAGGACTATCGCGACGCGCTTCAGGCGCGGATCCGGGCGATGGCAGCGGCGCACCGGCAACTGGCGGACGCGAATTGGCAGGGAATGTCGTTGAAGCGGCTGATCGAGACCGAGATCGACCCTTATCGCGCAAGCCGGGTGGATTCGATCCATCTTGAGGGGCCGTACGTGGAATTGCCACCGAGCCTGGTGCAGACGCTGGCGCTGGGCTTTCACGAACTAACGACCAATTCCAGCAAGTACGGCGCGCTGTCGAGCGAGGAGGGGCGGCTGGATATCAGTTGGCAAAACGAGGGTGGCTTGGAGATAAACTGGATCGAATCTGGTCTGTCGGGCGTTGAGGCCCCGAAGTCGGCAGGGTTTGGCACAACGCTGTTGACGCGCATCCTTGCGGCCCAAGGCGCGGACGTCACTATAGACTATCGCGATGCGGGTATTCATGTAAGGATTGCACTGTCGGATTTGACGTGATGCCGCGTCGGGAGCAACTGCGATGAAGGTACTGGTACTGGAAGACGATCCGCTTCTGCAGGTCGACCTCGCGGAGATGCTCGAGATGATGGGGCACGAAGTGGTAGGACCGTTCAGCGCAGAGGCACCCGCAATGCAATCCTGCGATGCGGCCCTGCCCGATGCGGCCTTCGTGGATTTCAATCTTGGCAAGGATAGCAACAGTTCGGTCTTTGCGCGGCGCCTTCATAAGGATGGGGTGGATTTTGCTTTCTTGACGGCTCATGGACGGCAATATCTGCCCTCCGATCTTGACGAGGTGCTGGTGATAGAAAAGCCGTATACCGAGGCGCAGCTGGAGCGGTTTCTAGGGAGCGTCCGGCACTGACGCTGCCATAGGCGCGGCTGGCGCGCCGCGGCCCATCCGCGAAAGAGCTTCGATCACGATTTCCGCCGGTTCGGTCTTGTCGATGGTGATCACGGAAGGGTCGAGATCGGTGATGCGGCGCTGTTCGCCGAGGATACCGCTATAGATCACAGTGGACACGCCCCGGGACTGCAGCACGGCCAGAAGGCGTTTGCCCTCGGGTTCGTTCAGAAATGCGTCCGAGAACGAATTGCCCAAATCGAGATCCAAGATGCAGTAATCGAAACTGCCGGAATTGATCGCGGCAAGCGCATCACGATAGGAGCATGCGCTTTTCGAATCGTGGTATCCGGCGTCACTGAGCGCGACTTCGAGGCCGACGCAAATGAACGGATCGTCTTCGACGACAAGGACCGAAGGCAAGGAAATGGCACTATCCTCAGAATTTCTGTTCGCACCTTAACGTAGCGGTGTCGCCGAAGGATCGCAACGTGGTTGAGCCGCGTTGAGCGGGTCGCCGCCTTGGGCAGTATCAGAGAAACTGTTGCAGCAGGATCTGCGTGGCGCGGTCCGCAGGCAGGAACTGATTGTGGATTTTCATGCCGGGCTTGGGGCCCGGTGCGGCGCGGGTGGGGCGGGTGCAAGATTTCATGATCGTTGTCCTGATTGTTTCGTGATCATGGGTCGTGCGCAGATGTGTTTCGGTTCAATCACGCTTCTGCGCTCGGGGCTTGTAAAGCGCCGGGGACAGGCCATTTTTCAGAGAAACGCATCAAACGGGGGTATCCATGACCTACCAAAAGACTGACGACGCGGTGGCACGGCTGACGCCGGAGCAATACCGCGTCACGCAGGAGAACGGCACCGAGCGGCCATTTACCGGCGAATACAACGACACCAAGGAAGCTGGTATCTACGTTGACATCGTTTCGGGTGAGCCGCTGTTCGCCTCGTCCGACAAGTTCGAGAGTGGCTGTGGCTGGCCCAGCTTTACCAAGCCGATCGAGCCGGCGCATGTGACCGAGCTGCGGGACGCTTCGCTTGGCATGGTTCGCACGGAAGTACGCAGTGCACATGGCGACAGCCATTTGGGCCACGTCTTTCCGGACGGACCGCAGGACAGGGGCGGGCTGCGCTATTGCATCAACTCGGCTTCGCTGCGGTTCATCCCGCGTGACGAGATGGAGACCGAAGGCTATGGTGATTACCTGGATCAAGTGGAGGACGTGTAATGGCTGAAGAACGCGCAGTGCTGGCAGGCGGATGTTTCTGGGGCATGCAGGAGCTGATCCGCAAGATGCCGGGCGTCGGAAAGACCCGTGTGGGGTATACCGGGGGCGATGTGCCCAACGCCACCTATCGCAACCACGGCACCCACGCCGAGGGGATCGAGATCTGGTTCGATCCTGACAAGATCAGCTATCGGCAGATCCTGGAGTTCTTCTTTCAGATCCATGACCCGACCACGCTGAACCGGCAAGGCAATGACGTCGGCATGAGCTATCGTTCCGCGATCTATTACGTGAACGAAGAGCAGAAAGCCGTGGCCGAGGACACGATTGCCGACGTGAACGCCTCGGGCCTGTGGCCCGGTAAGGTCGTGACCGAGGTCGAGCCAGTGGGCGATTTCTGGGAAGCCGAGGCGGAACACCAGGATTATTTGGTGCGGTTTCCGGCCGGCTATACCTGCCATTTCCCGCGCCCCGACTGGGTGCTGCCGCGGCGCGACGCGGCGGAATAAGCGTAAGCTTTGCGGCGGGTCGATGACCCGCCCTTACTCTATCCGTGCGGTTCAGATGTCGTTGCGCGGGATGCGCAGCACCTGGCCCGGAAAGATCACGTCGGGGCTGGACAGGATGTTCTGGTTCGCCTCGAAGATCGGCTGAAAATCCGAATTGCCATATTGCGACTGTGCGATGCTGGACAAGGTGTCGCCAGCTTGGACCGTGTAGGGTTGCCACCCGCCATATCCGGGCAGGATACGAGGGCCGAACAGGATTGGAATGACCACGGCAGGGCCGTTTTCGTTTCCGGTGTCATCGGCCAGCGTCAGGAACAGACGGTTCAGCTGAAAAGCGTTTGTATCCGGAATATCGATCGACCCCTGGAATTGCCGCAGGCCCAACGAGCCGACGGTGGTGAAGGACGTGTATTCGTCATGTCCTTCGGAAACATGAATGCTGAGCGTGCCTTCGAAGGCGCTTGCGTTGCCGGCGATCAAAATGGTCGAGCCGACGATATCGAAAGGCGCGGGTTGCTGGATATCCAATGTGATTGTCATTTCGTAAATTTCCTATGGGTAAAATAATGCCCGATTATACACGCTTTGCGCGATTGTCCCAACAGTGTTGTCGCGGCCTGGCGGCGACTTGAGAACATCCCGGAAACCAAGTTCTGAAATCGGCTGTTGCCACAAGTGCCTGCCGCTTTAAGATCGTCGGCACAAACAGGGAGAGAGAACCAATGAACAAGATGATCGGAGCCGGCGTTACCGCCGCGCTATCCTTCGCCTTTGCTGGAGAAGCCTTGGCCGTCGAATGGAACGTGTCCGTCTGGGGCAAGCGTCGCGCGTTTACCGAGCACGTCGAGAAACTTGCCGAGCTGGTCGCCGAAAAGACCAACGGCGAGTTCACCATGAACGTGAGCTACGGAGGGCTGTCGAAGAACAAGGAGAACCTTGACGGGATTTCCATTGGCGCCTTCGAGATGGCGCAGTTCTGTGCAGGCTATCACCCCGACAAGAACCGGGTCGTGACTGTTCTGGAACTGCCGTTTCTCGGGGTCAGCAACCTTGAGGAAGAAGTCGCCGTGTCCTCTGCGGTCTACGACCACCCCGCTGCCGCCGAGGAAATGGCGCAGTGGAACGCGAAGCTGCTGATGACCTCGCCCATGCCGCAATATAACATCGTCGGCACCGGCGAGCCGCGCGACGAACTGGCCGATTTTGAGGGCATGCGCGTGCGCGCCACCGGCGGGCTGGGCCGCGCGTTCGAGGCCGTGGGCGCGGTGCCGACATCCGTGACCGCAACCGAGGCCTATCAGGCGATGGAATCGGGCGTTGTGGACACGGTGGCTTTCGCCCAGCACGCGCACCTCAGCTTTGGCACGATCAACCAGGCGGACTGGTGGACGGCCAACCTCAACCCCGGCACGGTGAACTGCCCGGTGGTGGTGAATATCGACGCCTATGAAGGGTTGAGCGATGAGCACCGCGAGGCGCTGGACAGCTCGGTGCCCGAGGCGCTGGACCATTACCTTGCCAATTACGCCGAGCTTCTGGAGCGCTGGGACAGCGTTCTGGAGGAAAAGGGTGTCGAAAAGGTGATGATCGATGAGAGCGTGAAGGAAGAGTTCAGGGCCAAGGCCGCGGACCCCGCACGGGAAGCCTGGATCGAGGAAATGGAAGCGCAGGGCCTGCCGGGCCAGGAGCTTTATGACCTCGTGCAGAGCACGCTGGAAGAGCATCGCGCGTCGAACTGACCGCGGATGGCCGTCCGGGACTGACCCCGGACGGCCCTTTTCACGAAAGGTGCCGAGTATGGTCGTCGAAGTGAACCAACTGCCGCTGATGATTCTTCTGAAGGTGTCTGACCCGGATGGTCAGAAGATTCATACCGAGGAATATCGTCTCTCATCCACCTCTTACGCGCCGCCGATCCCGGATGTCGGCCAGAGTTGGAACCTTTGGGTCGATGGCAAGAACTGGCCTTGCATTGTCCTGAAAAAGACAGTGACGACCAGCTTTGGCGGTAACGGGTTGGGCACCACCTTGAGCATCGCCGTTGAAAGAACGGACTAGCCCATGGCCGGGGCGTCGACCGTTCTGACTGATAGCAGCCTGCTGAGCCGCCTGGACCGCGCGCTGCTGCCCGTAGAGCGGTTCATGGCGCTGTTGAGCGGGATCGCGGCGTTTTCGCTCATGTTTCTTGCGGCCTACTCGGTGTCGGGGCGCAAGTTTTTCGGATCGCCGCTGGCGGGGTATGTCGACTATATCGAGGTGCTGATGCCGTTGATCGCGATCATGGGCGTGTCCTACGTACAGCGCGAGGGCGGACACATTCGCATGGATATCCTGATCGGCAATCTGCACGGGCGTATCCTGTGGCTGCTGGAATTGATCACGGTGCTTTTGGTGTTGGTCCTGATGGTCGCATTGGTGTGGGGGGCTTGGGCACATTTCGACCGGTCCTTCGATTGCGCGCGGCCCTTGTGTTCACGCGACAGCACGATTGATAT
The DNA here is from genome assembly GCF_009363715.1 of Roseovarius sp. THAF9. Lineage (NCBI taxonomy): Bacteria > Pseudomonadati > Pseudomonadota > Alphaproteobacteria > Rhodobacterales > Roseobacteraceae > Roseovarius > Roseovarius sp. THAF9. The sequence continues at coordinate 138,926 of NZ_CP045404.1, forward strand.
CGGCTTGCCCGTTTGGCCGGCCAAGCTGGTGGTGCCGGTGGCGTTCGGCGTGCTGGTGCTGCGGCTGGTGTTGCAGGTGGTGGGCTATGGGCGTGCCTTTTTCCTTGGGCTGGAGCGCCCGGTGGCCGTGCCGCTGACGCTGTCGGTGGCCGAGCAGGCGCGGCTTGAGGCCGAGCAACTGGAAGGGCGCGACTGATGGAACCGATTACGATCGGCCTCTGGACCACCGGTTTCATGCTGGTGATGGTGGTTATCGGGATGCGCGTGGCCTTTGCGGCGGGCCTTGCGGGGTTTCTGGGGCTGATTGTCATCTTCTGGTCCAAGAAGGATTTCGGCGGCGAGGATTTCTGGTGGGCGCTGACCGTGGCGGTCAAGACTGCGGGGCAGGTGCCGCATTCCAAGGTGTCGGCGAACGCACTTTCCCTGATCCCGACCTTCATCCTGATCGGGTACCTGGCCTATTACGCCGGCCTGACGCGCGCCCTGTTCGAGGCCGCCAAGCGATGGATCGCCTGGGTGCCCGGGGGTCTGGCCGTGTCGACGGTTTTCGCCACCGCCGGGTTCGCGGCGGTGTCGGGCGCGTCGGTGGCCACGGCGGCTGTCTTTGCCCGTATAGCTATCCCCGAAATGCTTAAGATTGGGTATAACAAACAGTTCGCTGCTGGCGTGGTGGCCGCCGGGGGCACGTTGGCCAGCCTTATTCCGCCCTCTGCCATCCTTGTGATCTACGCCATCATCGTGGAGCAGGACGTGGGCAAACTGCTGCTCGCCGGGTTCATTCCGGGGGCGTTTTCGGCCATCGTCTATGCCACGCTGATCATCGGGATCGCGGTCATTTTCAAGTCCGTCGGGCCGCCGGTGGGCGGGTTTACCTGGCGCGAGAAGTTTGCGTCGTTGCCGGCCGCGCTGCCCATCGTGGCGGTGGTCGTGATCATCATCTTCTTCGTCTACAACCCCTTTGGCGATGCCTGGGGCACGCCTACCGAAGGCGGGGCCGTGGGCGCGTTCATCGTCTTCTTGATGGCGCTCTGGCGCGGCATGCGGTTGGGGGAGTTGAAATCGGCGCTGATCGAGACCGCGAAGCTGACGGTGATGATCTTTACCATCATCTGGGGCGTGCTGATTTACGTGCGATTCCTGGGGTTTGCGGACCTTCCGGGGGCGTTCGCGGACTGGATCACATCACTGACCGTGTCGCCCATGCTGATCCTGATCTGCATCCTGCTGGCTTATGCCGTGCTGGGCATGTTTATGGACGCGATCGGGATGCTGCTGCTGACGCTGCCGGTGGTCTACCCGGCCGTGATGGCGCTCAATGGCGGCGAGTTCGTGAGTGTCGAGGACAGCGCGTTCGGCATGTCGGGGGAGATGTGTGCGATCTGGTTCGGGATCCTGGTGGTGAAGATGGCGGAGTTCTGTCTGATCACGCCGCCCATTGGCCTGAATTGCTTCGTGGTGGCCGGGGTACGCCCGGACCTGAGCGTGCAGGACGTGTTCAAGGGGGTGATGCCGTTCTTCATCGCCGACGCGGTGACGATCGGGCTGCTGGTGGCGTTTCCGATCATCGTGCTGTGGCTGCCGGGGTTGGCGTAGGTCTGCGAATCACTTGGTTAATCAGAGGGTTGGCCCGAAAAACGCATGTCGGTATCTCGTCGGTATCCGAGTGGTATGCCGACGGTGCGATTTCTTCGGGCGTCCGGTGTTACCGGATCGGGCGTTGCGCATCGGGTCCGCGTGGCGGATTTGAGTATTTTCGGCAAGAAAAAGCCGGGGTTGTCTAGCCGCGGCAGAGGGTGCGCGCGGTGGCGAGGATAGAGTCCGCGGAGGGCATCGTGGCGGCATAGGCCGGGCCGGTGGCGATGAAGCTGTCGGTGGCGGTGAGGCGGCTGTGGGGGATGTCGGTGTGTTCGGTGAAGATCGCCATCAGCGCCTCGGCCACGCCGCCGGAGTGGCGGGTCTCGTCCACGATCAGGATGCGGTCGCAGCCTGCGACGGCGTCGAGCAGGGCGGGGCCGGGGAGCGGTGAGAGCCAGCGCAGGTCGACGACGCGGGTCTTGATCCCGTCGGTGTCGAGTTGGGCCTGCGCCTGGCGCGAGAGGTGGTGGCCGTTGCCGAAAGTGACGATGGCGAGATCGGTGCCGTCGCCGTGCTGGCCGACCTGGCCCAGGTGAATGGTCTCAGAAGGGTCGGGATAGGTGGTGAGCCAGGCGTTGTCCCCGGGTTCCGTGAGGTCGCGCATGGGGTAGAGGGCGATGGGTTCCAGAAAGACGGCGACGCGCTGTTCCTCTCGCGCAAGGCGGACGCATTCGCGCAGCATGCGGGCGGCGTCGGCACCGGTGGAGGGGCAGGCGAGGATCAGGCCGGGAATGTCGCGCAGGACGGCGACGGAATTGTCGTTGTGAAAATGCCCGCCGAAGCCTTTCTGATAGCCCAGGCCCGCGATGCGGAGGACCATCGGGTTGGTGTATTGGCCGTTCGAGAAGAAGGGCAGGGTCGCGGCCTCGCCGCGCAGCTGATCCTCGGCGTTGTGGAGATAGGCGAGGAACTGGATCTCGGGGATGGGCAGGAAGCCGTTATGGGCCATGCCGATGCCGAGGCCGAGAATGGAGGTCTCGTCCAGCAGGCTGTCGATGACGCGGGCGGGGCCGAAGCGGGCTTGCAGCTTTTGCGTGACGCCGTAGACGCCACCCTTGCGGCCCACATCCTCGCCCATGAGGGTAATCTCGGCGTGGGTGAGCATGAGATCGGTGAGCGCCCAGTTGATGTGGCGTGACAGGATCTGCGGCTCATCCATCGCCTTGAGGTCGGGGCCGAAGGCCTGTGCGCGGGCCTCGGGCGTGGGGCCGTTGGTGGGGGCGCAATCGCGTTTCGGCGGGATGAGGGAGGCCATGACGTCCTTGGCCGTTTGCAGGCGGGGGTGGGTGGCGGCGATGTCGCAGGTATTTTCCACCTCGGCGCAGGTGTCGGTGTAGAGGGTGCGGGCCTCCTGCGGCGTCTGGATGCCGGCGTGATCGAGCAGGCGGACGGAATGCAGGAGAGGGTCGTTGGCCTCGTCGGCCTCGACCTCGGATTTGGACAGGTAGGTGGTGGGCACGTCGGCGCCGGCATGGCCGTAGAGGCGGACGGTGCGGATGTGCAGGAAGACCGGCTGGCGGTGGGTGCGGGCGTGGTTGGCGGCGCGCTGGGCGGTGGCAAAGGTGTCGTAGATATCCAGCCCGTCGCAGGCCATGTAGGTCAGGCCCGGACGGTGCGCGAAATTGGCGGCGATCCAGCCCTTGGGGGTTTTGACCGAGATGCCGATGCCGTTGTCCTCGCACACGAAAAGGAGCGGTAGCGGGACGTTCTGATAGGCGGTCCAGGCGGCGGTGTTGAAGGCGGCCTGGGCGCTGGCGTGGTTGGCCGAGGCGTCGCCGAAGCTGGCCATGACGATGCTGTCGCGGGCGAGCTGCTGGTGTTCGGGTGCTTGGCGGCGGGCGAGGCCGAGGGAGTAGGCGGTGCCGACGGCCTTGGGCAGGTGGCTGGCGATGGTGGAGGTCTGGGGCGGGATGTTGAGTGCGCGTGAGCCCAGCACCTTGTGGCGTCCGCCCGAGATGGGATCCTCGGAGGAGCAGGCGAAGGAGAGGGCCATGTCCATGGCAATGTCGTGGTGGCCGGTTTGCAGGGCGCGGGCGATCTGGAAGGCGGCGTCGCGGTAATGCAGGAAGGCCATGTCGGTGGGGCGCAGGGCGGCGGCGACGGCGGCCATGCCTTCGTGCCCCGAGGAGCCGATGGTGTAGTAGCCCTGACCGGCCTTTTGCATGACGCGTGCCTGGGCGTCGAGCGCGCGCGAGAGGCATTGCGCGCGGAAGATGAGGCGGGCGGTGTGGGAGTCGAGCGGGCCGGAGGGATCGCGGCCCGGGGGCAGGTTGCCCGCGGCTGTGCGGGACAGGAAGTTTTCGTGCACGATCTGGGCGCGGTCCATGGGCGGGCTCCTTCTTGTGAGGGAAGGCGTAGCCAAGCCGGGCCGGAAAGGAAAGGGTCAGGCGGGTTCGGAGCGGGCGACGCCGCCGATGGCCTTGGTCAGGTCGGTCGCGGCCTGCATCACGGCGGCGCTGAGCCGGTCGATATCGCCGGTGCCGACGCGGCTGGTGGGGCCGGAGACGGAAATGCCGGCGACGGGCTCGTTGTTGAAATCGAAGACCGGGGCGGCGATGCAGCGCATGCCGATGTTCTTTTCCTCGCCGTCGATGGCGTAGCCGCGGGCGCGGGTGCGGGCGAGTTCATCGCGTAGTGTGCCGGCGTCGGTGATGGAATGTTCGGTATAGGCCGTCAGGGTCTGACCGTCGAGCAGGCGGGCAAGGCGGCCGTCGTCCATTTGGGCCATCAGCGCCTTGCCGATGCCCGAGGCGTGCATCTGCGACAGGGTTCCGGGGGGAAAGAAGGCGCGGATGCTGGCGTGCGTTTCGACCTGGCTGACGAAGAGCACCTGGCCGGAGGTTTCGACGCCCAGGTTGGCGGTTTCGCCAGTGGCCTCCATCAGGCGGCGCAGGATGGGCCGGGCGCGTTCGACAAGCGTGGTGCGACGCAGGAAGCGGGCGCCGATGATGAAGGCCTGCGGGCCGATATGCCAGGCCTGTTCCTCGGGGTCGAATTCCACGAGGCCGCGCGTTTCCAGCGTGACGAGCACGCGGTAGAGCGTGGCGGGGGACTGGTCCATTTCGGTCGCGAGTTCCGAGAGCGCCTTGCCCTGGTGCTGGCTGACGTAATCGAGCACCTCCATGGCGCGGTCGAGGGATTTGATGGTGTTCTGATCGGTCTTGTCGTCCCAGCCGCGGGGGCGGCCGCGGGCGCGTCTTGGGGAGGGATTCGGCTCGGCCATTTGGTGCCTCTGTATAATTTTGAAATATTAATTCACAATATGAAAAATGTAAGAACCTGACAAGTATAAATAAATCCACTCTAGGCGAAAATGAAAAACGATTTCAAAAAAATTTTCAAGCGTGGGCAAGCCCTGTACAAAGGCGGTGAGTTTTGGAGGAGACGACCATGAGTTTTCAGAATCCCGTTTTCATTCCCGGCCCGACCAACGTGCCGGAGAGCCTGCGCAAAGCCTGCGACATGCCGACGATCGACCACCGGTCGGCCATCTTCGGGGATATCCTGCACCCCGCACGAGCCGGCGTGCAAAAAGTGCTGAAGTCGACCTCGGCGGAGGTATTCATCTTTCCGTCGACCGGTACGGGCGGCTGGGAAACGGCGCTGACCAACACGTTGTCGCCGGGCGACAAGGTGCTGATCGCGCGCAACGGTATGTTCAGCCATCGCTGGATCGACATGTGCGAGCGGCACGGTCTTGACCTGGTGATTGACGAGACCCCCTGGGGCGAGGGCATTTCCGCCGAGCGGTATGGCGAGATCCTGACCGCCGACAAGGGGCACGAGATCAAGGCGGTGCTGGCCACGCATAACGAGACGGCGACCGGCGTGAAGTCGGACATCGAGGCGATCCGCAAGGCGATGGACGCCGCCGGCCACCCCGCGATGTTGTTTGTGGACGGCGTCAGCTCCATCGGGTCGATGGATTTCCGCATGGACGAGTGGGGTGTGGACGTGGCCGTGACCGGCTCGCAGAAAGGCTTCATGCTGCCTGTCGGGCTGGCGATCGTGGGGTTCAGCGAAAAGGCGATGGACGCGACGAAGTCGGCCAAGCTGCACCGGACGTTTTTCGACGTGCACGACATGCTGAAAGGCTACGAGGCGAGCGCCTATCCCTACACGCCGGCCGTGGGCCTGATGAACGGTCTGAAAGTGTCCTGCGACATGCTGTTGGACGAAGGGCTGGAGGCGGTTTTCGCCCGCCACACACGCATCGCCGATGGCGTTCGCGCGGCGGCAAAGGCGTGGGGAATGCCGCTTTGTGCCAAGTCGCCGGAGGTTTACTCGGATACGGTCAGCGCTATCTGTACGCCAGAAGGTTTCGATGCGACCGGGATCGTGACCCATGCGGCGGATGCCTATGGAATGGCGTTCGGCGTGGGCCTTGGCGAGGTCGCGGGCAAGGTGTTCCGCTTTGGTCACCTTGGAAGCCTGACGGATGCGATGGCTCTGTCCGGCCTTGGCACGGCGGAAATGTGCATGGTGGACCTGGGTCTTGATATCGAACTTGGGTCCGGTGTGGCGGCGGCACAGGATGTTTGGCGCCGGCGCCCGACCCAGAGCCAGAAGGACGCTGCCTGATGAAGGACGCCACGGAGATGTACATCCCCACATACCAGGACATGCTGGACGCGCATGAGCGGATCAAGCCGCATATCAACCGAACGCCGGTGTTGCAGTCGCAGTACCTCAACGAGTTGACCGGCGCCGAGCTGTTCTTCAAGTGCGAGAACTTTCAGGAGCCGGGGGCGTTCAAGGTCCGTGGCGGATCGAATGCCGTGTTCGGCCTGAGCGACGAACAGGCGGAGAAGGGTGTGGCGACGCATTCGTCCGGCAACCATGCGCTTTGCCTGAGCTATGCGGCGGGGCGGCGGGGGATCCCGTGCAACGTGGTGATGCCGCGCACGGCGCCGCAAGCCAAGAAGGATGCCGTGCGGCGCTATGGCGGCACGATCACGGAATGTGAGCCGTCCACGTCCAGCCGTGAGGCGGTGTTTGCCGAGGTGCAGGAAAAGACCGGCGGCGAGTTTGTGCATCCCTACAATGACCCGCGCGTGATTGCCGGGCAGGGGACCTGTTCGAAGGAGTTCATGGAGCAGGTGGACGGGTTGGAAATGATGGTCGCGCCCATCGGGGGCGGCGGCATGATTTCGGGCACCTGCCTGACGCTGTCGAACCTGGCACCCGAGGTGCAGATCATCGCGGCCGAGCCGAAGCAGGCGGACGACGCCTATCGCAGTTTCAAGGCGGGGCACATCATCGCCGATGACGCGCCCGACACGATTGCCGACGGGCTGAAAGTGCCGCTGAAGGATCTGACCTGGCACTTCGTGTCGAACCACGTGAGCGAGATGTATACCGCCAGCGAGGAAGAGATAATCGACGCGATGAAGATCACGTGGAAGTACCTGCGGATCGTCATGGAACCCAGCTGTGCCGTGCCTCTGGCGGTGATCCTGAAGAACCCCGACGCCTTCAAAGGTAAGCGCGTGGGTGTGATCGTGACCGGCGGCAATGTCGACCTGGACAAGTTGCCGTGGATGACATGATGCCTTTGCACCCGGTTGTGGTTTCCGATAGGAAACTTACGTAGACGATATGAGCCGGCAGGGCGGCGTGGCCCTGCATGACCAAGACATTCATGGATAGGGAGAGATCCGATGAAAGACATGAGCAATCTCGACGATTTCGAAGTTGGTTTCGACATTCCGGCCAAGCCGGGCATGTCCGAGGCCGAGATCCAGACGCCCTGCCTGGTGCTGGACCTCGACGCGCTGGAGCGCAACATCAAGAAGATGGGCGACTATGCCAAAGAACACGGTATGCGTCACCGCACCCACGGCAAGATGCACAAGTCCGTGGACGTGCAGAAGCTGCAGGAAGAGCTGGGCGGCGCGTGTGGCGTCTGCTGTCAGAAGGTATCTGAGGCCGAGGTGTTCGCCCGTGGCGGCATCAAGGACGTGCTGGTATCGAACCAGGTGCGCGACCCGGCCAAGATCGACCGGCTGGCCAAGCTGCCGAAGCTGGGCGCACGGACGATCTGCTGCGTCGATGATCTGGCCAATGTGGCCGACCTGTCGGCGGCGGCGCAGAAGCACGGCACAGAGATCGAGTGCCTTGTCGAGATCGACTGTGGCGCGGGCCGCTGCGGTGTGACGACGACGCCGGAAGTTGTGGAAATCGCCAAGGCGATTGACGCGGCGGACGGGCTGAAGTTCTCGGGCATCCAGGCCTACCAGGGTGCGATGCAGCACATGGACAGTTATGACGACCGCAAGGAAAAGATCGACATCGCCGTGGCGATGGTGAAGGACGCGGTCGACACGCTGAAGGCCGAGGGTCTGGAATGCGACATCGTCGGCGGCGGCGGCACCGGGTCGTATTACTTCGAGTCGAATTCGGGCGTGTATAACGAGCTGCAATGCGGGTCCTATGCGTTCATGGACGCCGATTATGGCCGTATCCTGGACAAGGACGGCAAGCGGATCGACCAGGGCGAGTGGGAGAACGCGTTCTTCATCCTGACCTCGGTCATGTCCCACGCCAAGGCGGACAAGGCGATCGTCGATGCGGGCCTGAAAGCGCAGTCGGTCGACAGTGGCCTGCCGGTGATCTTCGGGCGCGACGACGTCGAATACATCAAGTGCTCGGACGAGCATGGCGTGGTCAAGGATCCCGGCGGCGTGCTGAAGGTCAACGACAAGCTGAAGCTGGTGCCGGGCCACTGTGACCCCACCGCCAACGTGCATGACTGGTACGTCGGCGTGCGCGGCGGCAAGGTGGAAACCGTCTGGCCGGTGTCGGCCCGCGGCCACGCGTACTAAACTCAAATCTTCCTGTGACTGTCGGGGTTGGCATTTCGCTGACCCCGCTTTTTTGAAAGGCCCCCAAACATGATCATTGTTCCCGAGCGCGAGATTGCCGACCTGATGACCCGAGAAGCGGCGTTCGATGCCGTTGAAAAGGTGTTTGCCGCGATGGCGGCGGGTGACGCGTATAACTTTCCCGTCGTCCGAGAGGCGATCGGGCACGAAGATGCGCTTTACGGCTTCAAAGGCGGGTTCGATCAGGCGGGCCTGACGTTGGGACTGAAGGCCGGGGGCTATTGGCCCAACAACCTTGAGAAGCGGGACATCATCAACCACCAGTCGACGGTGTTTTTGTTCGATCCCGATACCGGCAAGGCCAAGGCGATGGTGGGCGGCAACCTGTTGACCGCGCTGCGCACCGCTGCGGCCTCGTCGGTGTCGATCAAGCATCTGGCGCGCAAGGACGCCAAGGTGATCGGCATGGTCGGCGCGGGCCATCAGGCGACGTTCCAATTGCGCGCGGCGCTGGAGCAGCGGGATTTCGAGAAGGTGATCGGCTGGAATTATCACCCCGAGATGCTGCCCAATATCGAGAAGGTCGCCAAGGAAGCCGGCGTGGCTTTCGAGGCGGTCGAATTGGAAGGCATGACGGAGGCAGACGTGATCATCTCGATCACCTCGTCCTTTGACGCGACGCTGATGGCGGATCATGTCGGCGCGGGCTGTCACGTGGCCTGCATGGGCACCGACACCAAGGGCAAGCAGGAGGTCGAGGCGGCGCTGTTGCAGAAGGCGACGGTGTTCACCGACGAGGTGGCGCAGTCGATCAGCATCGGTGAAGCGCAGCACGCGGTGGGCGAGGGCCTAATTACCGAAGGCGACGTGAACCAGATCGGCGCGGTCATCAACGGCACGCATCCGGGGCGCACCAGCGACGACGAGATCACGCTGTTCGACGGCACCGGCGTTGGCCTGCAGGACCTTGCCGTTGCGGCGAGCGTTGTGGACCTGGCGGTGGAGCAGGGCCGCGCGATCGAGGTGGATTTCTAAGGCGGGTGTTTTGCCGCAGCAGAGGCCAAGGGTTGAGACGAAGAAGGCGCGGAGGAGACTTCGCGCCTTTTGTTTTGGTCCAGGCGTGCGGGCGTAAGGTCTTGAAAAGGACGCGCCGGTGAGGCGCCCGCGCAGCACTCTGTGCCCCGAGGGGTAACACGTTCAATCAAAGGAATTCCAGTGGTGAGCCGTTCAGGAATCGATGGCCTCTATTCCGTACTTCCAAATTCGACTCGTTCTGCTTGCCGTGTGCCTGCCCTGAGCAATTAAACGAGCATGCCCAACATCCGCTTCGCGAGATCTGGCCTTGACCGCATAGCGGCGTCAAACCGTGACACGATCTATTGGGATGCCGCTTTGCCGGGGTCTGGACGACGCGTCTAAACGAGCGGTGTAAAAAGCTTCGTTGTCCAATAGCGCAATCGACAGACTGGGCAGTCAAAGCGCGAGACACTGGGCCGCTGCGATCTACACCTCCAGAGGTCACGCGCAATGGCAAGGAACGCCGCCGTGAACGCGAATGCGAGGCCAAAGCTGTTCCAGGTCTGGGGTGTATTTGCGAGCGCGGTATAGGCGCGCCTCAGCGATGCGGTTAAAGGTTCCAGTGAAGCAACCGAAGAAGGGACGGCTCTGGCTGAACGACGGATCATGTGTCCGGCTGCGGCCGGAGTATCAGAACCATGTCTGGAGCTACGCGTCGCCTGGCAGGCGATTGCGAAGCAATCTGCCGAGAAGGATTTTGTCCATTGCCGGACAGAGGACGGAAAGGTCTTCAGGACGCTCAACATCCTGGATGAACACAGCCGTGCGTGCCCGGCAATCAAGGTGAAGCGCAAGCTGAACTCAGGTGACGTGATCGATGCCTTGAGCGACCTGTTCATCATGCGGGGCGTGCCGGCTTACATCCGGTCAGACAACGGCCCCGAGTTCGTTGCTCAGGCCGTCCGAGATTGGATCGGCGCGGTCTCGGCGCCAAGACCGCCTACATCGAACCCGGGTCGCGTTGGGAGAACGGGTACCGCGAGAGCTTCAACGCCAGGTTCCGAGACGAATTGCTCAACGGCGAGGTCTTCTACAGCCTGCGAGAAGCACAAATCCTGATCGAACAATGGAGGACACACTACAACACGAAACGCCCGCACAGTGCTCGAGGCTATCGCCCCCCGGCGCCAGAAACCATCGTCCAGATGGACCAGACGCCGGTCATGCACTAACAATCAAACCGGACCACTCAGGTGGGGCTGATCAACCCCAGATGGTCGATGGCGTGCTTATGACCGGGAAGAACTACTGTCCCGAGACAAGGCTAGCCTCGACCTTTTTTGGCTACGCGATGCCTCTATGACGGATCTTGAAAACCTTCCCGAGCCCGAGGTGCTGGCAGAAGAGATCATGGAGAATCTAAGGACCGCATTGGCGAGCTTCGAGGCCGTCTCGCTGCAGTAGCGGCAACGAACTCGAATCAAGAATAAAAGGCAGTTACTGCAGGCAATGATTAGCTTCCCGAACTGTAATTCATTGCGGTTATAAAAATCGGACACCAGCCGGACACGTCGGAACATCCTATTGCCAATTTTTTGCCTAAGTCTATGAAAACAGTGGTGAGCCGTGCAGGATTCGAACCTGCGACCCACTGATTAAAAGTCTTAAAGCTTCGCATTACAACTATTTCTATGTATCGCGACGCATTTGAATAACAATACTTATAGTAGTGCTTTACTCAATCGATGATTTCAATTCCGTACTTCCAAATTCGACCTATTTTGCTTACCTTGTGCTTACCCAAGCAATTCAACGAGCGTGCCCAACATCCGTTTCTCAAAATCTGGCCTTGACCGCATACCGGCGCCAAACCGTGACACGATCTATTGGGATGACGCTTTGCCCGGGTTTGGACTGCGCGTAAAAACGAGCGGTGTAAAACGCTTCGTTGTCCAATATCGCAATCGACAGACCGGGCAGTCAAAGCGCAAGACACTGGGCCGCTATGGCCCCACGCTCTCGCTACACGCTGCGCGCGACATGGCCAGGAAGTTGCTTTCGGAGGTCGTCCGCGGGGAAGATCCGGTCACCATGGCGCGCGCGCTCCGCCACGCGCCAACGGTGCATCAACTTGCCGAACAGTACATGTCCGAACATGCCATCCCGAAAAAACGCCCCAGCAGCGTTCAAAACGACCGGTCAATGCTAGATCGCTACATATTGCCGAAGATGGGATCACTGCGCGTGCGGGACGTCACCCATGCGCATGTCCAGAAACTGCACAACACGATGCGCGAGACCCCCTATCAGGCGAACCGGACGCTCGCCCTGCTGTCGAAAATGTTCGAACTTTCAATGCGCTGGGAGATGCGGGTTGACAATCCCGCCCGTGGCATCGAAAAGTTCGCCGAAGAAAAGCGGGACCGTTGGCTGTCCGGCGCTGAACTGAAGCGATTGCTATCTGCTTTGTCCGACCATCCAAACCAGATTGCGGCTGACGCAATTCGCCTTCAGTTGCTTACGGGCGCCCGGATCGGCGAAGTCCTAAAGGCGCAATGGACCGATTTCGACCTCGATCGCGGTGTGTGGATCAAACCGTCGCACCACACAAAGCAGAAGCGGCGGGAGCATTTACCGCTCTCGGCGGCGGCCTGCGCGCTGGTGGCTGAGATGCAGGCATCGAGGACTGATCTCGGACCGTGGCTTATTCCCGGGCGTTCGCCTGACCAGCCCTACAAGGATCTTAAGGTGTTCTGGCGCTCTGTGACCAAAGCCGCCAGCCTAGAGAATTACCGCATCCACGATAACCGGCACACGCATGCTTCGCATCTTGTTTCCAGCGGCCTAAGCCTACCGATCGTAGGTAGGCTCTTGGGGCACACGAACCCGTTGACAACACAACGCTACGCACATCTGGCCGACGATCCTTTGCGGCAGGCGGCGGAGGTCATGAGCAGGAAAATGAACGAAAGTTCTTAGAGAAAATCGACATCGACGATTTCTGAATGCAGCGGTGAACTGGATTGCGCATAATGCGTTATCAATCATACCGAAGTGTTGCCATATGGAATCCAGCTGAACGTAATGGGCAAGTGAGACACTTAGCTTGTTTGCCACGATGACAATTTGAATATGCTTAATCCTTGTGCCGTGCGTGCTCTGTCCACTAAAAGTTCTCTTAACGAGGCTACGGTAGGGCGACACAGCTATACGCTTCCGCAGTCTGGATGTCGGCAAGAATTGTTCTAGGAACGAGGGATTTTTGAAAGTAGTTTTGCTAGCCGGCGGTTTGGGAACTCGTATCAGCGAGGAAACCCATGCCATTCCCAAGCCGATGATCGAAATCGGTGGCCGTCCGATACTGTGGCACATCATGAAAATTTATGGGGCGCACGGGACGACGGATTTCGTGATCTGCTGCGGCTACAAGGGCTATGTGATTAAAGAGTACTTCGCCAACTACTTTCTTCACATGTCCGATGTCACCTTCGATATGCGCGACAACCAGATGCATGTCCATCGAAAGTCTGCCGAGCCGTGGCGCGTCACGCTGCTGGACACGGGTGAACACACGATGACAGGCGGTCGGATCCTGCGCGCCCGGGACTACATCGACGATACTTTCTGCCTGACCTACGGGGATGGCGTTTCTGACGTCGATATTTCCGCCCTGATCGCTCATCACAAGAACGCCGGGACCGAGGCAACCGTCACAGCCATTCAGCCGACGGGACGCTATGGCGCGCTCGATCTCGCGGAGGATCGCGTGAAAGGCTTTGTAGAAAAGCCGAAAGGCGACCGGCAGTGGGTCAATGGTGGCTTCTTTGTGTGCGAACCGTCGGTTCTCGACCGGATCGAAGGCGACGATATGCCGTTCGAGGCCGACCCCCTGACAGGTCTGGCGAGGGACCTGCAGCTTTCTGCGTATCGGCACGAAGGGTTCTGGTCCGCGATGGACACGCTGCGTGACAAGAACCAGCTTGAATCGCTCTGGGACACGGGCGACGCGCCTTGGAAGATATGGTGACACCCATGCCCGATCCCGGGTTTTGGCAAGGGAAAAAGGTGCTTCTGACCGGGCACACCGGGTTCAAGGGAAGCTGGCTGATGCTGTGGCTGGAGAACCTGAAGGCTGAAGTGTTCGGCATGGCGCTGCCCTGCGAGACGATGCCTTGTTTGTTCGATCAGCTGTTTCCGGACGGCCATCCGGGCCACCACATCGGCGACATTCGAGATTCGGCGCTGGTGAAACAGCGGATCGAACAGGTCCAGCCGGACGTGATTCTGCATTTGGCGGCACAACCGCTCGTGCTGCGCAGTTATCACCACCCGCTGGAGACGTGGCAGACGAACGTGATGGGAAGCGCCCATATTCTTGACGCGATCAAGGGATGCGACCGGCACATTTCCGTCGTGATGGTCACGACCGACAAAGTTTATGAAAACCGCGAGTGGGTCCATGCCTATCGTGAAACTGATCGTCTGGGCGGGCACGATCCTTACAGCAGCAGCAAAGCGGCCTGTGAGCTCTTGGTGGACAGCTACCGCAAATCCTTCTTCGCCGACGCACCGGTAAGCATCGCCACCGCCCGTGCAGGCAACGTGATCGGGGGCGGAGACTGGGCAGACAACCGGATCGTGCCCGATCTTGTCAGGGCCGTTGCGCGTAGCGACGATCTCGAGGTCAGAAACCCGGAAGCGATGCGTCCCTGGCAACATGTGCTCGACCCGCTGGCGGGTTACCTGATCCTTGCCGAGAAACTGTGGCATGACGCCAGCCTCGCAGAGGGCTTCAACTTCGGACCTGACGTCGCGGACCAGCGGTCAGTTTGTGCGCTTGTCGAGGCTGCACTAACCCGCTGGCCCGGCACGTGGCACGATGCGTCCGACCCCGCGCAACCCCACGAAGCGGGACGGTTGACGCTGACCACGGACAAGGCGCAAACCCGTTTGCGTTGGCGGCCCCGTTGGTCTTTCGATCAGGCGGTCGCCTACACGATTGACTGGTATCGTGCCACGCATGAAGGTGCATCGCCACGTGATCTGAGCCTTGACCAGATCGCTGAATTCGCAAAGTCAGACACGTGAAGTTCACGCCGCTATCCCTTGACGGCGCCTTTCGCGTCGAAATTGAAAAGCGCGGCGATGATCGTGGCTTTTTCGCCAGGATGTTCTGCGAAGCCGAATTCGCGCAGCACGGTTTGGCAACGCGATGGGTTCAGGTGAACACCTCGTACAGCGTGGCAAAGGGAACCTTGCGGGGGCTGCATTTCCAGCGACCACCGAGCGCGGAGGCAAAGCTGGTGCGCTGCCTCAAGGGAGCAATTTTCGACGTAATCGTCGATTTGCGCGCAGGGTCCTCGACCTACGGCCAGCATGCAACCCTGCAACTTGACGAGCAGAACCGCGCGATGGTGTTCGTTCCACCGGGATTTGCCCACGGATTTCAGACACTTAGTGGGGATGCCGAGCTTCTTTATTTCCACTCCGCATCCTACGATCCGCGTCACGAAGGCGGGCTTCATTATGCCGATCCTGAAATCGACATCGCTTGGCCATTGCCTCCCGTCCAACTTTCCAAGCGCGATCAGGGGTTTGTGTTCCTGACTGACCTGGAGCCCATTGCACTATGATTTGTCGACACTGCCAGTCACCTTTGGATCTCGATTTCCTCAATCTCGGGCATGCGCCGCCCTCCAATGCCTATCTCGACTCCGCGGCGCTGAATGCGCCGGAGAAGACATATCCGCTGCGTGTGAAAGTCTGCCGCAAGTGTCGGCTGGTCCAGACAGAGGACTATGCCGGGGCTAAAGAGTTGTTCAGCAGCGAATATGCCTATTTTTCCTCCACCTCGCGCGGTTGGCTCGACCACGCCAAGCGCTTTGCCACTATGATCTCGGAGCGATTGGGACTGGACGGCGAAAGCCACGTGATCGAGGTGGCCTCCAATGATGGCTACATGCTGCGGAATTTCATCGCGGCGGGCATACCCTGTCTCGGGATCGAACCGACCGACAGCACCGCCGAGGCCGCCGAATCACTGGGTATCCCCGTCCTGCGTGAGTTCTTCGGCGAGAGGGTCGGTCGCCGACTGAGCGAAGAGGGCAAAGCTGCGGACCTCGTATGTGGCAACAACGTCTATGCGCATGTGCCTGACATAAACGACTTCACCCACGGCCTTGCCGCGGTGCTGAAGCCCGGCGGGGTCATTACCCTGGAGTTCCCGCACCTGTTATGCCTTGTCGAACACAACCAGTTCGACACCATCTATCACGAGCATTTCTCCTACCTGTCATTGCTTGCTGTATCGCGAATATTTGAAGCCGCCGGCTTGCGAATTTTCGATCTCGAGCACCTGCCGACCCATGGTGGAAGTCTGCGCGTATATGGCTGCCATGCCGATGCGCCCTTCGAAGCATCCTCGTCCGTGGGCATCTGTCTTGAAGCCGAACGCGCAGCGGGTCTGGACACAGACGACTATTACACCGCGTTCCAATCTCGAGCCGAAGCGGTCAAGAATGATTTGCTACGTTTTCTTTTGAAGACAGACGCAGACGGCAAGTCCGTCGCCGCCTACGGTGCGGCGGCCAAGGGTAATACGCTGCTCAACTTTGCCGGTGTGAAACCCGATTTGTTGCCATTCGTCTGCGACGCCGCCACTGCCAAGCAGGGCAAGTACATGCCAGGCTCCCACATCCCAATCCTGCCGCCTGAGGCGCTCGATAAGAGACGCCCGGACTATATTCTGATTCTTCCATGGAACATCGCCGAGGAAGTCAAAATGCAACTGTCGCATCTGGCCGCCAAAGGCAGCCGGTTTGTGACTATGGTTCCGGAATTGAAGATCGCATGACCGCCTCTATCGCTTACACCAAGCCTTCGATCACCGAATTGGAGGTTTCCTATGCCGAAGACGCCGCACGGCACGGCTGGGGGCCGAAATGCTATGACTACATAATCCGGTTCGAGGCCTTGTTCCGTGAACACATCGGCACCTCTTTCGGAATCGCCACCTCGAGCTGTACGGGGGCGATGCAAATGGGTCTTAAGGCTATGGGCATCGGTCCCGGTGACGAAGTGATCCTTGCCGACACCAACTGGATCGCGACCGCCGCGCCCATAGTGCAGCTCGGTGCGACACCGATCTTCGTGGATATACTTCCCGACAGCTGGTGCATAGATCCCGACGCCACTGAGAAAGCGATTACGCCGCACACGCGCGCCATTGTCGCGACGCATCTCTATGGAAATCTTTGCGATATGGACGCTCTGCTTAAGCTGGCCAAACGTTACGGCATTCCCGTCATCGAAGATGCCGCTGAGGCCATTGGCGCCAGCTACCGTGAAAGTCCCGCCGGGTCGATGGGCTTGTTTTCGACGTTTTCATTTCACGGCACCAAGACCTTGACTACTGGCGAAGGTGGCATGTTCCTAACGTCGGACGGCGAGCTTTACGAAAAGGTTCTGACCCTTTCCAACCATGGGCGCGACCGGCAACAGAACAAGCAATTCTGGGCGGATGAGGTCGGCTACAAGTTCAAGATGTCGAACCTACAGGCCGCCTTGGGGTGTGCCCAGATGGAGCGGATCGCGGAGTTGACGGACCGCAAGCGTGCGATCCTGCACGCATACAAGGCCGAACTGGCGGCGCTGAACGGCATCTCAATGAACCCAGAGCCCGATCACGTGCTCAGCGGGGCCTGGATGCCCACAGTGGTGTTCGACGAAAGCCTTGGCATCCGGCGCGACGCGATCCTGTCCGTGTTCAGGGCAGCACAAATCGACGCGCGCGTCTTCTTCTATCCGCTGTCGTCACAGCCGATGTTTCAGCCTGTTCCGGACAATGAGACCGCCTGGTCAATCTGCGAGCGCGCAATCAACCTGCCGAGTTTCCACGCCATGACCGACGCCGACATTGCACGGGTGTGCAAAGTGATTCGGGACCTGCTGGCTGTCTAGACGCCTGAGGCGTGCCTAGCCGAAAAAAGGGAACATGATGATCGTCGGCACGTTCTCGACAATGTTGACACTTTAGCTGAAGGTAATTTTCAATCTGGGCGCGCTGCAAGGGTCGATATCGGTAGCAATGGGGCGCAGATTGAAACCTGAAGGGCTGGCTTGAAGAAAAGATGGCAAAGGAACGAATACTGCTCTGGGGCGGCCGGTCGCAGGCGCGTGTCGTCGATGCGCACCTGAGACTGCAAGGCCGTCGGGTCGGGTATATTTTCGACTACAGCCTGGACGAACCACAATTCGAGACTTCCGCGGAGTTCCTGAACACCCCCGAACACCTTTCGCGTGTTCTGAGCCGTTGCACCGGCTTTGTTGTTTGCATCGGCGGAAATCTTGGCGCGCAGCGTCGGATGATCTCGAAACACCTGATGCGGGAGTTCGATCTGGAACCTGTCGAGGTGATTTCCGACACTGCGATCATTGATCCCGAAGCAACCGTCGGAAAGGGCGTCCAGATCATGTCTGGCGCGTGCATAGGCGTCGCCACGACCATTTCGGACTTCGCTATCGTGAACACGAACGCCACTGTCGATCACGAATGCCTGGTTGGCCCCGGGGTGCATGTCATGGGGGCCGCTGCCGTCGCAGGATGCGTAACGATCGGCGCCGATGCGACGATCGGAACCAACGCGACCGTTTTGCCAAAATTGACGATTCAATCGGGCGCACAGGTTGGCGCGGCGTCACTGATCCGGCGCGATGTGTCCGAAAATAGTGTCGTTGTCGGCGTTCCTGCGCGTCACCTCAGAACGGAGACGCGGATTGTCGATACGTCGGTCGTTGCGAAACTCAGGGGCTGACGCACTTCAGATAGCCGCCCGGAGACGACGACATGACGAGCTTGCCATTGATTTCCGGATCAATCTGGAAGCGATCGGTTTCCGCCAGATATTCATTTCTTGCCGCCAGGGGCTCGTTGCCCTGGTACCAATGCTTCGAACGGTTCTTGGGGGCCTGATCCTCCGTCCAGTGGCCAACCACCGTATCGGCAACGACCAGGTAGCAGCCGGCTGTAACCATCGCGCCGTAGGCACGGCATTCATCGAGAACATGCTTGCGGCTGTGATCGCTGTCTAGGACCGCCATGACGCGGGCGCCCTCGGGAATTTCAGAGCGCACCTGTTCCAGAACGCCTTCGTCCACGGACCCACCTTCGATAAGCGTCACGCGTTTCGACATGGGATGGTTCTCGATGGTCTCGCGATTATGCGCCCGGATATCTACGTCCACGCCGATGACCTGGCCTTTGCCGATCATTTCCAGCATGGAGGCCATGAAGAGAACCGAGCCGCCGCGCGCGACGCCGGTTTCGATGATCACGTCCGGCTTGGTTTGCCAGATCACCTCCTGCGTGGCCATGATGTCTGCCGGAAGCTGGATGATCGGAACGCCCATCCAACTCCACAGGTAGGGATAGTCGTATTCATTCAACGCAAGCATCAGGTCATCCGACTTCCTGTAGACCCCGGATGCTTCGCCAAGCCTGGCGGCGTTCCGCTTCTGCTTTTCCGCGAACTCCTCACGATCGTCTGGATGTGACATCAAGTACTGTCCTTTGCTGAGTAATGCCGAATCATTGTGCGCGGGCTTTTTTTCGACCCAAGAATTTTTTCCAAGCCTGGCTGCGCGGCAACTTGTCTTCAATCACCATTCCCAGATCTTCCACCAAAAGCTGATCGCAGCATTGCGCTGCGGTGTAGATCGTATTCTGCTGTCCGAACTGGGTGTTTATGCGAAAGCTGGAGAGTTTCGATCTGTTTTTGGCCCATGTTACCGAGAGCTTTCTCGCATACCAGAGCCATTGGCTTTTGGCCTTTTCAAGTGCTTTTTCACATCCTAGGATGCGTGCGTGCTGTTCGAGCGAAGACATGATGCTTTCCGAAGTCTCGGGGTCTTTTTTGATCGCTTCAACAAGCACGGTGACGTACCATGAACGGTAATCGAGTGATATCGGCACCTCTGGAAAGTGATGTTTCACGGTTTCAAGAGTACTCAGAAATTCTAGCGCAGTCGACTTGGAGATGGGCATCACGTCGTCAACGGTGTCAAGGCGCGTCTCGGACTTGAACTTTGATTGCTCCATGCTTTGCGCGTTTTTGGTTCCCTGTGCGCTGAAACTTCCGCCGTTGCTTGCCGGACTGTGACCATTGATCGAGAAAGCATGGTTGCAGTGCAGGAACCTTCCACCAAGCTGGGTCGAGCGAAAACTGACGAAAAGATCTGGACTGCGTGCCAACATGCACACCCCGTCTTGTCGCGCAATTCTTCCTAGGTAATCACGTGACATACAGCCGTGGTATAGTTGAGGTAAGGGATGGAAGAGATCGAGACGCCCTCTCTCGAGTGCATGGAGTCTGTCGGTTGCATCCATAAGCGCAGGCTTGCCGAATAGCTTGCTTCGAACGAGCCGAACGCCTCCAACTCGGCTTCCATACCCGTCGACAGGCCAGCCATATACCGGGAAATCCCAGCTTAGTGCGTCAGGACGATGTACTTCCAAGATTTTACGAAGGAACGGGAACTGCCCGGGGATGATGCCGTCGTCATCCCCGAAATAGATAACGTAGTCGCCGGTGCTTTGATGAAGGGCAAATTCGAAATTCTGGCGCATCGACAGGCGCGCCCCAGTATTGACGTAGCGGACCCGTGGATCCTGCGCTTCGGATACAACCTTTTGGGTTTCATCGACTGAGGCATTGTCGCTCACCAAGATCTCGATGTTGGTATCAATGATGGCTGTTGCCGTCGCTAGCGAATGACGCAGATACTGGGCACGGTCCCGAGTAGGAATAACAATTGAGATAAGCATTTGTGGCACCACAGTCTAGTATTTCGATTGCATTAAAGCTTTGACATTGCGTCCGCAACACTAGGGTGCTGAAGCATAAGGCAGCTTTTGGTGAAACGACGTTCTGTGTCAGTCTTGAGACTTTAGGAACCCGATAACATGTATCTGAACCTTAGCAGCCGGATCTGACTGGTACAGTCTGATCATTAGTGCATTGTCGGCCTGGGTTCCATCGTGGTGATAGTTTCCGGCGCAGGTGGTCGGCACCCCAGGGCGCTATGCGGTCGCTTTGTGTTATAGTGTTCTCTCCAGCGCTCAATGATGATCTGCGCTTCTCCGGGCGAGTAGAAGATTTCGCGGTTCAGCATTTCGTCGCGGAAGCGGGCATTAAAGCTCTCGATGTAGCTGTTTTCCCAAGGGCTGCGCGGCTTAATGAACGTGGTCTTGGCGCCCACCGACTCGATCCATGCCCGGACATCCTTAGCAACGAATTCAGGGCCATTTTCGCTGCGGACCAATGCTGGTCGCCCACGCAGGATGGAGAGATCGGTGAGGGCATCAATCACGTCGGTCGAGTTCAGCTTTCGCTTCATCCGTAGCCGGTCCGCTTCCAGCCAAACGGCGCAATGTCACGGTTTTCGCGCTCAAGTCACGGCTTTCCCTTCACCCCTAATAAAAATCAATAGCGTAACGGATTATCTGTCACGCCTTTCTACAAGGCGTCCACAGAAGTCCGGTGCATAGAGGTGCATCTTTGCAGCAAGAAGCGGATCGCAACCCAGCGACCCGTCGTGAGGCAAGGAGCAAGATCGTGGCAAAGCTCACGCAAGATCAACTGGCCGCGCGATGGCACATGTCGCCGCGCACGCTGGAACAGTGGCGCTGGCTCGGGAAGGGGCCGAGGTTTCTCAAGATCGGGGCGCGCGTTCTCTATGACGAAGATGTCATCGAGGACTTCGAGGCTGGTCAGGCCTGCCAGAACACGCATGGGCCCATCGGGTCGGAGGGCGCGTGATGGCGAAGAAGTTTCCGGGAAACAGGATCAAGTCGCACCGCATCTACACGGTCTGGGAGATTTCAGATCTCCTGGGCTGTCACAAGCAGACGATTATCCGCTGGATCAAATACCACGGTCTGATGGCCTACACGAGCACCAAACCCTGGCTGATCGAGGGGCATGACCTAAAGGCGTTCCTCGGCGCGCGGCAATCGAAGGCGCGCTGTAAACTCGCGCCGCACCATTGCTACTGCCTGGGTGTCTAACGTCAGCACCTACCGGACAGATTTAGGTGTTTGAGGAACGGAGGATTTCTGGTTCATCGAAGCCATAATGGAGCGAAGATGAACAAGAGATCCGGAACATCCAAGGATGCTGCTGACAAGCTTGTTAGGGGTATCAAGCGTAAGACCCGCAAGCACTACTCGGCGGAGGAGAAGATCCGCATCGTGCTTGCCGGGATGCGGGGCGAAGAAAGCATAGCGGCCCTGTGCCGTCGTGAAGGGATCGCTGAGAGCCTTTATTACAGCTGGTCGAAGGAGTTTCTTGAGGCTGGGAAGAACCGGCTGGCGGGTGACACAGCCCGTCAGGCGACAGCTCCCGAGGTCAAGGAACTGCGCTCTGAGGCAGCCGCGCTGAAAGAAGTGGTCGCGGAGCTGACACTGGAGAACAGGCTGCTCAAAAAAAGCACGTTCGGGGATGGGGAGGACGACGCATGAGATACCCAGCCTCGGAGAAGCTCGAGATCATTCGGACAGTCGAAGCCTCGCATTTGCCGGTCAGGCGGACCCTGACCTGTCCGTCTTCAGAGTTTTTCGGACAAGTCGTTTGTTTTGGTAACGGAGGCTCTGGTTCGGTTTCTGTTTGAGTTTAGGCGACCGCGGCTTTGTGCTGCAACCGGCGCTTTCGGATTGTCTGTTTCTTGATCTCCTCTCTCATTTTCAGGATCGTCCGACCCCGACCGTGGTAGACGTCAGCCGGCGTCAGGTTATCCAGGCTCTCGTGGTATCGCCGAGTGTTGTAGTATCCGACGAAGTCGCCGATCTGGCGTTCAAGATCCCCCGGCAGATAGTAGTTCTCCAGCAGAACCCGGTTCTTCATGGTCTGGTGCCAGCGTTCGATCTTGCCCTGGGTCTGTGGGTGGTGCGGCGCTCCGCGGACGTGATCCATACCTTTGGTATCGAGGTAGTCGGCCAGGTCGGCCGCAACGTAGGACGAGCCGTTGTCGCTGAGCAGCCGGGGCTTGTGAACGACTGTCGCATGAGCACAGCCCGAGGCCTCCAGCGCCAGATCCAGCGTGTCCGTCACATCCACGGCCTTCATTGTCGTGCAGAGCTTCCACGCGATGATGTAGCGGCTGTAATCGTCGAGGATCGTGCTGAGATAGAACCAGCCCCAACCGATGACCTTGAGATAGGTGAAGTCGGTTTGCCAGAGTTCGTTGGGCCGAGTTGTCTTGTCCCGGAACTCATCGGCGGCACGGATCACCACATGGGCCGGAGCCGTGATCAGGTCCTGGGCCTTGAGAATGCGGTATGCCGAGGACTCAGATACAAAATACCGTTTCTCATCGGTGTATTTGACCGCCAATTCCCGTGGCGTCAGATCCTCATGATCCAGCGCGAACTCAACGAAGGCGTCGCGGATCTCGTCCGGGATGCGGTTCCACACCGCCCGAGGCCGCGGGGACGTGTCACGCAAAGCGTCAACGCCGCCATCGGCCCACCGCGCATACCACTGGTAATAGGTGCTGCTGGGAATGCCGAGCATGGTCAGGGTCCGCCTGACCGGCAAATGCGAGGCTTCGACTGTCCGAATGATCTCGAGCTTCTCCGAGGCTGGGTATCTCATGCGTCGTCCTCCCCATCCCCGAACGTGCTTTTTTTGAGCAGCCTGTTCTCCAGTGTCAGCTCCGCGACCACTTCTTTCAGCGCGGCTGCCTCAGAGCGCAGTTCCTTGACCTCGGGAGCTGTCGCCTGACGGGCTGTGTCACCCGCCAGCCGGTTCTTCCCAGCCTCAAGAAACTCCTTCGACCAGCTGTAATAAAGGCTCTCAGCGATCCCTTCACGACGGCACAGGGCCGCTATGCTTTCTTCGCCCCGCATCCCGGCAAGCACGATGCGGATCTTCTCCTCCGCCGAGTAGTGCTTGCGGGTCTTACGCTTGATACCCCTAACAAGCTTGTCAGCAGCATCCTTGGATGTTCCGGATCTCTTGTTCATCTTCGCTCCATTATGGCTTCGATGAACCAGAAATCCTCCGTTCCTCAAACACCTAAATCTGTCCGGTAGGTGCTGACGTTAGACACCCGACAGCTGCTTTGGTTTGATGCCGTCACACCAATCAAGCTGTTTGCCACTACGGCTTCGCTGCGCTGCTGTTCTGTATCAAACGATTGTCGGTTCACTTGCCAAAACCAGGGCTGGCTCGCGGGGGCACTTCTTATGACTTGCCGCTAGTTGCCAGCAGGGCTCAAGGATCTTCAAAATAATGCGCCCTATTTGCGCCCTACACACGGCGCGCAACTTACATGATGTCCGTTAAGTTTTTGATTTCAGTGGTGAGCCGTGCAGGATTCGAACCTGCGACCCACTGATTAAAAGTCAGTTGCTCTACCAACTGAGCTAACGGCCCACTAGGCGGCCTATCTAGAAAGAGGGGACAGGGGGGTCAAGCCCCAATTGCAGGGAATTTTCCGCTGTGGCTGGATTCGTCGCAACAGGGGCTTTATATGCGCGGCCATGACGGATGCGCAGTATATCGGATTGCCCTTCATGAAGATGCACGGGCTGGGAAACGACTTTGTCGTTGTGGACGCGCGTGCCCGGTCGGTGGCGATCACGCCGGCGCTGGCGCAGGCGGTCGGCGACCGGCATCGCGGGATCGGATTCGATCAGTTGGCGGTGATCCGTCAGGGCGCGGATGGCGTCGATGCGCATCTGGAATTCTGGAACAGTGACGGCACGCAGGCCGGGGCTTGCGGGAACGCTACGCGGTGTATTGCGCGGTTTCTGCTGAATGAGACGGGCCGCGACAGGCTGCACCTGACCACGGCAAGGGGGCACCTCTATGCCGTCGATGCGGGCGACGGGCTGACGTCCGTCAATATGGGGGCGCCCTTGCTGGAGTGGGACGGGGTGCCGCTCGCCGAGGAGATGGACACGCTGGAGCTGCCCATCGAGGGCGGGCCGGTGGCGACCGGCATGGGGAATCCGCATTGTACCTTCTTCGTCGATGACGCCGAGGCGATCCCGCTGGAGAGTTTCGGGCCACGGTACGAGCATCATCCGCTGTTTCCCGAACGGACTAACGTTCAGGTGGCCAGCGTGATCGGCGCCGATCACATCCGGATGCGGGTGTGGGAGCGGGGCGTGGGTGTGACGCTGGCCTCGGGCTCGTCCTCCTGTGCCGTGGCCGTGGCGGCGGCGCGGCGGGGACTGACGGGGCGTGATGTGCGGATCGAGCTGGATGGCGGGACCTTGCGGGTGGAGTGGCGCGACGATGGCGTGTGGATGACCGGGCCGACGATGCATGTCTGTGATGGCGTGCTGACGCCCGATTTCCTAAGGTCTGCAAAATGAGCGCGCCGGTTTTCACCACGCTGGGCTGTCGGCTGAACGCCTACGAGACGGAAGCCATGAAAGAGCTTGCCGGCGAGGTGGGTCTGGAAAATGCCGTGGTGGTCAACACCTGCGCGGTGACCGCCGAGGCGGTGCGCAAGGCACGGCAGGAGATTCGCAAGCTGCGGCGCGACAATCCGAACGCGCGGCTGATCGTGACGGGCTGCGCGGCGCAGACGGAGCCCGAGACGTTTACCGCGATGGATGAGGTGGATGCCGTCATCGGCAACACCGAGAAGATGGTGCGCGACACCTGGGCTGGCCTCGCTGCCGATTTCATCGGCGAGACCGAGGCGGTTCAGGTGGACGACATCATGAGTGTCACAGAGACGGCGGGGCACCTGATTGACGGCTTTGGCACGCGGAGCCGGGCCTATGTTCAGGTGCAGAACGGCTGTGACCATCGCTGCACCTTCTGCATCATCCCCTACGGCCGGGGCAATTCGCGCAGCGTGCCGGCGGGGGTCGTAGTGGACCAGATCAAGCGGCTGGTCGACCGGGGCTATAACGAGGTGGTGCTGACCGGCGTCGACCTGACAAGCTGGGGCGCGGACCTGCCGGCGGAGCCGAAGCTGGGCGATCTGGTGATGCGTATCCTGAAGCTGGTGCCGGATCTGCCGCGACTGCGTATTTCGTCGATCGATTCGATCGAGGTGGACGAGAACCTGATGCAGGCGATTGCCACCGAAAGCCGCCTGATGCCGCATCTGCATCTGAGTTTGCAGCATGGCGACGACCTGATCCTGAAGCGCATGAAGCGGCGGCATCTGCGGGACGACGCGATCCGATTTTCCGAGGAGGCGCGCAAGCTGCGCCCCGATATGACATTCGGCGCGGACATCATCGCCGGGTTCCCGACCGAGACAGAGACGGCGTTCGAGAACTCGCTGCGGCTGGTCGAGGAGTGTGGGCTGACATGGCTGCATGTCTTCCCCTACAGCCCGCGTCCGGGCACCCCGGCGGCACGGATGCCGCAAGTGGACGGGCGGGCGATCAAGGATCGTGCGGCGCGGCTGCGGGCGGCGGGTGAGGCGCGGGTGGCGCGGCATCTAGACGAACAAAAGGGGCGGGTGCATCGGGTGTTGCTGGAGAATGCCCGGATGGGGCGCACCGAGCAGTTTACCGAGGTGACGTTCGGCAGTGACCAGCCTGAAGGGCAGATCGTGTCGGCCCGCGTGACAGGCCATGATGCGTCGCGGCTGACGGCGGACACGGCCTTGTGCTAGCGAGCGTGGTGTGCGGGGCCTTTTCTGCTACCCATCGAAGCGCTTTGATTGTGACAGGGACAATTCTTTGCTGGCCGTGACGGAGGTCGTTGCGACATGGTGGGCGTGAAGGAGACCCGCCATGCATCCCAACCCGATCTTTCGCCAGACGCCGGAGGCGCGGAATGTCGCGTTCGCGCGGGCGCAAGGCTTTGGCGTGTTGGCGGTTGTGGCCGAGGGGGCGCCGCTGATGAGCCACATCCCGTTCCTGTTGTCCGAGGACGGAGCGGTGGCGGAGTTTCACCTTGTGCGGTCGAACCCGATTGCGCGGGCGCTGGCCGCGCCTTTGCATGCGCGGCTCGCTGTCGTTGGGCCTCACTCCTACGTTTCGCCGGACTGGTACGGGGTGGAGGACCAGGTGCCGACGTGGAATTACGTGGCGGTGCATCTGGTGGGGGATGTCGAATTGCGGCCGCAGGACGAGATGCGCGATCTGCTGGACCGGCAGTCGGCGCAGTTGGAGGATCAGTTGCTGCCGAAGGTGCCGTGGAAAACCGAAAAGATGACGCCGGACGTTCTGGACCGGATGATGCGCCAGATCGTGCCGTGCCGGATGCGGGTGGACGAGATCCATGGCACGTGGAAGCTGAATCAGAACAAAGCGGATGACGTGCGCCTGCGGGCCGCCGAGGCGGTGGAGGCGTCGGGGATGGGCGTTGAGATCGGAGTCCTTGCGGCGCTGATGCGAGATGCGGGCGGCTAGACCCCATGGCGCGGGCGAAGTAGCTTGCGGTGAAAATCGAAAGGGATGTGCGATGCAACTGATCTCTGCCAAGCCGTCGCCCTATGGGCGCAAGGTGAAAGTGACGCTGATCGAGACCGGGCTGATCGACGAGGTCGAGATGGTCGAGGTGATGACAACGCCGGTGGCGACTGACACCACGGTGGCGGCGGCGAACCCGGTGGGCAAGATCCCGGCGCTGGTGCGCGACGAGGGACCGACGCTCTATGACAGCCGGGTGATCTGTCGCTACCTCGATGCGCGGGCGGGCACGAAGCTGTATCCCGAGGGCCGGATCTGGGAGACGCTGACGCTGGAGGCGACGGCGGAAGGGATACTGGATGCCGCCCTTGCCATGGTCTACGAGCGGCGGGTGCGGCCCGAGAACATGGTCTACGAGCCATGGATCGAGGCGCAGTGGGAAAAGATCTCCCGCAGCGTGGCGGCGATCAACGCGCGGTGGATGAGCCATCTGCGCGGGCCGCTGGATGCGGGGCAGATCGCGGTGGGCTGTGCGCTGGGGTATCTCGATTTCCGGCTGGACGACCGCGGCTGGCGCAAAGGGAATGACGCGCTGGACGACTGGTTCGCCGTCTTTGCGGAGCGCGAGAGCATGACGGCCAGCGCGCCCGACTGAGTCAGAAGATGAAGTCGTCGGCGGCGAGCGGCGCTTCGAGGCCGGTGAAGATGATCGTGTCACCATTGCCGAGGTCGATCAGTGCCTGGTCGCCGGAATAGGTGATAAGAGCTTCGATGTCGGCGAAGGACGTAAAGCCGAAGCCGCTGATGCCGACCTGGTCGATGCCGGTCTCGAAATTGTCGATCACGTCGTTGCCGTTGCCCTGGATGAAATAGACCGTGTCCACATCGCCATCGTCTGTCAGGTAGATGAAATCGTCGCCTGTGCCGCCGAACACGATATCGGCGCCGTCGCCGGTGTGGATGCTGTCGTTGCCGGCCTCGCCATAGAGGTTGTCGTCGCCCTCGCCGCCCACGATCACGTCATCGCCGCCATTTGCGATGATCACGTCATTGCCCAGCCCGCCGAAGACGCTGTCGTTCCCCGCGCCGCTTTCGATCGTGTCGTTGCCGGCGAAACCGTACAGTTTCTGGGCTTCATCGACATAGACGTGGAAGATGTGGTCGTCCTCGCCGGTGCCATGCACCTCGCTCGGCAGGACACGGCCGCCGGGGGCGCCATCGTGGCTGTCTTCACCATCGGTGAAATCGCCGGGCAGGTCGGGGCGGTCGCCCAAGCTGAAAATGCCGTCATTAGGGGACTTCGTGCCGGTGAAGTCGTCGCTGGCACTGTCGATGAATTGGAGGCTGTCGCGTTTCATTTTTGGTCCTCTGCGTTGAATCTGACGATGTGTCGGGTCGCAGAGCCGAAGCGTTCAAAGAAAGCGGCCCGGGATGACGACGCCCCGGGCCACACCTTTGCATCTCAGGTCAGCAGGCGCCGCAGCGGTGGGATGCGGGAGATCACCAGCACGTCGAGCGCGATGACCGCAATCAGGGTCAGGCCCGCTAGGGGGAAGGCCAGCGACACCAGAAGCCCCACCAGCACCGCGCCGGACCAGAGCGGCATGTTGGACGGCATCGGCGGCGGGGCGAGGCGGGCGCTGCCTGACGGGCGGCGTTTCCACCACATCACCACCGCCGTCACGCAAAGCATCAGCACGGTCAGGCAGAAGGCGGTGTTGGCCAGAACGCTCCACAGCCCCAGCGTGCCCATGTGAAGGGCGATGCCTACGGCCATGGCCTTGCCTGCCAGCGAGTAATCCTCGTAGCGGATATCTGCGAGAATGCGGCCGGTGTAGCGGTCCACATGGGTGGTGCGGTCGGTTGTGGGATTCACGTCGTCGGTGTTCATCGAATCCCGCCCGAACGTGTAGACGCCCGTTTCGCCCGAGGGCAGGTTCATCTGGTAGCGCCCGTCAAAGCCGATCTGCCGCGCGAGCGCGTCCATACTATCGATATTGACCGGGGTGCCGGGGGCGAGGCCGTCGGTGCCGGCTTGGCTGCCAGAGGCGGGCAGGGGTGTCTGTTCCAGCACCCAGGGCACGTCGGCGCGGCCCGCGTTGAGGCTGGCATGGGTGGCGTCGGAAAGGGGAACGCTGTCCCATTTCTCGGCTGGGAACTGGCTCCAGGCTTGGACCATCTTGGCGCCCCAAACACCAGTCCATGCGAGGCCCGACAGCAGGAAGAAGGTGAATATGATCGAGATCCAGAAGCCCGCTGCGCCGTGCAGGGCACGCCAGCCGGCGCGACCTTTGCCAAGCCGGGGCAACAGAGCCTCGCGCCAGGTGCCGCCGCCACGAGGCCACCACAAGTAAAGGCCGGTGGCGATCAGGACCATGCCGATGGAGGCGGCGATTTCCAGCATCCGGTCGCCGGTCACGCCAAGCTTGATATCGCTGTGCAGGCTGTCGGCAAAGTCGTACCAGCCGCTGCGGCGCGGCCAGCTTTGGATGACCTGAGCCGTGTAGGGATCGATGGCGACCATCTGCGGGCCGGTGGCGTCGTCCACGCGGAAGACGGCTGCGACATCATCGGTGCGGGGCGCGATATAGGCCCGCAACTCGCCGCCCTCGATGGCGGCGAGGGCGGCCTTGGCCTGGTCTGAGACGGCGGTGGGCGCGTCCAACGCGGTGACGGGTATGCGTTCGCCGTCGCGGCCATCGAGGTGCGCGATCCAGAGCATCATGAGGCCGGTGATGGCCAGAAGGGTGAAGAAGGGGATGACGTAGAGCCCGGCGTAGAAGTGCCAGCGCCACGCCGCGCGGTAGAGTTTCTGCGGGTCATGCGCAGCGGTCGGGGCCGCGCCCATGGGGGTTGGGTCGGAAACCATGACGGTTCTCCTTTGATGTGAAGCAGTTGGGTAAGTGCAGTCAGATCAAAGGTATGCAGGGGGTGCGCGGGGCTGCGCCGGCGGAAAGCCGGGGCGCGGAAGCGGGGCTGCCGCGAGGATGCGAACCGCGTCGCGATGGGTGGCGCGGATTGTGCGCGCTGCGACGATCGGGGCGATGACCGGATCGGCGGCCTTGGCGTGTGTGACCCAGGGGCAGGGTACATCCTTTGCCTCGACCGGGGTGCCGGTTTCATCGACGGTTATGCTGCGCTGGGCGTCGCCGGTACACAGCACGACGGTGATGCCACCGGGCTGGAACTGGGGCATGGTGCCCGGTGCGAAGGACGAAAAGGCGGTGAAGACGGAAAGAAACGCCCAGAGCAACATCAGGCTGATGCCGCAGGTCGCGCCGGACCGGGAAGGGCGTTTCGTTGTCATGGAAGATCAGTAGCGCGCCCTGACGGGGCGCGCCAGACCTCAAAGCGTTTCGCCTTTAACGAGAGCCATCCGCTAAAGGCGAAACGCCTGCCACGATCGAGAGTTTCGCGGCGTTTCACGACAAGCTGCACATCAGGTTTGCCGCGAAACGCTTCAGAAGCTGTAGCTGATGCCGAAATTGACCGCGTGGGTCAGCAGGTCGGTGCTGAGGCGGCCATCGGGCTGGCCGGGGTCGCCATCGATGGTGATGTCGTTCTCGGAATACGTCATCTGGTATTCGCCAAAGAGCGCCCAGCTTTCAGTGAAGTCGTACTTGATGCCCGCGATGCCGCGCACCGCGACGCCGGTGTTTTCGTAATCGTAGGTCCGGTTGGTCGCACCCACGGCCAGCGCATCCACATGCGGTATGGCGACGCCGAGGCCACCGCCGACATAGGGCGTGAAACGGCCCTGATTGAACGCGCCGGGCCAGCGTTTCATGACGTTGGCGGTGAAGATATTGTGGCCGTCCGACAGCTCGAACCGGGTGAGACCCACGGCGGCGGCGTCACCGGCAGGCATGTAGGCCTTGGTGTGCGTGCCCTCAAGCCCGAAGCCCCAGTTGGTGTCGGTCCAGTACATGACGCGGCCACCGTAATATATAGGCGCGTCGAAGGGCTTGCCTTCCCAGCCGATGTTGCGGCTGAAGCCGCCGCCGCCATTAGGCAGTGTGCCACTGGCGGTGCTTTCGGTCACGCCTTGCGCGCCAAGATAGAAGCTGAGCTCGATCTCGGCAGCGGCGGGGCTGGTCATGGCGACGAGGGCGAACAGGGAAACACGAACGGAATTCAGCATGATACGGGCCTTTTCAGCGACAGGGCAGGTTGGCTCGTGCTTACACCCACGTTCCGGACGTCACAAGCGCGACAGATGAGCGCCCTCTTCAAATGATTGGCATTGTGCACTGGACGCCTCAGGCAACCTTGGATAAATACCCGCATGACCGCGGTTTCGGGGGAGTCGTCCGTCCGCCGCATACGGGAATTTGCCGAGAAGGCTCAGACAGATTGGAGATTGGCTCGTGTCCCACGCAGAAGATCACGAAGGTACACGCAGAGATTTCATTTACTACGCGACCGGCGGCGCCGGTGCCGTGGCGGTCGGGGCAGCCGTTTGGCCGCTGATTGACCAGATGAACCCCTCTGCCGACGTTCAGGCGCTCAGTTCGATCCGTGTGGATGTATCCGGTGTCGACCAGGGCTCGCAGCTGACGGTGAAGTGGCTGGGCAAGCCGGTCTTCATCCGTCGCCGCACCGAGGCCGAGATCGAAGCCGCGCGCAGCGTGGACGTCTCCAGCCTGCCCGACCAGGTGGCGCGCAACGAGAACCTGCAGGGCGAGGCCGCGGCCACCGACGAGAACCGTGCGCTGGACGAGACCGGCGAGTGGCTGGTTCAGATCGGCGTTTGCACGCACCTTGGCTGTGTGCCGCTGAGCAATGCCGGCGATTACGTGCTGGACAGCGGCGTGGGCGGCTGGTTCTGCCCCTGCCACGGGTCGCACTACGACACGTCGGGCCGCATCCGGAAAGGCCCCGCGCCGGAAAACCTGCCGGTGCCGGTTGCCGAATTCGTCGACGAAACGACCGTTAAGCTGGGATAAGGAATAACACTCATGGCTGGAATTCCTCACGACCATTACGAACCGAAAAGCAGTGGTGAAAAGTGGCTGAACCGCCGCCTTCCCATTGTCGGTCTTCTCTATGACACGATCATGATCCCCACGCCCAAGAACCTGAACTGGATGTGGATCTGGGGGATCGTGCTCACCTTTTGCCTGGCGTTGCAGATCATCACCGGGATCGTCCTGGCGATGCATTACACGCCGCACGTGGACGAAGCGTTCGCGTCGATCGAGCACATCATGCGCAACGTCAACGGCGGGCACATGCTGCGGTACCTGCACATGAACGGTGCCTCGCTGTTCTTCTTTGCGGTCTACCTGCATATTTTCCGCGGTCTCTATTACGGCTCCTACAAGGCGCCGCGCGAGATCACGTGGATCGTGGGCATGCTGATCTACCTGTTGATGATGGGTACGGCCTTCATGGGCTACGTGCTGCCCTGGGGTCAGATGTCGTTCTGGGGCGCCACGGTGATCACCGGGCTGTTCGGGGCGATCCCGCTGATCGGTGAGCCGATCCAGACCTGGCTGCTGGGCGGACCGGCGGTGGACAACGCCACGCTGAACCGCTTCTTCAGCCTGCACTACCTTCTGCCCTTCGTGATTGCCGCACTGGTTGCGGTGCACATCTGGGCGTTCCACACCACGGGCAACAACAACCCCACTGGCGTCGAAGTGCGCCGCACGTCGAAGGCCGAGGCCGAGAAGGACACCGTTCCGTTCTGGCCCTACTTCGTGATCAAGGACCTGTTCGCGCTGGCCGTGATCCTGGCGGTGTTCTTCGCGATCGTGGGCTTCATGCCGAACTACCTGGGCCACCCCGACAACTATATCGAGGCGAACGCCCTGGCGACGCCGGCGCATATCGTGCCCGAATGGTATTTCCTGCCGTTCTACGCGATCCTGCGGGCGTTCACGTCGGAAGTGTGGGTGGTGCAGTTCGCATCGTTCATCACCGGCGGGATCATCGATGCCAAGTTCTTCGGCGTTCTGGCTATGTTCGGCGCGATCGCCGTGATGGCGCTTGCCCCGTGGCTGGACACCTCGATGGTGCGGTCGGGCCGGTATCGTCCGATGTTCAAGTGGTGGTTCTGGCTGCTGGCGCTCGACTTCGTCATCCTGATGTGGCTGGGTGCGCGTCCGGCGGAAGAGCCCTATGCGACCTACTCGCTGATCGCCTCGACCTATTGG
This sequence comes from Roseovarius sp. THAF9, assembly GCF_009363715.1. NCBI lineage: Bacteria > Pseudomonadati > Pseudomonadota > Alphaproteobacteria > Rhodobacterales > Roseobacteraceae > Roseovarius > Roseovarius sp. THAF9. The sequence continues at coordinate 171,946 of NZ_CP045404.1, forward strand.
TTCGCCTATTTCCTGGTGATCCTGCCGCTGTTGGGCGTGATCGAGAAACCGTTGCCGCAGCCTGAGACGATCGAGGAAGACTTCAAGGCGCATAAGGCGGCAAGCGGCGGCACGGCCACCGTAGCCAGCCCGGCAGAGTAAGAGAAAGGATCAGGCAAATGATGAAGACATTCGCGATCAGCGCAGTCACGGCCCTGGCCCTTTCGACTGGCGGCGCATTCGCCGCCGGTGAGGGCGGCGAGACCAAGGACGTGGACTTTTCGTTCGAAGGACCGTTCGGCAGCTTTGACCAAGCGCAACTTCAGCGTGGGCTCCAGGTTTATACCGAGATCTGTTCTGCCTGCCACGGCCTGCAATACGTGCCGCTGCGCACGCTCAGCGATCCGGGCGGTCCGCAGTTTTCGGACGCCGAGGTGCGCGCCTATGCCGAGCAGAACTATGAAGTGTTCGACGAGGAACTGGACGACTTCCGTGCGGCACGCCCGGTCGATCACTTCCCGGGGTCCAATCTGGAAAACGCGCCGGACCTGAGCCTGATGGCCAAGGCCCGCGCCGGTTTCCACGGGCCGGCCGGCACCGGGATCAACCAGTTGGTCAAAGGCATGGGCGGTGCAGAATACATCTATTCCCTGCTGACCAGCTATACCGGCGAAACCAAAGAAGAAGCGGGCACCACGTTCTACGAGAACAAGGCCTACCCGGGCACCTGGATCGCCATGGCCCCGCCGCTATACGGTGAAGACGTGGAATATGCCGATGGTCACGCAAACGACCTGAGCGCCATTTCCAAGGACGTGTCGGCCTTCCTGATGTGGACGGCGGAACCCAAGATGATGGACCGCAAGCAGGCGGGCCTGACCGGTGTGATCTTCCTGACGCTTCTGTCGGTGCTGCTGTACCTGACCAACAAGCGGATCTGGAAGCCGATCAAGAAGAAATACGAAAGCTGAGAGATCGGCCTTTGCTAAGATTTGGAAGTCCCCGTTGCGATGCAGCGGGGGCTTTTGCTTGGAGGGCCGCGCATAGGCGGGCCGTGGTGCGGCGACGCGCAAGGCTTTGATCGCTACCTTGGCAAAGGGTTCAGCGCCTTGTTGTAGGGCTTCCAGTCGGTGATCTCTGGATAGTATTTCTCGCGCCAGCGCCGCACGCGGGGGTTCATCACCCGGCGCCACAGCGGCGGGATCATCGCCGCCACTGTCATTACCGGGTAGCCGTAGGGCAGTTGCGGTGCCTCATCCTCGGAGTAATTCTGCAAGAGCGGGAAGCGGCGGTTGGGCTTGTAGTGGTGGTCGGAATGCCGTTGCAGGTTGATCAGCAGCCAGTTCGAGGCCTTCTGCGCGGCATTCCAGCTGTGGTGGGGCTTCACATGTTCATACCTGCCGCCGCCAAGGTGTTTGCGGGTCAGGCCGTAATGCTCGACGTAGTTGACCAGTTCCAGCTGCCAGATGGCGATGAAGGCCTGCCAGACAAAGAGTGCGAGGCCGATCCACCCGCCGATGAGGGCGGCGAGAAGCAGCATGAAGCCTTGCAGAGCCCAATACTTCCAGAACGGGTTCTTGAGGTCCCACCAAGGCTTGCCCTTGCGGGCCAGCATGGCCTTTTCGGCTTCCCACGAGGACACCAGGCTTTCGCGCAGGACGCGGGGGAAGAAACGATGGAAGCCCTCGTTGTAGCGGGCCGTCACCGGGTCGCGCGGGGTGCCGACGTGGCGGTGGTGGACCTGAAGGTGCTCGGACCGGAAATGCGAGTAAAGCACCATCGACAGGAGCGCGTCGCCCAGGAAACGCTCGCCCTTGCCCTTCTGGTGCATGAGTTCGTGCGAGAAGTTGATGCCGACGGTGCCGGAAATCACGCCCATGCCGAAGAAAAGCAGGATGGTTTCCAGCGCGTTCAGATGCGCGTCGCCGGGGCCGGTGGCGTACCAGATCATCCAGAAAAGCAGGGCGAACTGCACCGGCGGCCAAAGCACGGTAACGGCGGTGTACATGCGGATGTGGCTCTCACGCGTTTCGGGGTCGAGGTTGTCGAGTTCCAGACCCAGCACTGCGTCGAGCGCGGCAAAGAAATACCAGGTGAAAAGCGGCAGCAGGATCACCGTCCAACCGCCCTGCGTGGCGCTGACGATCGCCAGCGGGACGAGCGAGAAGGCGGCCCAGAAGGGCAGCGCACGTTGCAGGCGCGCAACCTTGTCGGGGCCGAGATACTTGGGCGTGGTGGTCTGCATGGCCTTCACCTTTTTGTCCGCGATTATAGCGCGATGCGCGGGGGCGGGGCGATAGCGGAAATCGCCTCAGGACGTGTTCGCGGCGCAGTCTTGCAAGGGTTCGCGCGCCAAGTCAAAAACCTTGCGCATGACGGTGGGTAACTCCGTCGGTTTGAAGGCGTGGGCAGGGACAAAGCGGGTGGTTTCACCCGGATTGTTTTCCTTCGCGCCGACGCAGGCATAGGCGATTTTCAGGCGCAGGTGGAAATGCGTGAAGGTATGGCGGGCCTCTGCATCCAGCATCTGCCAGTTTGCGTCGAGCGGCGGGGCGGGGGTGGGCGCGTCGGACCAGTCGCTGCCGGGCCAGCCGAGCATGCCCCCCAGCAGGCCGCTGTCGGGGCGGCGCTCCAGCAGCCAGGCGCCATCGGCGCGGCGGGCGACATAGGCGATGCCAAACCGGGTGGGCTTGGCCTTTTTGGGAGTCTTCTTGGGCAGTTCCGCCTGCGTGCCATTCGTGCGGGCAATGCAGGGCGTGCGCCACGGGCAGATGCCGCAGGCGGGCGAGCGGGGCGTGCAGATCGTGGCGCCAAGGTCCATCACCGCCTGGGCATAGTCGCCGGGGCGCTCGGGCGGCGTGAGGGTCGCCGCGGCCTCGGTCAATTCGGGTTTGGCGGCGGGAAGGGGGGTGTGGATTTCATGCAGTCGGGCCATGACCCGCTCGACATTGCCGTCGACCACCACCGACGGCTGATCGAAGGCGATGGCGGAAATGGCGGCGGCGGTATAGGGGCCGATGCCAGGCAGTTTTTGCAATTCGGCGGCGGTGCCGGGGAACTGGCCGTCATGGTCCGAGGCCACGACGCGCGCGCATTTCAGCAGGTTGCGGGCGCGAGCGTAATACCCAAGGCCCGCCCATTCGCCCATGACCTGCGCATCCTCGGCGGCGGCGAGGTCGGTGACGGTGGGCCAGAGCGCGGTGAAGCGTTCGAAATAGCTTTTGACGGCGGCGACGGTGGTTTGTTGCAGCATCACCTCCGACAGCCAGACGAAATAGGGATAGGGGCGCACGCCGGCCTTCTTGGCATCGGGGGGCACGCGCCAAGGCATCTGGCGTGCGTGGCGGTCGTACCAATCCAGCAGTGCTGTGCTCATCTCGCTGTCACGCATCTGTTATCCCGCCTTTGCCAGCTTTGCGTTTGTTGTTCACCCTCATACCCCCTACATTAGAGCGAGGAAACGGGAGGTCAGCCATGCCCGCATATCGGGGCACGACGAAAGGCTTCAAGCGCAGCGGCGCCCTGTTGGGGGCGCAGATCAGGAAAGCCTCGGAAAGTCGCGGCTTCGCGGTGTCGCGCGTTGTGACCCACTGGCCCGAGATCGCGGGCGAAGAGATCGCCGCCATCTGCCGCCCGGTCAAGGTGAGCTATGCACGTCAGGGGTTCGGTGCGACGCTGGTCGTGCTGACCACCGGCGCACAGGCGCCGATGCTGGAGATGCAGAAGGAAAAACTGCGCGCGCGGGTCAACACCGCCTATGGCTATAACGCCATCGCGCGGGTGCAGATCACGCAGACCGCGCCCACCGGCTTTGCCGAGGGGCAGGCGCGTTTCGAGCACCGGCCCAAGGCGGCCGAAAAGCCCGCGCCCAGCGAAATGACCGTGGCCGCGGCGGCAAAGCTCGCGCAGCCGGTGGGCGACGACGGGCTGCGCGATGCGCTGGAAATGCTGGGCCGGAACGTACTATCGAAAAGCAACACGCAGAAATCGTAAGGTGATGAGATGAAAAACGTGCTTCTTTCCGGGGCCGCGGCCCTTGTCCTGGCGGCCGGCGGCGGCTGGTGGATGAGCGGGCAGACCGGCAACACGACGCAAGGCAGTGGCATGACCGATCTGCCGGGGGCAGCCAATGCGCAGGAGGCCTCTGACGCGGAGGCGGAAGAGATCGACACCTCCTCGATCGTGGAAATGACGCTCGGCGAGGAAAGCGCACCGGTGAAGATCGTGGAATACGCATCCTTTACCTGCCCGCATTGCGCGAATTTCCACGAGAACCAGTTCAAGCAGCTGAAATCCGAATATATCGACAATGGCGACGTGCATTTCACCTATCGCGATGTCTATTTCGACCGCTATGGCCTGTGGGCGTCGATGGTGGCGCGGTGTGGCGGCGAAGAGCGGTTCTTTGGCATCACTGACATGATCTATGACCAGCAGAAGGACTGGATCGGCGACGGGCAGGACCCGGTTGAAATCGCCGACCGGCTGCGCAAGATCGGCAAGGTCGCGGGGCTGGACGACGAGCAGCTGGATGCGTGCCTGAACGATGCCGACAAGGCCAAGACGCTGGTGGCATGGTTCCAGGAGAACGCCGAGGCCGACGACGTGAATTCCACGCCAACGCTGGTGATCAATGGCGAGACGCATTCCAACATGTCCTATGAGGACTTGAAGGCGATGATCGACGAACAACTGGCCGAATGAAGCCTGCGCCGCTGACCGGGCTGAAGGTTGTCGAACTGGCCCGTATCCTGGCCGGCCCTTGGGCCGGGCAGGTGCTGGCCGATCTGGGCGCGGACGTGATCAAGGTGGAAAGCCCTGCCGGCGACGATACACGCCAATGGGGCCCGCCCTTTATCGAGCGGGAGGGCGACCGCTCGGCCGCCTATTTCCATTCCTGCAACCGCGGCAAGCAGAGCATCACGGTCGATTTTCGCACAGAGGCGGGTCAGGCGCGTGTCCGTGAGTTGGTGGCGGATGCCGACATCCTGATCGAGAATTTCAAGGTCGGCGGGCTGGCCAAGTACGGACTGGATTATGCCAGCCTCGCGACCGTGAACCCGGGGTTAATTTACTGCTCGATCACCGGGTTCGGGCAGGACGGACCTTATGCGGGAAAGGCCGGATATGACTATATCATCCAGGGTATGTCGGGGTTGATGAGCATGACCGGCGATCCGGAGGGGCAGCCGGTGAAAGTTGGCGTTGCGGTGACAGATATATTTACCGGCGTTTATGCCAGCACCGCGATCCTGGCGGCGCTTCACCAGAGGCAGGCAACCGGCAAGGGCCAGCATATCGACATGGCGCTTCTGGATACGGCGGTGGCGATGACGGCGAACCAGGCGATGAACTATCTTGCCACGGGCACGCCGCCGCAGAGGCTGGGCAACCAGCATCCGAACCTTGCGCCCTACCAGGTGTTCGAATGCTGCGACGGGTTCTTGATCGTGGCGGTGGGCAATGACGCGCAGTTCGGGCGGTTCTGTGACGTGCTGGGCGCGGTGGAGGTGAAGGCCGCGCCGCACTATGCGACCAACGCCGACCGGGTGGCGCATCGCGATGCCCTGACCGAGGCTTTGACGAGATACACGATGCGACTGACGAAGGCCGCGTTGCAAGCCGGGTGCGAGGCGCAGGGCGTGCCGGTGGGGCCGATCAATGACATGGCGGAGGTTTTCGCCGATCCCCAGGTCATGGCGCGGGGCCTGAAGGTGGAGGTGGACGGGGTGCCGGGCGTACGAAGCCCGATGCGGTTTTCCGATGCGGACCTGTCGCTGCGCCGAGCCTCGCCGAAACTGGGAGAGGACGATCCGGCGTGATCGGGATGAGTGGCTGCGCCACGCTTTATTTTTAGATTCGAGTATTTCTGGAACAATGAAAACCGGGTCAGAGGCCGAGGTCGTCCAGGTTTGCGTCGATTGCCGACCAATCGGAGAGGTTGAGACGGACCGGCAGGGTCAAAACCTTGCGGCGGAAGGCCAGAGGCAGGCGGACCGCGTCCTTTTCGGTGGTCACAAGCTGGGCATGGATGAGCGCGGCCTCGTTTTCCAGTCGGGTCATCAGCGCCTCGGTCAGCGGCTGGTGATCGTCCAGCGCCTCGGCCCGCGAGAGTGTGGCGCCGAGACCGCGCAGGGTGGCGAAGAATTTCTCGGGATGGCCGATACCGGCGAAGGCAAGAAATCGCGTGCCTGTCCAGTCCATGCCGGTTTGCAGCGGTTCCAGCCTGCCGCCCACATGTGGGATCAGGATGACATGACCCCATGCCTTGCGGAACTCGATCTGGGCGGCGTCGGGTCCGATGGACAAGAGCAGGTCGGCGCGGTCTAGACCGGTCTCTACGGGTTCGCGCAGAGGGCCGGCGGGAATGCAGCGGCCATTGCCGAAGCCCTTGACCGCGTCGACCACCACGATCGAGAGGTCGCGGGCCACCGACGGGTTCTGATGGCCGTCATCCATGACGATCACATCAGCGCCTGAGGCGGCCGCGGCCTCGGCTGCAAGCGTCCGGTCGCGGGCGATCCAGGTACGGGTGAAGGCGGCGATCAGCAGGGGTTCGTCGCCGACCTCGGCGGCGGTGTGGCTGCGCTCGTCAACCTCGACGGGGCCCTCGAGACTGCCGCCGTGACCGCGCGAGATGACGGCGGGGGTGCGCCCGCGCGCCTGCAGGTGCTGCACGAGCGCGATGACCGTGGGGGTCTTGCCGGTGCCGCCGGCATTGATGTTGCCGACGCAGATCACCGGGACGGGCGCGCGAAAGCCGGGCGGGGTGGCCACGCGGCGGGCGGTGGCGCGGGCATAGAGTGCGCCGAGTGGCGATAGGATACGGGCGCGCAGGGATGGGCGGCGCGGCGAGGTGTCCCAGAAGGCGGGTGCACGCATCAGCGGACCTCCAGTTGGTCGAGGCGGTCGTTCAGAAGATCGGCGATCCGGTCGGTCAGTTCGGCGCTGCGCGAGGCGACCTCCCACGCGGCATGGGCCATGGCGGCGGATTGATCCGGGGGGATCAGGCGCTTGACCGCGGCGGCCAGGGTTTCGGCATCGCGGACGATACGGGCGGCGCCAGCCTCGGCAAAGCGCGAATAGCTGGGCAGGTAGCGGCGGATGTTGGGGCCGTAAAGAATGGCCGAACCGTGGGCGGCGGGCTCGTTCGGGTCGCAGCCATGAGCGCCGGAGATCAGCGAACTGCCCATGAAGGTAATCGGCGCGAGGCGGTACCAAAGGCCCATCTCGCCGTAGGTATCGGCGAGGATGACCTGTGTCGTCTCGTCCGGAAAGGCGCCGGTGGACCAAGTGATATGGCGCATCCCGGCCTCGGCCAGGGCATCGGTGAAGTGGGTGGTGTCCTCGGGCGTGTCGGGGACGACGATCAGAAGGGTACGGTGGGAAAAGCGGCTGACCTCGCGGTGGGCGGAAAGGATTGTGCCGATTTCCTCGGGTCGAAGCATAGCGGCGAGCCAGACCGGACGCCCAAGCAGCAGGGCGGCGAGTTCGGTGCGGTCGGTTTCGTTATGGGGCAGCGAAACGGTGCCTTCGAGGAGCGGGCCGGTGACGGAGAGTGCGCGTTCCGGCACCCCCATGCGGCGCAGGTAGCGAGCCGATGCATCGTCGCGGGCCATGACGAACTCGAACTGCCGCAGCAGGGCACGGGGCAGGTCAGGAAACCAGCGCCAGGCGGGGCGGGACATGGCGGTTTCGGTGGCGTCGATCAGCGCCATGGGGATGTCAAGTTCGGCAGCGCGATCCATCAGCGCGGGGTGAAGGGCGCCGCCGGTCCAAAGGGCGATGTCGGGCTGCCAATGGGTGAGGAAGGATGCGGCGTTGGCGACGGTATCTTCGGGGAGTTGTTCGACCACCACCTCGGCCCGGGCCTTGAAGGGGGTGTCGGGCACGGGGCCGGCGGTGGTGAGCAGAAGCGACAGTTCAGGCCGGTGCAGGCGCAGCCGGTCGAAGAGTTGCAACAGTGCGTCGATATGGACCGTGTCGGCGGCGTGCGCCCAGAGCAGCCGGCCCGGCGGGCGCGGCGCGGTGGGCGTGTAACGGCGTGCGGGGCCGCGTCTGGCATAGGCGAGATAGGCGGCGAGGCTGAGCGAACGGCTCATGGCCGCAATACGCGGACTTGGGTGAATAAGTCCCGGAAATCAGGATTGTACGGGCGCTGCACCATGGTGTCCTTCGCGGCGGGCCGGGTTGCGCGCAGGGTATTGGATTACCGGGCGGGGTCAAGGGAGGGCGACGGGTTGACCCGGGCGTCGGAATGGGGCCAATGAACAGAGCAAGACCGGAGACCGCCCGATGACGAAGCCTTTTTTGATCCTGCAATTGCGGCCCGAGACGGAAGCCGCGGATGACGAGTTCGCCGCGATCCTGCGCAAGGGCGGGCTGGAGGCGGGCGACACGTGCCGTATCCGGATGGACCAGGAGCGGCTGCCGGAAGGTATTGATCTGGAAGACTATTCCGGCGTGATCGTGGGTGGTGGACCGGGCTGTGTCAGCGATGCGCCGAAGGACAAATCCGAGATCGAAGCGCGGATCGAGGCGGATGTGCTGGGGCTGATGCCGAAGCTGACGGAGCGGGATTTTCCTTTCCTGGGCTGCTGTTACGGGATCGGGATCCTTGGCGCTCACTTGGATGGCGATGTCAGCAAGAGGGCCTTTGGTGAGGCGGTGGGCACGTCGGCCTGCGAAGTCACGCCGGAGGGTAAGGAGGACGCGCTGCTCAACGGTGTGCCGACGGCGTTCGACGCCTTTGTGGGGCATAAGGAAGCGTTGCAGGATCTGCCGGAGGGATGCGTGCATCTTGTGAGGTCCGAGGCGTGCCCCTACCAGATGTTGCGGTATAAAGAGAATGTCTATGCCACGCAGTTTCACCCCGAGGCGGATGCGGCGGGGTTCGAGACGCGGATCAGGATCTACCGCGAGCGAGGTTATTTCCCGCCCGAGGACGCGGACGATCTGATTGCGATGTGCCGGGCGGCGGACGTGTTCGCGCCCGAGATGATCCTGCGGAATTTCGTGCAGCGCTACGCGAAAGGTTAACGCCTGCGAACAGGCGCAAACCTGTATCGGTATCGCGTCGGTATCCGGGTGGTATCGCGTCGGTGCGATTTGCCGGGCACGTGCCGGGTTAACGGATTGCGCAAGGCGCGCACCTGAAGTGAGTGGCGCCATGGCAGGTACGCGACCTCTCGGATTATAGCGGCGCGTTTACCCGGCCAGTTTCGCCTGCTGCGCGAAGGGGCTGAGGCCGAGCCAGGCCTGCATGTTGCGGATCAGTTCGGACGATCCCACCAGGACCAACGCGTCACGGTCGATGGCATCGGCGACGGACCTGAGGCCCATCCAGATTTCGGTCATCGTGCGCAGGTCGACATTGGCATAGAGGTCGACGTCGAAGCCGGGGTCGATGTGGCAGAGGTCGACGGTGCCGTCCGGTTCGACGATGAGCCACCACTTGCGCTGGGACGCGGGCAGTTCGGGATAGGTAAAGGCGATCACCACCCGCCGGTCCGGCACCGGTTCGGTGTCCAGGTTGCGGCGCATGTCCCACATCAGCAGTTCGGGGTCGAGGTTTTCCAGCGAAGGCTCTGTCTCGACCCATTTCTGGCCCCACATGCCGATCGCCTCGATCACCGGCTGCAGGTCGCGGCCCGCCGGGGTAAGGCGATAGGCGTCGACCTGTGGCGGGTCGGTGAGGCGGGTGCGTTCCACCACGCCGGCCGTCTCCAGTTCACCGAGGCGCTTGGACAGAAGGGCCGGTGACATGCGCGGCACGCCGCGTCGCAACTCGTTGAAGCGGGTCGATCCGGCGACCAGTTCGCGCAAGAGGACGATGGTCCAGCGGGTGCAGAGGACTTCGGCCGCCATCGCGACCGGGCAGAATTGCTTGTAGCTCGCGTTGGTCATGGTTGGCCTCCTTTCCGTTTCGGGGCCGCATCCTGACATATCGATGCCCCGTCCGGCCAGTTCAGAGTCTGTACCGGGCGGATTCAGATCGTGAACTGGCGCGGCGGGCGGCGGGTCTGTCACGTTTGGTCCATGCCGGTGAGCCCGGCGAGATGAACACAAGACAGAAAGGAAAGGACCGATGCCCCTTGTCGATATCGAACTGATCGAAGGTGTCTTCGACGATGACCAGAAACGAAGAATGATTCACGACGTGACCGAGGCGATGGTCGGCGTCGAGGGCGAGGCCATGCGCGGCGTCACCTGGGTGCGGATCAAGGAAGTGGCCGGTGGCGAATGGGCCATCGGCGGCAAGCCGTTGAGTGCGCCGGACGTGAAGGCGATGCAGGCGGAACCGGCCTGAGGCCAGCCAACACCGGAGGAGAAAGGAGGAGACATGACACCGCATGTCGCGGAAGACCTGAACGACGTGACGCTATACGAGCGCCTTGGCGGTCCGGCCGGAATCCGGCGGATCGTCGATGGCGCGGTTGCCGCGCATATGGAGAACCCGCTGATCGGTCACCGCTTCGCGCCCTATGTCGACCAGCCCGAGCGGGTCGAGGAGATCAAGGCGCATACCTGTGATTTCTTTGCCGCCGGGAGCGGCGGGCCGGACGCGTATGTCGGGCGGAGCATGCGCGACGCGCATCGCGGGATGGATATCGACGCCGCCGAGTATGACGCGGCCGCGGGGGATATCCTGCGGACGATGGACGCCCTGCGGTATGACGTGGAGACCTGCGCCGCGGTGGGCGAGATCCTGCAATCCCTGAAACCCGAGGTTACCCACGCATGAACGGTGCGGCCCGTTGGCCGGACCGTGGAAAGGAGACCGAGATGACAACCGAGATCGAGATTCGCCGCTTCGAGAACCCGGATGACAGGCTCGACATGAAAGAGCGGGGCGGGATCGACATCGTGAAGACCGGACAGGGCAGCACCGGGATGCATGCCGTGTTCGAGCCGGGATGGACCTGGGAGGCGGATGAGAAACCGCTGCTGGGCAATCCAGAGACCTGCCCGATGCATCACACGGGCTATTGCCTGTCGGGACGGCTGGTGGTGCGGATGGTCGAGAGCGGACAGGAAACCGAGATCACGCCCGGCGATTTCTTCGAGATCCCGCCGGGCCATGACGCCCATGTCGCGGGCGACACGCGGGTCGAACTTATCCTGTTCGAGAGTGCGAACGCGTAGGTCAGAGCCTGCTTTGCCGCCGGTTTGAGGGAAAAAAAGCCCGCCGCTGCACGCGGCGGGCGTCTTGACGTCTATTCAGCGTGTGCCGCGAGCGGCACGTCAGATCCGCAGGAACGGCTGCGCAATGCGCGGGATAAAGCCGCGGAAGCGCAGGGGCGCGTCGGTGACGGCGAGGCAGATGCAGTCGGCGCCGATCTCGGCCACGGGCGTGTGGTCGAGGTCCTGATCCGCGATCTCGATGTCGCCGGGGCCGAAGCGGTCGACTTCGTCGGCGAAGGCGCCTTGCAGCACCAGCGTCAGTTCCGTGCCCCGGTGGCCGTGGTCGGGCACGGCGGCGCCGGCGGGAATGTAGAGCAGGCGGGCCGTGGCGTCTTTCGAGGTGGGCAGGATGGCCTGTTTCACGCCCATACCGACGGGTTTCCATTTCACCGCGTCGAGGTCGCCGCCGATATAGTCCTGCACGGGGCGCGGCAGCGTGCCGGTGGCCGTATGGGTGGTCTCAGGGACGGTCGTGTCGGCCGCGTCGATCAGGGCCAATGTATCCTCGAAGGCGGTGTCGGACAGGTCGGAATCGCCGCAGTCTTCCATCAGGGCGCCGCCGACAGCGTCGAAGGACGCCAGCCGGGCGCGGCATTCGTCGCACATGGAAATATGCGCGGCCACCGCGAGGCTGAACGCCTCGGGGAGGGTGCCCGCGGAATAGCCGATGAGCAACTTGTCACTCAGGTGATGTTTGATCGTATCTGTCATCGTCGTGTTCACTTCATTTGATGGCGCAGGCGGTCCAGCGCCAGTCTGATCCTCGATTTGATGGTCCCGAGCGGAAGGCCGGTTTCCTCGGCGATCTCGGAATGGGTGAGGTCGCCAAAATAGGCCTTTTCGATCAGGTCCTTCTGTTTTTCGGGCAGCTGCGCGATGGCGGCGCCCAGTTTTTCGCTCTCCTGTTGCAGGGCCAGGGCATCGGCCTGATCTGGTTCCTGCTCCGGTCCCCAGGGCAATTCCTCGGGCTCGGGTCGTCTTTGCTTGCGGATCGCATCAATCCTGCGGTTCCGCGCGATAGTGAAGATCCAGGTCGCAGCGCTGGCGCGGGCGGGATCGAACATGTGGGCCTTTTGCCAGAGGGTCGCCATGACCTCCTGTGCGCATTCCTCGGCCAGTGACGCGTCTGCCCCCGATTTCATCAAGAAGGCTTTGACCCGTGGCGCGAAATGCGAAAACAGCCGCTGGAAAGCGGCGCGGTCGCGTTTGTCGCGGATCCGGGCGATGACTTGCGCCCAGTCCTGGGTGTGCTCTTCCGTCTTCTCGATCACCGGTTCAACACTCTTGCCGTTGCCACGGATCGAAAGCAGCGCGCCCACCGGAGGCGGGGCGTCGGCACTGGTGCCGGTGATCTCGATGGCGTCAGCATCACTGAACATGCCAAAGATACGCTGGTTCGATCAGACCGGATCAAAAATTCGGGCTTTTTCTTTGTCATCCGATAATGCTGGTTTCACGTAGACTTATGTAAAGACAAGTTAGGGTACTACACGGAATGCTAGTTACAAAAGTTGCGCTGACGCGCAAGAAGGTCGCAGTCGTCGGCGCGGGGATCAGTGGATTGGGGGCTGCGTGGCGGCTGGCCGGGGCGTGCGATGTCACGCTTTTCGAGGCCGAGAAGCGGCTGGGTGGACATGCGCGGACCAAGATGGCCGGGAAAGATGGGACGCAGCCGGTGGATACCGGGTTCATCGTGTTCAACTATGCCAATTACCCGCATCTGGCGGAGCTTTTCGCGGCGCTGGATGTGCCTGTGGTGGAAAGCAAGATGAGCTTTGGCGCCTCGTTCCGGGATACGCGCTTCGAATACGGGTTGGACGGGGCGCAGGCGTTCTTTGCCCAGACCCGCAACGTGCTGGACCCGCGTATGTGGCTGATGCTGCGCGATATCTTCCGGTTCAATGCGCGGGCGGTGCGCACGGCGGAGGCGCATCCGGAGGCCAGCATCGGGGAGTTGTTGCGGACGATGGGGCTGGGGCGCTGGTTCCGCGAGCGGTACCTGAGCCCGTTCACCGGCGCGATCTGGTCGACGCCCACCGAGAAAGTGATGGATTTCCCGGCGCACGCGCTGATCCGGTTTATGGAGAACCACGCGCTGCTTGGGTATGAAGGGCAGCACCAGTGGTACACCGTGAAGGGCGGGTCGATCGAGTATGTCTCGCGTTTGGAAGCGGCATTGCGGGAGTTCGGCGTCACCATCCGGACCGGCGCGCCGATTGCCGGGGTGCGGCGGGCGCAAGGTGGTGTCGAGGTGCGGGCGAATGGTGCCGAGTGGGAGACATTCGACGAGGTGATCTTTGCCACGCATGGCGATGACAGCCTGAACATGCTGGAAGACCCCACACCCGAAGAACAGGCCGCGCTGGGCCGCGTGAAGTACCAGCCCAACGACGTCGTGCTGCATTGCGATATGTCCGTGATGCCGAAGCGTCGCGCTGTGTGGTCGTCGTGGAATTACATGGAAGGGCCGGCCAAGCGGGACGGGCAGATCGACCTGACCTACTGGATGAACTCTTTGCAGCCCATCCCGATGGACGATCCGCATTTCGTGACGCTGAACACGACGCGGCCCATCCGCGACGAAATGATCTATGACCAGACGGTGCTGCGTCATCCTGTCTATGACATGGACATGCTGCGCGCTCAGCAGGAGGTGGCCCGGATCAACGGCGAAAACGGCACATGGTTCTGCGGCGCGTGGATGAAGAACGGGTTTCACGAGGACGGGTTGTCGAGCGCCTACGACGTGGCCGATGCGATCCTGGCGCGGGACAGCGCGGCGGCGGCGGCGTGAATGGGCCTGACCATATCGCGGGCCACACGTGGCATGGGCGAAAGGGCGATGTTCGCAACGCGTTTCGGTACAGCATCGATTACGTGATGGTGGATGCCGAAGCCGCGCTGCCATCCAGCCGAATTTTCGGGCGCAACCGCGCGGGGCTGTTCAGCTTGCGCGACCGGGATCATGGTGGCCCGCCCGGGCAGGGGCGTGGCGCGGCCTGGGTGCGCGAGGTGCTGGAGGCGCACCAGTTCGCGGCGCCCGTGCGGATCGAATTGCTGGCCCAACCGCGGGTGCTGGGGCATATCTTCAACCCGGTGGCGTTCTGGCTGTGTTACAACGCGGCGGATGACCTGATGGTGGTGATCGCGGAGGTGACCAACACCTATGGCGACCGACATTCGTACCTTTGTCACCATGACGATCGCAGTCCCATCGGCCCCGAAGACCGGTTGCAAGCACAGAAGGTGTTTCACGTCTCGCCGTTCCAGACCATTGAGGGGGAGTATACGTTTCGGTTCGACATCCGGCCCGACCGGATTGGGATCTGGATCGACCTTAGCCGGGGAAAGGGCGGGGTGATCGCGACGCTGGTGGGTGACCGCAAGCCATTGACGACCGCCGGCGTGCTGACGGCGCTGGCGCGGCGGCCGCTGGGATCGCGCCGGGTGCTGGCGCTGATCCACTGGCAGGCGCTGAAGCTGTGGTGGAAGGGCGCGAAATTCCAGAACCGGCCCGAGCCGCCGACGCGGGAAGTGAGCCGATGAGCGACGCGGGCAAGAGGCCGCGCCTGCCGGCCTTTGCGCTCTTCGCGGCGATGCTGTCGGCGGCGGGGCTGCCGCTTTATATGCACGCGCCGAAGTTTTTCGTCGACGAGTACGGTGTGTCGCTGGCGGCGCTGGGCACAGTCTTGGGTGTGCTGCGTTTGCTGGATTTCGTGCAGGACCCGCTGCTGGGGCGGGTGTCGGCGATGACGGCAGGCTATCGCGGTCTGACCGTGGTGATCGCGGGGGTGGCGATGATCGCGGGGATGCTGGGCCTCTTTGCGGTGGAGCCGATGCTGCCGCCGCTGTGGTGGTTTGCGGTGATGCTGACGCTGGTCTTTTCGGCGTTCAGCTACCTGACGATCTGTTTTTACGCCCAAGGGGTTTCGGTGGCGAGCCGCATGGGCGAAGGCGGGCACCTGCGCGTTGCGCGGTGGCGCGAGACCGGGGCGCTGTTGGGGATCTGTGCCGCCGCCGTGGCACCCGTTGCGCTGGGCGGGTACGCGGCCTTTGCCGTGGCGTTTGCCGGGCTGGGGTTGGTGGCGCTGTGGGCGATGGGGACCGAGTGGCGCGGGCAGCCGCCCGAAGAGGGCGTGAATTCGCAGATTGGCACGGTTCTGCGTGATCCGGTGGCGCGGCGTCTTTTGTTGGTGGCGCTGGCCAACTCGGCGCCGGTGGCGGTGAGTTCGACGCTGTTTCTGTTCTATGTCGAGGACCGGCTGGCGGCGCCGGGCTGGGAAGGGCCGCTGCTGTTGGTGTTTTTCCTGAGTGCGGCGGCGGCGGCGCCGATGTGGGGCAAGTTGGCCGAGGCGCACGGGCCGCGTCGGGTGCTGATCTGGGCGATGGTGCTGGCGATTGCGGCCTTCGGCTTTGCCGTGATGCTGAGCGCGGGCGATGCCTGGGCCTTTGCGGTGATCTGCGTGCTGACCGGTGTGGCGCTCGGCGCGGACATGACGCTGTTGCCCGCGCTTTTCGCGGACCGCATGGCGGAAGTTTCGCCGGGGGCGTCCGAGGGCTTCAGCCTGTGGTCGTTCGTGTCGAAGATCACGCTGGCGATTGCGGCGGTGGGCTTGCTGCCGCTTTTGGAGTCGGTCGGCTATGCCTCGGGGCAGGAGAATTCGGAAGACGCGTTGTGGGCGCTGAGCCTGCTTTACGGGGCGGTGCCCTGTGTTCTGAAATTGGCGGCGATTGCGCTGCTGGCAACGGTGCCCGGGGGCGGGGACGCGCCCCAAGGGACCATGGTTGAAGCGGGGAGACCGAGATGATGTTCGAAGGATTTCTGATCATGTGCGGGGCGGCGTTGGCGACCGGGGTTGCGGTGCTGCGCAATCGGTTCGCCGGGTTCCGGGCGCAAAGCGTGGAGGATTATGCCGAGACACTGCCGCGGTTCGATTTGCGCCAGCACCTGAACGGCGCGATGCGCTGCGAGGGGGTGATCTATGGGCCCTTGGGGCGCGTGGCATCGCGGTTTTCCGCCCGGTTCGACGCGCGCTGGGACGGCAACAAGGGGGTGATGGCCGAGCATTTCACCTATGACAGCGGCACGGTACAGGAGCGCGAGTGGCGGCTGGAGCTGGGCAATGACGGGCGCATCCGGGCCGAGGCCGATGACGTGGTCGGCACCGGGCAGGGCCGTCATGCAGGTGCGGCGGTGCAACTGTGCTATGATATTCGCCTGCCGGACGAGGCGGGTGGTCATGTTCTGAGCGTCGAGGACTGGATGTACCTGACGCCGGGTGGAACCATTGTGAACCGCAGCCAGTTCCGCAAGTATGGGATCAAGGTCGCCGAGCTTGTGGCGACCATGCACAAGTTGGACGACACGGAACTTCAGAAAGCGGCATAATGGACTGGACTGGAAAACGCTATTGGCTGGTGGGCGCGAGCGAAGGGCTTGGCGCGGCGCTTGCGCGGAAACTGAGCGCGGTGGGGGCGGAGGTGATCCTGTCGGCGCGCAGCGAGGACCGGCTGAAAGAGGTGGCGGAGATGCTGCCGGGGCGATCCAGTATCGTGACCGTGGACGTGACCGACGAGGAAAGCGTGAAGGCGGCTGCCGAAGAGGTGGGCGAGATCGACGGGGTGGTGACGCTGGCCGGGGTCTATTGGCCGATGAAGGCGACCGAGTGGGAGCCCGAGCAGGTCACCGCGATGGCGGACGTGAACTTCACCGGCACGGTGCGGGTGCTGAACCACGTGGTGCCGAAGATGGTCGCGCGGGATCACGGGCATATCGTCGTGACCGGTTCGCTGGTGGGCTTTCGCGGCTTGCCGGGGGCGATTGGATATGGCGCGTCGAAAGCCGGGATCATGTCGCTGGCGCAGAGTATGCGGGCGGATCTGTGGCGCACGGGTGTGCTGGTGCAATGCGCCAACCCCGGCTTTATCCGCACGCGGCTGACCGACAAAAACGATTTCAAGATGCCGGGCCTGATGGAGCCAGATGAGGCCGCGCAGATCATGTTCGAGCTGATGAATGACGAGAACGCGTTCGACCGGAATTTCCCGAGCTGGTTCAGCCTTGTTTTCCGCGGTGCGCGGTTCCTGCCCAACTGGCTCTATTTCCGCCTGTTTGCGTGAGATCAAAGCTGGCGCCTGTCCCGAAGGCCATATTTTTGGTAGAATCACTGCCGGAAAAGGAGGTCGGGACATGCTGGATATCAGCACTTACAAAGTCGCCCAAGTGATCCTCATGTCGCGCGAACTGGACCGCGCGGAGGGAGAGGTCAGGGCATTCATCGAAAGGTTGGCTGAGGAGGAGCAGGCGAGCCTGGTGGCGCTGATGTGGATTGGGCGCGGCAGTTTCGGAGCCGACGAGATCGAAGAGGCCAAGGCCACGGCGCGCGACGAGGCGACGACACCCACGGCGGATTACCTGCTGGGTACGCCGCATTTGTCGGATCATCTGGAGAACGGGTTGGACGAGCTGGGCCTGTCGGCGCAGGACGACGAGGACGACCTGGTGCGCGGGGGCTGATGTTTCGCGGCAAGGTGGGCGGAACCCCACCCGACGCGGTGTTGCGCCTTTGCCCGCGCAGTCCGAAAAATGTGACGGGTCGCGCCAAGACCGCTAGAAAGGGCGGTTTACGTGGTATCATCCGCTGAAAGCATTTTCAGGAGGATGATGAAATGAAAGCATTTGTACGCGTCGCAGCCATTGTTTCGATCACGGCCGCCCCCGCATTGGCGGGCAACATCACGCCGCCGGCGGACCCCTATGTGGCCCCGCCGCCCGAGCCGATTTCCGACTGGGCTGGCCCCTATGTCGGTGTGCAGCTGGGTTTTGGCGATTTTGACATCAACGCCACGAACCCCACCCCCGGCGCAAACCTGGCTGTGGTTAACCTCAGCGATGACGGGTTTCTGGGCGGTGTGCATGCCGGTTACAACTGGGACCGGGGCACGCTGGTTTACGGCGTCGAGGCGGATATCGACTTTACCGACATTTCGTTCAACACGGTTGATGTCGATACCATCGCGCGGCTGCGCCTGCGGGTGGGTGTCGATACCGGCAGCGCCTTTGTTTATGGCACCGCCGGCGCGGCGCACATGAGCGGCAGCGGCGGCGGATTCAGCCTGGATGGCTGGGGCTGGGTTGCCGGTGCAGGCGTTGATTACAAGCTGAACGAAAAATGGGTGATGGGCGCGGATGCGCTTTACCACGAGTTCGACGACGTCTCGCCGTCGGGCGGCGTAGATGGCATGACCTACCGCGCGCGGGTGTCGTACCGTTTCTAAAGACACATGCCCGCCAGACAGGTGTCTGGCGGGCAAGCGGACAGCGCAGAACTGGTGGGAATTAAAAAATTGTGTTGAAGTGTCGCGGCTCTGACCGTGGAGGGGGCGAGGCCGTGCCCTAGGTGCTTGCAAGATATGCGAGCACCGAAGGAGCGCGAGATGCCAGATCATGCCGACCGTCCCGGGAACCGTCTGATGGATCGCCCGGAATATGCCAGCAAACCGAAACCGCTGACCCGGTTACCGGATACCAGCGCCTATGATGCGGCCAAGGCGATGGCCGAGAAGAATTTCGGTTCGGTCATCGTGGTGGATTCAGACGACAAGGTCGTCGGCGTCGTGACCGAGCGTGATATGATGAACAAGCTGGTCGCCGGGGAGCGCGACGCCAAGACGACGAAACTGTCCGAGATCATGACCGAAAATCCGCGTGTGGCACGGGAGACGGATGACATGATCGACTGGCTGCGGATGATGTCGAACGAGCGATTCCGCCGCCTGCCGGTGGTCGACGAAGAGGGGCGCATCCAGGCGGTTCTGACACAGGGCGATTTCGTATCCTATACTTGGCCCGACCTGATGCATCAGGTGAAATCCATCGCGACCGCGACGATTTCGAAGAACTGGGCGGTTTTCCTGATCGGCGGCGGAATCGCAGTTTATTCGGTGGTGATCATCGCGCTGGTCAGCTCGCTGAGCTGACCTGAAGCGTTCCGCCTTTTACCTGAGGCACCAGCTAAAGGCGGAACGCGTGCAACGAACGAGCGGAGCACTGCGTTTCGCGAAAATCTGTGAGTCAGGTCTTTCGCGAAACGCTTTAGTGAGGTCCGGGATCAGGTCCGGGACGGTGCTGGACGCCGGTCAGGCGAGGTGGTCCACGACTTGAAGGTGCTGGGCGAGGCGGTCGACCTCCGACAGCAAGCGCGCGACCAGCTTGGGGTCGCTAGGGGCGGGGCTGACGCCGGCCGGGATTTCGTGGTTGGCCACGGCCTCGACCGCGAGGGAGACCGGGAAAGAAACCAGCCGGGACATGGCGGTGCCGCGGGCGTCGCCCCAGGCGTCCATCACGAAGGTTTTGTGCCAGACAGGGCTGCCGCCACGTTCGGCCTTGAGGTCGACGCAGAGAACGACGCGGTCGGGGTCATCCTCGCCATAGGCGTTGTCACGCCAGAACTGGTCGGACATTTCCTTGAGCCTTGCCTCGCCTTCGGGGCCTTCGAGCGTTTCGATCTCGGCGAAGACGTCGCTCCAGGCCTCGGACCAGCCATTGAGGCGCAGCGTACCGCGCACGAATTCCTTGACCCGCCAGGCAGGCTCGAAGCCGTAATCATCGAGGAAAGGCAGGCTGTCGCGGTTCGGGTAGACCTCGAAGGTTTCGGGCGTGGGCAAGGGCGCGGTATAGGTGCCGAGCGCATCCCAGGGGCGCTTGACGTTGAGTTCGGAGTAGTTGCGGATCGACCGGGAGGGCGAGCGCAGGGCCTTGAGCACGCCCAGCGGTGACCAGCTGAATTTGTAGCGGAAGGGATTGGGGTTTTTGGGGATGCCGCCGCAATAGCTGAGGAAGCTGAGGTCGTTTTCGGGGTTGAACGCCGCCGAGGAGCGGTAATCGGCCATCAGGTGATGGGCCATCAGGTGGTCGATGCCGGGATCGAGGCCGATTTCGTTCACCACGCTCACGCCGCGCAGGAGCGCCTTGGCATGGAGCGCGCGCATCTCGGGGGCGATGTAGGAGCTTGAGACGAAATGCGCGCCCTTGTTGATGCACATCTCGGCCAGCGGCACATGCCAGTCGCCGGGCAGCATGGAAACCACGATATCGCCCTCCTGCACCTCGGCGGACAGCATGTCGAAATCAAACGCGCGGATGCGGTTCGTGAGGTCGCCCACGGCGGCCTCGGCCTTGTCCAGAGAGCGGTTCCAGACGGTGACGTCGTGGCCTGCCTCGATCAGCCTGCGCAGGCCGGGCACGGCCGACAGGCCGGTGCCACACCAGTGAATTGTCATGACTGTGCCCCCTTCAAACGTGCTCGCGGAAGGTCCGTTCCGCGCGTGCCCACACTCCGGCGTCCAGTTTGTCGAGCGTTTTCAAGGATGGCAAGAGTTGGCTGGCATAGTCCTGCGAGGATTCCAGCGGCAGGAGCGACGGCAGGTTGTCAATTGCCATGACGTCAAGCGGGGGCGCGTCGTGCACGCGGGTGACGGGCGCGTCCCAAGTGGTGGCCTGGGAATAGACCGGCACGGGGTTGTAATCGCTGTCGGGATCGCAGGCGACGTCGCCGATGACGGTCAGGCGGCGTTGGGCGGTCAGGGCGTCCTTCGGCACGAAGACGGGCGTGCCGGGGCGGGCGAAGATGCAGTTGAGGAAAAGGTCGTGTTGCAGGATTTCTGGGAACGGGCCGCCATGGGCGGTTTCGTCCATGTCCCACTTGGTGGGGGTGACGTCCATCGCGGCGCAGAGGTCGGCCGCACCGGTGCCGACACGGCCCAGCGCGCCGATCACGATGGCGGAGGGGCGCTCAACGCCGGTGGCGTCGAGCGTTTCGGCGAGATCCTTGAGCAGCGCGTCCTTGTCCGGGTAGGCGGAGACGGGCCCGCAGGTCTGGCCCTGTTGCTGGGCGGCCCACGCGAAAAGGCTGACGGCAGCGCCGGCATAGCCCGCCCAGTAGCCGAAGGCGGCGACGCGGCGGCCCTGTTCGTCGACGAGGTATTCAAGATCGTAGAGCGTGCCGCCCCCGTCCTTGAAGCGGTCCAGAAGGCGCCGGCCGGAATGCTGACCCTTGAAGGCGTGGCCGAACATGATGTGGCGGTGCGGCAGGTGGGTGCCGTCGTCGGGCAGTTCCTTGAGCCCGAAGATGATGGCGTCGCGGGGCGCGTCGGGCCAGGAATTCTGCGGCACGATGGTGGCGCCCGCGTCGGCGTAGCGGTCGGTGGGGATGATGCGGTCGGGGCTGTCTTCGACGCTGATTTCCATGCCCTGCGCAATGAGGGCGGCGGCGCCCTCGGGCGTGAGGCCGGTGCGGTCTTCGTTGTCGCGCTGTTCGGCGCGCAGCCAGAGATGGGTCATGCGAAGTCTTTCGTCAGCAGGCCGTAGTCGCGGATCGCCGCCGCCGAGGGGCGGGCGGCCATCATGGCGCGGTGGGCCTTGATCTTGGGGAAGCGGTCGACATCGACCTTGTCCATTTCCAGCCAGCAGCAGATGGCGAACAGCCAGGGGTCGGCGATGGTCATCTCTTTGCCCATGACGAAGGGGGCGAGGGCGCAGGTTTCCTCGATATAGGCGCAGCTGTCGGCCATGTTTTTCGGCATCTTGGCCTTCATGTCAGCCAGTGCCGCGTCGCTGTCGGCCCAGCGGATGCCGCGGGGGCCGTGAGCGTGGTTCACATGCATGGTGGAGGCCAGATAGTAGCAGATCGCGCGGAGTTGGGCCGCATCCCACGGGTCGGCGGGTACGAGGCCTTTGTCGGGCACCTGGGCGGCGATGAATTCGGCGATGGCGCCCGTTTCAGTCAGGATGCCCTGATCGGTCACCAGTGCCGGGACGCGGCCCTTGGGGTTGAGCGCGAGGTAGTCGGGCTTGGTCTGGTCGCCGTCGGCGAAGCTGAGCGCGACGGGGGTATGGTCCAGTCCGGCCTCTTGCAGCAGCAGGCCGGTGGCGACCGAGATGGTGCCGGGGGCGTAGTAGAATTTCATGCGCGGGGTCCTTCAGACATAGGTGCGGGCATGGGCCCGATCCGGGCGGTCGAGATGGGGAATGGCGTTGAAGCCCGCGACCATGAGCGTGTCGTGCACGTAGCTGAGCCGGTGCATCGAGGCGTTGTTGATTTGCAGCATGACCCGGGCCATGGCGGTGTTGTCGAGGTCGAGCACGTGGCGCAGGGCCATGCCGATGACGCCGCCGGAGGTGACCAGCAGGGTGCGGCCCGCGTCGGCGCATTGCTCGGTCAGCACTTCGGTGATGCGGGCGGCGAAATCATCGAAGCTTTCGGGGACACCGGGCAGGTCGCCGGTGGTCCAGAGGGTGATGACCTGTGGCAGATGCGTGGCGAATTGCGAGGGATCGGTGGGAACCGGGATGGCATGGGCGTCGAATGCGGCCTGGGCGAGGGCGAAATAGCTGAGCTCGTTCAGGCGCGGATCCTGGGTGGTGACGGTGACGCCCATGTGGTGGGCGGTGTCGACCTGGCGTTGCAGCGTGCCGGTAAGGACGCGGTCGAAATGCGGGTTGGTGGCGGCGATATGCTCGCCCAGCCAGCGCGCCTGCTCGGCGCCGAGATCGGAGAGTTGGTCATAGCCCGCTTCGTCGGTGGCGTGGCTGTTGGCCTGCCCGTGCCTTACGAGAATAAGTTCCGCCACGCCTGATTCTCCCCCGGATGGTCGTTTCTTGTGGTTCCAAGTGTCATAGCGGCCCGCGCGCCGGGATTGAAGCGGAAGAAAGACCGCGATTGTGCAGGACATTGCCCAGTGTCAGGTCTCGTTGACATGGATCATCGCCTTTCAGTGCGAGATATGACAAGCTGAAGTCGTCCTGAACGTTTGGTGCGTATGCGAACCGGTTTCGCAATTGCGTTTCGGACGGGAGGAGTTGCAAACGGGACATACGACAATGCAACACAAGGACCAGACGAGGGTCTTCGACAAGACGTCGGACCAGGGTGACCTGCCACGTCCGCCGGGTGCGGATCTGGCGGGTTTGCAGGCGCATTGCTGTGCGTGCGGCGACTGTATGGCAGTGTGCCCGCGCGACGTGATAGGCCGGGATGACGAGGGCTTTCCGGTGTTGATTGACCGGCAGAGCTGCGGAGAGTGCGGGCTTTGCGCGGACGTCTGCACGCGCGGCGCGATCATGTTGACCAAGGAGACGTCGGCAGGTCTGAAAAAGACCCTGCGACGGGAACGGCGACTGGCGTTGCGGTTGCTGACACAATAGCGCGCGCTGGTGCCAGCCGGGTGTTACCGGTCGCGCCACGTGACATCGCCCAGAAAGATATAGCCCGCGCCGTAGATCGTCTTGATCAGGCGCGGGTTCTTGGGGTCCTCGCGCAGCTTGGTGCGCAGGCGCGAGATGCGCACGTCCATGGCACGGTCGAAGCTTTCGCCCGCCGCGCCTCCCAGCGCCTCTTGCATGGCCTGGCGCGAGATCAGGCGCTTGGGGCGGTCGAGAAAGAGGCGCAGAACCTCGCCTTCGGCATGGGAAAACGGGGTTTCCTGCCCGGTATCGTCTTCCAGAACGTAGCGGTCGAAATGCGCGGTCCAGGGGCCGAAGCGGGCGGTGTTGCCGGTATTCGGGCCGGGCGCGTCGCGACGCAGGCGGGCGCGGATGCGGGCCACGACCTCGGCCGGATCAAAGGGCTTGATGATGTAGTCGTCGGCGCCAAGTTCCAGCCCGGTCACGCGGTCCTGCACCTCGGCCCGGCCCGAGATGATGATGACCCGTGCGCCCTGTTCCAGCGCGAGCCGGTGCACGAGGGTCAGACCGTCACGGTCGGGCAGCGAGAGGTCGACGAGGCAGATATCGGGAGAGTGGGTGCGCAGCGCGGCCTCGAATTCGGTCGCGCGGGCGAAGGTGAGGGTGCGAAAGCCGGCCTCTTCCAGCGTTTGGGCCAGCATGGTGCGAATGGCCGGCTCGTCGTCGAGGATGGTGACGAGAGGGGCGGTTTCGGTCATGGCGTCGCCCCGCCCGACAGGGCGGCGCGCAGGGCGCCGGGCTGGAACGGTTTGCGCAGCACGGGCGCGCGGGCGAGGGCGGCGGCGTGCAGCGGATCGGAGGGGGGCAGCGAGGTCATCAGCACCGCCGGAGGGTGCCGCGTCGGCAGGGCGTCGATGAGGTCGAGCCCGGTGGCCTCGCCTTCGAGTGTGATGTCGCTGAGGATGGCGGTGATTTCGGGCAGGCCTTGCAGAAGCGCCTGCGCCTCGGTCGCGCTGGTGGCCTCGATGACCTGGTGGCCGTCGGCGCGAAGCATGGCGCGGATGCTTTCTCGCAGGTCGGCGCTGTCCTCGACCAGCAGCACGAAGCCGGGCGCGTCCGCCGCGCTGACCTCGCGCAGGGGCAGGCGCAGGGTGACCTGGCCGCCGGTATCGGTGTTGTCGATCATCACCCGCCCGCCGGCGAGCTTGGTCATGTTGTAGACCATGGTGAGGCCCAGCCCCGAGCCTTCGCCGCCCTTGGTGGTGAAGAACGGATCGAATGCATGGCTGCGGACGTGATCGGAAAAGCCGGGGCCGGTGTCGGACACGGCGACATCGAGCCAGGTGTCCTGCACGGTGGTGACGGTAAGGGTGATGCGGCCCGGCGCGGCGTTCGCGTCGCCGATGGCATCGCGGGCATTGAGCAGCAGGTTGATGAGCGAGTCCTGCAGCATGCCGGGATCGAGCAGGCAGGTGCGGGGTGCATTCCCGGCGGCGATGTTCAGCGTGATCTTGTCGGGCAGGACCGAGCGCGCCAGCGGTTCCAGATCGTGCAGGAAGGCGGGCAGGTCGGTGGGCACGGGCGTATGTTCGCGCGGGCCGGTCATGTCGGCGATGCGGTCGAGCAGAGTGCCGCCGCGCCGGGCCGCGCCCAGGGTGGCGGCGATGAGGTCTGTGGCCTCTTCGGGCAGGGACATGGATTGCAGGCGCGACTGCATCCCGAGGATGATGGTCAGCAGGTTGGAGAAGTCATGCGCGAGGCCGGAGGTCAGTTGCGCGGCCATTTCGCGGCGGCGGTGCTGGCCCAGGGCGGCGCGGGTCTGCGCCTCTTCGGTGATGTCCATGGACAGGATATAGACGCCGCCGGTGGCCGGATCGGGTGTGAGCGCCACGCGGATCCGGCGGGAACTGGCGGCGTGGGTGAATTCGAACACCGACGGCTCGCCGGCATAGGCGCGATCGAGATGCGGGGCGATGTTGGCGAAGGTCTCGTCCCCCAGCGCGTCGGCGGGGGCAAGGCCGACGGGGTCGGCGGTGCTGCCCGGCATGATGAGCGACAGGCGGCGGTTGGAATAGGTATAGCGCCGGTCCGGGCCGAGATGGGCGATATGGGCGGGCACCATCTCGGTCGTCAGGCGCATCCGGGCCTCGGCCTCGGAGGCCTGGCGCTGGGCCTCTTCCAGCGCCGTGATGGTGGATTCAAGCTGCCGGTTGGCCGCCGCCAGATCGTCGGAATAGGTGACGAGCCGGTCCGACAGTTCCTCGGACCGGGCGGCGAGCAGCGCCTCCTGCTGTTTGGCGCGGGTGATGTCGGTGTAGACGGTGACCCAGCCGCCCTGCGGCAGGGGCGAGCCTTCGACGCTGATGGTGCGGCCATTGGCGCGGGTGCGTTCCATGTAATGCGGCTTGAACGCGCGGGCGATGTCCACCCGGTCGGCGACGAAGCGGTCGAGGTCGGTCACTTCGCCGTAGTCGCCGCGTTCGGCCAGAAAGCGGATGGTGTCTTCGAAATGGGCGCCGGGGGTGACCAGCCGGTCGGGCAGGTCGAACATCTCCTGGAAGCGGCGGTTGCAGACGGCGAGGTTGAGATCGGCGTCGTAGATCGTCAGGGCCTGCTGGATGAGGTTGAGGCCCGCGGTGGTCATCTGCGTGGTGTCGCGTGGGCTCATGCGGCGTGCTCCTTGGCCCAGGCGAGGGCGGTGTCAAGCTGGTCGTCGCCCCAGAAAAGCTCGTTGTCCACGGTAAAGCTGGGGGCGCCGAAGATGCCGCGGCGCATGGCCTCTTCGGTGGTGTCGCGCAGGCGGTGCTTGTTGGCGTCGGCCTGGGCCTTGTCGATCAGGTCGCGGGGCAGTTTCGCGGCGTCGAGACAGGCGGCGATGACGTCACTGTCGGCGATGTCGAGGCCCTCGGCGAACTGCATGAGGTAGACGTTCTGGCAAAAGGCGATGCCTTCGGCGTGTTCGAGCGCCAGTTGTGCGGTGCGGGCGGCGAGGACGCTGTGCTGGGGCATGGTGTCGGAGCGTTGGAACGTGAGGCCGAGGGCGGCGCAGCGGCGTTCCATGTCGCGCCACATGTAGGTGCCTTTGGCGGCGTAGATCCTGAAGGGCGAGGTGTCCCAGCCCTGTGCGGCGAAGATCGGGCCGAGCAGGAAGGGGCGCCAGCGGACGGTGACCCCGGCCTCGGCTGCGCGGGCGGGCAGGCGCATGACGCTGAGATAGGAGTAGGTCGAGGCGAATTCGAACCAGAAATCCATCTGTGGTTTTGCCATGCTTACGGTCCTCTTGCGAGAGGGGCAATCGACGGGGAAATGGCGGGCATGTCAAGGGTGGGCTGGGGGAGCATGTGTCGCGCGGAATCAAGGCGCGGCTTTGCCGCGCCGCCGCGCGATCGTCCGCTGACCGAAAGGCGATTGCCTGCAATCGCCGAAAGGGGGGCCGCCCCCCGGGCTGGCGATTGGGTGACGTCAGCACCTCGATCCAAAGTTTCGCGGATTTGGCATTGATAAAGCGCGCTGAAGGAAGGTCGTTCGCCATCCCGCGGTCTGGCAATCGCGCGGCTTACGTTGCGCCTGTTACAATTCGTAAGGATTGGGCAAAGATCAGGAAAAAGTTGACGATCAGCCTCGGCTGCGCACTCTATGGAGGATCGAGACTCGGTCCCGGTGGGGCGCGGTCTGTTCGCGGGAGAGAGCGGACAAAGGGAGGACACAATTTGGCACAGTCGTCGAGAGGCGCGGATGGGCTTTCGTCCATTCCGGCCCTTTTGCAGCGCAACGCCGCGCAGTTCGGGACCAAGCCCGCCTATCGGGAGAAGGAATACGGGATCTGGCAAAGCTGGACCTGGGCAGAGGCGGAGCAGGAGATCGAAGCGCTGGCGCTGGGGCTGTTGAACCTTGGGGTGAACAAGGGCGACTTCATTGCCGTGATCGGGCGGAACCGGCCCTATTTCTACTGGTCCATGGTCGCCGCGCAGTCGGTGGGCGCGATCCCGGTGCCGGTCTACCAGGACAGCGCCAGCGAGGAGATGGCCTATGTGCTGGACCATTGCGGCGCGCGGTTCGCGATTGTCGAGGACCAGGAGCAGGTCGACAAGATTATCGACATCCAGGATGAGCTGCATCTGTTTGAGCATATCATCTATGTCGATCCACGTGGTCTGCGGAAATACGATCATCACAAGCTGCACCAGTTCAGCCACGTACAGGACCAAGGGCGCGCGGCGCGTGAGGAATTCATCGGCGATCTGAAGGCCCGGCGGGACGCTTTGGATTACGACAGCACCTGCGTGATGCTTTACACGTCGGGAACCACCGGCAAGCCCAAGGGCGTGGTGCTGTCCAACCGCAACATCATCGAGGCGTCGAAATCGTCGTCCGAGTTCGATCACCTGACGCGGAACGAGGAAGTTCTGGCTTACCTGCCGATGGCGTGGGTGGGGGATTTCATCTTTTCCATCGGGCAGGCCTATTGGTGCGGGTTCTGCGTGAACTGCCCGGAAAGCCCGGACACGATGCAGGTGGACCTGCGCGAGATCGGCCCGACTTATTATTTCGCGCCGCCGCGGGTGTTCGAGGGACAGCTGACCAACGTGATGATCCGGATGGAGGATGCCAGCCGAATGAAGCAATGGCTGTTCCATACCTTCATGGAGCATGCGCGGAAGGTGGGGCCGGCGATCTTGGACGGCAAGAGCGTCAGCGCGTGGGACCGGCTGAAATACCGCCTTGGCGGGTTGCTGGTGTACGGGCCGCTGAAGGATACGCTGGGGTTTGGGCGCGTGCGCGTGGGCTATACCGCGGGCGAGGCGATCGGGCCTGAGATCTTCGATTTCTATCGCTCGCTGGGGATCAACCTGAAGCAGCTTTACGGACAGACAGAGGCGTCGGTGTTCATCACGCTCCAGCCCGATGGCGAGGTCTACAGCGACACGGTGGGCGTGGCCGCGCCGGGGGTGGAGTTGAAGATCGCCGAGAGCGGCGAGGTGTTCTATCGCGGCGACGGCGTGTTCGAGGAGTACTACAAGAACGCCGAAAGCACGGCGAGCACCAAGGATGCCGAGGGCTGGGTCGCGACGGGCGATGCCGGGTTCATCGACGACAAGACCGGGCATCTGAAGATCATCGACCGGGCCAAGGATGTGGGCAAGATGGCCGATGGCAGCCTGTTCGCGCCGAAATACGTGGAAAACAAGCTGAAATTCTATCCCAACATCCTCGAGGCCGTGGTGTTCGGCAACCAGCGGGAGCAATGCACGGCCTTCATCAACATCGACCTGAATGCCGTGGGCAACTGGGCCGAGCGAAACAATATCGGCTATGCCTCCTACCAGGAATTGGCGGGGCATCCGCGCGTGCTGGAGACGGTGAAGGAACACGTGGAAGAGGTGAACCGGAGCCTTTCCGAAGACCCGATGCTGGCGCATTGCCAGGTGCATCGCTTCCTGGTGCTGCACAAGGAGCTGGATGCGGATGACGGCGAGATGACCCGGACGCGGAAGGTGCGGCGGGGCGTGATCTCGGAGAAGTTCGAGGAACTGCTGGGGGCGCTATATGACGGCTCGGAGGAGAAGTTCACCACGACGGAAGTCACCTATGAGGATGGGCGCAAGGGCAGCATCTCGGCCACGCTGAAGATCGTGGATGCGCAGGTGGTGCCGGTGGCGCAGGAAAAGGTGGCGGCGGAATGAGCTTTGAAACCTGGGCTGCGCTGACCGTCCTGGCCGCTTTCGCGGTCTGCATTCTGGCGGCCAAAGAAAAGTTTGCCAGGGCCGGGTCCGGCCTCGCTGTTGCTGCGTCGGCCTATTCCGCGCTGCAAATTCTGGAGGCCGTGGCACCGGAACAGACAGGAACAGCTGCGACAATCATCGCCGGAGCAACTGGCGCCGGTCTGGGCCTGACCATTTTCCTGCTGGCGGGAGGGCAGATATGAAGGACACCGAAGGATACACCACCGAGGACGGTCGCAAGATCGGCGGTGTCCTGATGGAGATGAAAAACATCACGCTGCGCTTTGGCGGGGTGGTTGCGATCCAGGATATCAGCTTTGACGTGCGCGAAGGGGAGATCCGGGCGATCATCGGGCCGAATGGCGCGGGCAAATCCTCGATGCTGAACGTCATTTCAGGCTTCTACAATCCGCAGGAGGGCGAGGTCTGGTACAAGGGTGAAAAGCGCCCGCAGATGAAGCCCTACCAGGTGGCGCAGCAGGGGATTGCGCGGACGTTCCAGAATATTGCCCTCTTCGAGGGGATGAGCGTGCTGGACAACGTCATGACGGGGCGCATCCGGCAGATGAAATCGGGGCTGTTTTCGCAATCGTTGTGGAAGGGCAAGGCGGAGCGCGAGGAGGTCGAGAACCGGGCGTTCGTGGAGCGGATCATCGATTTCCTGGAGATCCAGCACATCCGCAAGACGCCGGTGGGGCGGCTGCCTTACGGGTTGAAGAAGCGGGTGGAGCTGGCGCGGGCGCTGGCCGCCGAGCCCTCGATCCTGCTCTTGGACGAGCCGATGGCGGGGATGAACGTCGAGGAGAAGGAGGACATGAGCCGCTTTGTTCTTGATGTGAATGACGAGTTCGGGACGACTATCGTGCTGATCGAGCATGACATGGGCGTGGTGATGGATTTGTCCGACCGTGTGGTGGTGATGGATTACGGCAAGAAGATCGGGGACGGCACGCCGGACGAAGTGCGCAGCAACCAGGCGGTGATTGACGCTTACCTGGGGGTGGCGCATGACTGAGCGCGGTTGTCCGATGTCATGCCGCGGACGCGGTCTTGCGGCCTCAATCCGCCTGCTGGGTGCGGTCATGATCTTTGCGTGTCTGTCGCTCGCAGCCGAGCAGACATCCGCGTCAGACCTTCCGCCGGTGGTGCAACAGGAACTCTACGACGGGATCGAGAAATGCGCGGCGTTCTTCGGGACCCGCGACCTTTCGGAGTTCGCGCCGCTGCAGGAACGCGCCCTAGTGGGCAAGGACGGGCCGGACGTCGAGGGTGTCTATGCTCTGTCTTCCGGCGCACTGGGAATACGTGCGAAGCGTGTCGATTTCGGCGGACCGTCCTGCAAGGTTTTCGTCACCGGGTATTTCGACGACGACAGCGCTGCCACCGAACTGGACGCTGCGGTGGTGAATCATTTCGATGGGATGAAGAGCCTGAGGATCGGCAGCCTAACCTTCGAGGCGCGCGACGCGTTCTTCAACAAGGTGGACCGCGAAAGGCTTGTCTCCTGCATCGGGGGAGAAGAACGCGGTTTACTGGGCGAACGAAATGCGATCAACGGCAAGGGATCGATCGCCTTCATCTCGCCTTTGAGGGGAGATATTCCATGCTGAGAATAGCCTGTTGCCTTTGCATCGAGGAGGCTTGGAGTTTGTCTGGCGAGGAGATGGTCAATGCCTGATCAGTTGATTTTCGGGATGGAAGTGTTCCTGAACGGTCTTATGGCCGGGGTGCTGTATGCGCTGGTCGCGCTGGGCTTCGTGCTGATCTACAAGGCGTCGGGGATCTTCAATTATGCGCAAGGTGTCATGGCCCTCTTTGCGGCGCTGACGCTGGTGGGGATCATGGAAGGGCAGGTGCCGTTTTCGCACCTGATCAACGCGATCTTCGGCACGGAGATCCACCATTTCGGCTGGCACGTGCCGGCGCTGGCGGCGATTTTGCTGACGATGGTTGTGATGGTGGCGCTGGCCTGGGTCGTGAATGTGCTGATCTTCAAGCACCTGGTGAACCAGGAGCCGATCATCCTGTTCATGGCCACCATAGGCCTTGCCTATTTCCTCGAAGGGTTCGGGGACATGATGTGGGGGTCGGACATCAAGACGATGGATGTGGGCCTGCCGCAGGGGATCAACGAGGTGATCGACGAGACCACGGCGGGGTGGTTCGGCTATGGCTTTTTCATCGACAACCTGGACATCGTGGCGACGGTGATTGCCGCCGCGCTGGTCTTCACGCTGATCGTGTTCGCGCAATACACCAAGCAGGGGCGCGCGATGCGGGCCGTGGCGGATGACCACCAGGCGGCGCTGTCGGTGGGCATTTCGCTGAACTTCATCTGGGTGATGGTGTGGTCGCTGGCCGGATTTGTTGCGCTGGTCGCCGGGATCATGTGGGGCACCAAGTCGGGCGTGCAATTCTCGCTGAGCCTGATCGCGCTGAAGGCTTTGCCGGTGCTGATGCTGGGCGGGTTCACCTCGATCCCCGGGGCCATCGTGGGGGGCTTGCTGATCGGCGTGGGCGAGAAGCTGTTCGAGTTCGCCATCGGCGCGCCGTATCTGGGCGGGGCGACGGAGATCTGGTTCGCCTACGTGCTGGCGCTGATCTTTCTGGTGTTCCGGCCGCAGGGTCTCTTTGGCGAGAAGATTATCGAGAGGGTATGAGTCGTGAGCCTTGAGCAGAGCATTGACTGCCCGGACTGCGGCGCGCCCATCGCGATAGAGACGCGGGCGCTGATGGAAGGAGCTTCGTTCGCCTGTGGCGATTGCGGCGCGGAGATTTCGATGGCGGGACGCGCCGAGGAAAGCTGGGGCGCGGCGCAGGCGAAGTTCGCGGCGCTGAAGGCGGATATGCTGAAGGCCGGGGAGGGCAAGACATGAGACAGCTGATCGCGATTTTGAACGTCGTCGCGTGGTCGGGGTTCTGGGCCTTCGGGTACCTGGCGCTGACCTCGGACGTGGATCAGAGCGGACAGATGGTGGTTGCCGCGATCCTTGCGGCGCTGGGTGGCGGCACGGGGATGCTGGCATATTTCTGGCTGGTGCGGCACGCGGAGGAGACGGGCTATGCTCGGCCTGCGAACCGCGTGGCGAAGCGGGAGGACGACGATGCGGAACCGGTTTGAGCGGCCCCGCGCGAGCGACCGCGTGTCCCTGCGGGCCACGGCACCCGCCCGCCCGGGACCTTCGTTTCGGGCCTGTGACGTATCTGGAGGAGAGATCTGATGTTTTATCGTGAGGCGGGCGACTTCAAGACGTCCTACGTGGCGGACAGCCAGACCTTTCCGATCAAGTTCGACAGGTTCCGCTATTACGCGGTGTTGCTGGTGGCCTTTGCCATCGTGCCCTTCGTGATCAATGACTATTGGGTGAACGCGGTCTTCCTGCCGTTCCTGATCTATTCGATCGCGGCAATCGGGCTCAATATCCTCGTTGGCTATTGCGGGCAGGTCAGCCTTGGCACCGGGGGCTTCATGGCCGTGGGAGCCTATGCCTGTTACAAGCTGATGACCGGGTTTCCCGAGGTGAGCATTTTCATCCACGTGATCCTGTCGGGCGGGATCACGGCGGGGGTCTGCGTGCTGTTTGGCTTGCCGAGCTTGCGGATCAAGGGCTTCTACCTGGCGGTGGCGACGCTGGCGGCGCAGTTCTTTCTTGTCTGGCTCTTCAATCGGGTGGGGTGGTTCTACAACTACTCGGCCTCGGGGCAGATTAACGCGCCCGAGCGGACGGTCTTCGGTGTGCCCATTACGGGGGCCGAGACCGCGCCCTGGGCGGCGTATCTCTTTTGCCTGGTGTTCACCGTGGTTTGCGCGCTTGTGGCGCGGAACCTGACGCGGGGGATGCAGGGGCGGCAGTGGATGGCCATCCGGGACATGGATATCGCCGCCGAGATCATCGGGGTGAACCCGCTGAAGGCCAAGCTGAGCGCCTTTGCCGTGTCGGGCTTTTTCGTCGGCATCGCGGGGGCGCTGTTCTTTGCCGTCTACCTGGGCGCCGTGGAAGTGGGCGAGGTCTTTGGCATCAACAAGTCGTTCCTTGTGCTGTTCATGGTGATCATCGGCGGGCTGGGATCGATCTTTGGCTCGTTCGCCGGGGCGGCGTTTCTGGTGCTGTTGCCGGTGCTGCTGAAGAACGTGTTGGTGGGCGGGTTGGGCTGGCCCACGGACCTGGCGGCGCATTTCGAGTTCATCATCGTGGGTGGGCTGATCGTGATATTCCTGGTGGCCGAGCCGCACGGGCTGGCGCAGCTGTGGCGGGTGGCGAAGGAGAAATTGAGACTATGGCCGTTTCCGCATTAGCGGGGCGGCATGGCGGGATGAAATCCCGCCCTACGGGTTGGGCGCTCGCGCCCATGGCGAGACATCGGACATACCAAGGGAGGAACAAACCGATGAAACATAAACTGCTGACAGCGATTGCGGCTGTGGCGATGGTGGCGAGCCCCGCGCTTGCGGAGCTGACCATCGTCGATACCAGCTATCGCACCGGGCCCTATGCGGCGAACGGCATTCCGTTCTCGGATGGCTACCAGGACTATTTCACCCTGCTGAACGAACGTGACGGCGGCATCGGTGGCGAGATGATCAACCTGATCGAATGCGAGACCGGGTACAACACCGAGAAGGGTGTGGAGTGTTACGAGGCCACGAAGGGCGAAGGCGCGCTGGTGTATCAGCCGCTGTCCACCGGCATCACCTATCAGCTGATCCCCAAGGCGACCGCCGACGGCATCCCGCTTCACACGATGGGCTACGGTCGTACCAGCGCCAAGGCCGGCGAGGTGTTCAAGTGGGTGTTCAACTATCCGGCCAACTACTGGGACGGTGCGTCGCTCGCGATCACGCATCTGGCGGAGCAGAACGAGGGTGATCTGAGCGGCAAGAAAGTGGCGCTGGTCTATCACAACTCCGCCTATGGCAAGGAGCCGATCCGGACGCTGGAGAAGCTGGCCGAGAAGCATGGTTACGAGCTGATGTTGCTGCCGGTGGATCACCCGGGCCAGGAGCAGAAGTCGCAGTGGTTGCAGGTGCGCCAGCAGCGTCCGGACTATGTGATCATGTGGGGTTGGGGCGTGATGAACCAGGTCGCGATCCAGGAGGCCGTGAACATCCGGTTCCCGATGGAGAATTTCATCGGCATCTGGTGGTCCGGCTCGGAGAACGATGTGAAGTCGGCGGGCCCGAAGGCCGATGGCTACAAGGCGCTGACCTTCCACAACCTTGGGTCCGATTATCCGGTCTATGACGACATCCAGCAATATGTCGTGGATACCGGCAATGCCGCCGGTGCGGGCGATCAGATCGGCTCGGTCCTGTATAACCGGGGCATGTATGCCGCGATGCTGGCCGCCGAGGCGATCAAGACCGCGCAGGAGATGCATGGTACCGCCGCGATCAACGCTGCCCAGATGCGCGACGGGATGGAGAACCTGGAGATGACCGAGGAGAAGATGGCCGCACTTGGCCTCCCGAACTTTGGCCCCGAGTTCAAGGTGTCGTGCGAGAACCACGGCGGCAACGGCTTTGGCGCCGTGTCGCAGTGGAACGCGGAGGCCGGCGAGTTCGACCTGATCACGGAGTACTACCAGTCGGACCAGGAGATCATCCAGCCACTGGTGGAAGAGGATTCGACCGCGTTCGCCGAGGAGAACGGCATCGAGCCGGGTTGTTGATCTGACACTATTTCCCCGGCCGCTGCACGCGGTGGCGGCCGGGGATCATTGAGTATTTTTGGCAAGAAAAAGCGCGGGTCGCACGCTAGACCCGGCGTGATGGAGACCGACGCATGGCCGAGGCTGCTGTTCAGACCGAAGAGAACCTGCTTGAGGTGAACAATATCGAGGTGATCTACAACCACGTGATCCTCGTGTTGAAGGGTGTAAGCCTGAGCGTGCCGAAGGGCGGGATTACCGCTCTGTTGGGCGGCAA
This sequence comes from Roseovarius sp. THAF9, assembly GCF_009363715.1. Taxonomy (NCBI): domain Bacteria; kingdom Pseudomonadati; phylum Pseudomonadota; class Alphaproteobacteria; order Rhodobacterales; family Roseobacteraceae; genus Roseovarius; species Roseovarius sp. THAF9. Next base: position 206,942 of record NZ_CP045404.1, read on the forward strand.
CGGGGCGGGCAAGACCACCACGCTGAAGGCGATTTCCAACTTGCTGCGCTCGGAACGCGGCGAGGTCACGAAGGGCAATATCCGGTATCGTGGCGAGCGGGTACAGGACCTGGTGCCGTCGGAGCTGGTGAAGAAGGGCGTGATCCAGGTGATGGAGGGGCGGCATTGCTTCGAGCACCTGACGGTCGAGGAAAACCTGCTGACCGGGGCCTATACGCGCGGGTCGAGCAAGGGGGAGATCGAGAAGGATCTGGACCTTGTGTACGAATATTTTCCGCGGCTGAAGGAGCGGCGGCGGAGTCAGGCGGGATACACGTCAGGCGGGGAGCAGCAGATGTGCGCCATCGGGCGCGCGCTGATGTCCCGGCCCGAGACGATCCTGCTGGACGAGCCCAGCATGGGGCTGGCGCCGCAGCTGGTGGAGCAGATTTTCGGGATCGTGAAATCGCTGAACGAGGAGGAGGGCTATACCTTCCTGCTGGCGGAGCAGAACACCAACGTGGCGCTGCGGTTCGCGCAGTATGGATACATCCTGGAGTCGGGCCGCGTGGTGATGGATGGGCCCGCGAAGGAGCTACGCGAGAACCCGGACGTGAAGGAATTCTACCTGGGCATGTCCGACGAGGGGCGCAAATCTTTCCGCGACGTGCGCAGCTATCGCCGCCGCAAGCGGTGGCTGAGCTGATGACAGAAGCGCGCGTCGCTTGCAGGACGCCTGCCGAAGGGCGAGACGGGGCTACGAGCATTCCGGAATGGAAATTCGACGCTGTCCGCCGTGGCATTCACGCTGCATTGGCAGCGGGGCCACTTCCGTTCAAGGATTTACGCGAGGCGGTGTGTTCAAAGCTGTCCGAAGAACAACTTTCGCAGCTCGGATCACTGGGCTGGCATGTGACCACCGTGAAGCTGGAGTTGGAAGTGCGCGGCGAAGTGGCGCGCGTCGCTGGCAAAGGGCCGCAGGTGATCCAGCGCGCGGAGACCTAGGTATGTCAGTTTCCGGTCAGTTCCGCCCGCATTTCCTCGATAAGGGCCAGAGCCTCGGTGCGGGTGTTGCGGATGTTGGGGCGGAAGCCCTGGGATTCGGCGCGCAGGCGGATGTCTTCCTCGGTTTCCGCCCCGGCGGCGTAGCGCGCGGAGCCGAGCGACGCGGCCTCGTTCAGCCGCTTGCCGCGATGGGCGTATTGCACCCAGGCGGCGGGCAGGATTTCGCAGCCGTTGAGGTTGACGAGGAAGAACCAGCGGCGGTCGGTGGCGCGGATGCGTTCCTCGATGTGGTCGTAGAAATCATTGACGTCGCGGCTGTGATGGAAGGTGAAATGCGAGAAGTCCACGTCCATGATGACAGTTTCGGGATCGAACCGGATGCGGCGGACGAAATCGGCGGTTGTGTAGGTCGGGTCATGCGTGACGCGGGCGCGCCGCGTGCAGGGCATCTCGGCGATGCGGGCGATGGCGGCGTCGCGGTCGGAGAAGAGGTTGGGATCGAACGCCTCGGTATTGGCGGCGCGCAGGATCTGGCGCTTGGTTTCCTCGGACGCGTCGAAGCGGACAGAGCCCATGGAATGTGCGAGGTTGAGCGCGCGGCCCCGGCGGGAATAGGCCGTCCAGGCGGCGGGGTCGATGCGGGTGCCGTTGAGGTTGACGAGAAAGAACCATTTTTCCTCGCCGGTGGCAGCGATGCGCGCCTCGAGCCGGTCGTAGAAGGCGTTGACGGTGGCGCTATCGGGGAAATGGACCTCGCTGAAGTCGACCTCCATGATCTGCAGGTCGTCGTGGAAGGTGATGCGCGCATCCAGCGCGGCGCGGTCGAGAGCGGGCGCGGTATCGGTGTCGGTCATGGTAGCAGTCTCTGGTATCTGTCTGGCGAAAATTCAGTATACAAAAGTATGCAATCGGTAACACGGCGGCGCATGTCCGACCATCGGGCAAGCTGTCGCAGGGTCGAGGGCCGATGGAGGGCCAGCACATGAGCCAGTATTTCGATGATCTTGAAGCGCGCAAGTCTGAGGACCGCGCGTCGGCCATTGCTCGCGCATTGGGCGAGCAGATCGGACGGGCGCAGGGGCTTGGGGGCTATGGCGATACGCTGGCGGGGGTCGCGCCGGGGGATATCAAGAGCGTGGCTGACCTGGCCCGCTTGCCGGTGCTGCGCAAGGCGGATCTGGGGCAGGCGCAGAAAGCTGCGCCGCCGTTTGGCGGGCTGACGGCGGGGCCGGCGTCGGGCTTTGCGCATGTGTTTCAGAGCCCCGGGCCGATTTACGAGCCCGGCGGAGCCGGGGCAGACTGGTGGCGGATGGGACGGTTTCTGCATGCCTGCGGGATTGGTGCGGGCGATATCGTGCAGAACTGCTTCGGCTACCACCTGACGCCGGCGGGCATGATGTTCGAGAACGGCGCGCGGGCGGTGGGGGCCACAGTCCTGCCTGCCGGAACGGGCCAGACCGAGTTGCAGGTAAGGGCCGCGCATGACATCGGGACCACGGCCTATGCCGGGACGCCGGATTACCTGAAGGTGATCCTGGACAAGGCGGACGAGATGGGGCTGCGCCTGCGCATCACCAAGGCCGCCGTGGGGGGCGGTGCGCTGTTCCCGTCGCTGCGGCAGGAATATGCTGATCGGGGCATTCAATGCCTGCAATGCTATGCCACCGCCGACCTGGGCAACATCGCCTACGAGAGCCCGGCGCAGGAGGGACTGATCGTCGACGAGGGCGTGATCGTGGAGATCGTGACGCCCGGCACCGGCGATCCGGTTGCGCCCGGCGAAGTGGGAGAGGTCGTGGTGACCACGCTGAACCCGGATTATCCGCTGATCCGCTTTGCCACCGGCGATTTGAGCGCGGTGCTGGAGGGGGAAAGCCCCTGTGGGCGGACCAATATGCGGATCAAGGGCTGGATGGGGCGCGCCGACCAGACCACCAAGATCAAGGGCATGTTCGTGCGCCCCGAGCAGGTGGCCGCGCTGGTGGCCAAGCATGACGAGATCGCACGCGCCCGGGTCGTGGCCAGCCGCGAGGGCGAGATGGACGTGATGACCGTCCAGATCGAGGCCGATGGCGGCGCACCGGAGGCCTATGCGGCAACAGTGAGTGACGTGCTGAAGCTGAAAGGCAAGATCGAGGTCGTGGCGCGGGGCAGCCTGCCCAACGATGGCAAGGTGATCGAGGATTTGCGCAGCTACGAGTGACGCTGTCCGGGCGCGGCGTCACTGTTCGTCGCGGATGAAGGCCGGTTCGTCCTCGGTCGAGCGGGCGGCGTCATAGCGGTAGCCGCCGGAGTCGAAATCCTTGAGGGCTTCGGGATCGGTCAGGCGGTTCTGGACGATGAAGCGGGCCATGGCGCCGCGGGCCTTTTTGGCGAAGAAGCTGATGACCTTGGCTTCGCCATTTTTTGTGTCGAGGAAGGTGGGGGTGATGACCCGGAGCTTGAGCGCGTCGCGGTCGACGGCGCCGAAATATTCCTGGCTGGCGCAGTTGACCAGCACGTTTGTTTCCACCTCGTCGGCATAGCGATTGAGCGCCTTCGACAGGCGGTCGCCCCAGTAGTCGTAGAGCGATTTGCCCTTCTCGGTCTTGAGGCGGCTGCCCATTTCCAGACGGTAAGGCTCGATATTGTCCAGGGGGCGCAAAAGGCCGTAGAGGCCCGACAGGATGCGCAGGTGATCCTGCGCCCAGTCGAGTTCGTCGGCGTCGAGCGATCCGGCTTCGAGCCCTTGGTAGGTGTCGCCGGCAAAGGCGAGCGCGGCGGGCTTCCTGTCCTGCGAACCGAAATTGCTGAACCGTTCGGCGTTGAGTTTTGCGAGGTCGTCGGAGATGCCCATCAGCTTTTTCAGGTCGGCCTGGCTGAGTTCGCGGGCGACGTCGGCCAGCGCGTGCGCATCCTTGGCGAAGGCGGGGCCGGTGGGGTGGATCCCCTCGGCCGGGGACATGTCCATTTTCTTGGCAGGCGAGACGACGACGAGCATATGTGACCCTTGGCTGGTTCCGTGTTCGGGCTGATCTAGTCCGCCGCGTGCAGGACGTCCAGAAAGGCCGGGCCGAAACGCTCGGTCCTTTTGTCGCCCAGCAGGCGTTCGAGGTCGCCGAGGTCGCGGGGTTTCGAGGCCGCGACGCGGGCCAGCAGGCTGGCGGAGCAGGAGAGCGGCTTTTCGATGCCGTCCGCGCCGCGGGCGAGGTTTGCCTGCACCTCCATCAGACGGTCATAGACCGTGCCGGTCTCGCGGCCCGCCAGTTTGCGGCGGGTGGGGTGCATCGCCTCGGCCTCGCCATTGATGACCTCGAGGAAGGCTGCGCCGTATTGTTCGAGCTTCTTGGAGCCGACGCCGGAGATGCGGGCCATGTCGTCGAGCGTGCGGGGCCGGGTTTCGGCCATCTCGATCAGGGTGCGGTCGTTGAAGACGATATAGGCGGGCATCCTGGCGGCCTCGGCCAAGGCGCGGCGCTTGGCCTTGAGGGCCGACAGGAGCGGCGCGTCCTCTTCGGCCACCAGCGTCTTGGCGGCGGGGCGGCGGGACTTGGGCGCGAGGGTGTCGCGGCGCAGAGTGATCTCTTGCTCGCCCTTCAGGATCGGGATGGCACGGTCCGTCATGCGCAGGGCGCCGTGGCGTTCGGGATCGGGGCGGATGAGATCGTGACCCATCATCTGGCGGAAGATCCCCTGCCACGTGCGGCGGTCGGTGTCGCGGCCCACGCCGAAGGTGGGCAGGCCGTCATGGCCGCGGGCGCGGATCTTGTCGGTTTCGTTGCCCGTCAGGATGTCGATGAGGTGGCCGGCGCCGAAGAATTCCTCGGTGCGCAGGATGGCCGAGAGCGCCTTGCGCACATCCTGTGTGCCGTCGAAGGTTTCGGGCGGCGTGGTGCAGGTGTCGCAATTGTCGCAAGGGGCCGGATCCTCGCCGAAATAGCGCAGCAGGGCCTGACGGCGGCAGGCGTGGGTTTCGGCAAGGCCCAACAGGGCGTTCAGGCGAGCGTGATCGGCGGCGCGGCGCTCGGGTGGGGCGAGGCCCTCGTCGATTTGCGACCGGCGCAGACGGATGTCGTCGGGGCCGAAGAGGGTGAGCGTATCGGCGGGCGCGCCGTCGCGGCCCGCGCGGCCGATTTCCTGGTAGTAGCTTTCGATCGACTTGGGCAGATCGGCATGGGCCACCCAGCGGATGTCGGGCTTGTCCACCCCCATGCCGAAGGCAATGGTGGCGACGACCACGAGCCCGTCCTCGGTGCTAAAGCGGTGTTCGACTTGGCGGCGGTCGTCTGGGTCCATGCCGCCGTGGTAGTGGCAGGCGCTGTGGCCATCCTCGCGCAGGGCCTTGGCCAGCGTTTCGGTCTTGGCGCGCGTGCCGCAATAGACGATGCCGGACTGGCCCTTGCGGGCGGCGGCGAAGCTGAGAATTTGCTGGCGCGGGCTGTCCTTGGCCGAGAAAGCCAGCGTGATATTGGGCCGGTCGAAGCCGCGCAGGAAGGTTTGCGGCTGCTGGCCTTCGAACAGTTTCTCGATGATCTCAGCGCGGGTTTCGGCGTCGGCGGTGGCGGTGAAGGCCGCAAGTGGCACGCCCAAGGCGCGGCGCAGCTCGCCGATGCGCAGGTAGTCGGGGCGGAAGTCGTGGCCCCATTGGCTGACGCAATGGGCCTCGTCCACGGCGATAAGGCTGACGCCGATGCGGCGCAGCATCCCCATTGCGGACCCGGCGGCGAGGCGTTCGGGGGCGATGTAGAGGAGTTTGAGGCGGCCTTGGTCGAGGGCCTCCCAGACGGCCTGGGTTTCTTCCTCGGTATTGCCGGAGGTGAGTGCACCGGCCTCGACTCCCGCAGCCCTGAGGGCGCGGACCTGGTCGCGCATTAGCGCGATGAGGGGGGAGATGACGACTGTGACGCCGTCGCGCAGCAGGGCAGGGAGTTGATAGCAAAGAGATTTGCCGCCGCCGGTCGGCATGATGGCAAGGGTGTTGGATCCTTCGGCGACGGTCTGGACGATTTCTTCCTGCCCGGGACGGAAGGCGGAGAATCCGAAGACGTCTTGCAGCAGCGTGGCAGCGCTTTGCATGGGAAACCTGTAAGATTTTAGTTTTCTGCTCTTACGGGTGACAGTCCCACACTAAGGAATCGTAAACAAGTCCCGGATGAGCGCCATTGGTGCCTCGTTGCGCGGAAACAAGGCCGAAGGCCGCCGCGCCATCGCGGCCCCCCTCCCTGGGGGCGGCGATTTGGCAGATGACGGCGCATCGCTCGAACGTTTTTCGGATGTGGCAGAGATAAAGTGCCTTAGCCGGCGCACTGGATCGCCACCCCGGGGGGCCGCGATGGCGCGTCTATCCGCAGTAGCCGAGGGGCCTGCCGTTGCACAGCAGTTCCGGCAGGATGAAGTCGCGCAGCGAGATGAGGGCGACGAAGGCCACCAGCGGCGCGAGGTCCAAGGGGCGGGTGTCGGGCAGGATGCGGCGGATGGGTTCGTAGATCGGCTCCAACAGGCGGTTGAGGCCATACCAGATCTGGGCCACGAATTGCTGGCTGAGGTTCAGGACCTGGAAATTGATCAGCCAGCTCATGATGATGTGGATGATCATGATGAAGAACACCACGTCCAGAATGAGCCCGATGGGACCTGCGATTGCCTGCATCTAGAAAACCTCTTGCTTGCTGCGCGAAATAGGTAAGCCTCATGGCGGTATTCCGCAAGCTTTACGCGAGGTTGTGGTTGACGTATGCCGCGCCCGCGTCAAGACCACTGGGGAAAGGAGCGCCCGATGTATCCTGTCGTCCGCATGTTCTGGCAGCTTTATAAGCACCGCAATTCGCCGCCGCTGGCGCCGACCGATACCCATATGTCGCGGCATGTCTGCCTGCCGTGGGATATCGACCTGTGGATGGAGCTGAACAATGGGCGGACGCTGACGCTGTATGACCTGGGGCGTATTCCGCTGGCGCGGCGCGCGGGACTGGTCGGCGTGCTGCGGAAGAACCGCTGGGGGCTGACCATGGCGGGGGCGAGCGTGCGGTATCGCCGCCGGATCAGGATGTTCGAGACGGTCGAGATGCGGTCTCGCGCCGTGTGGTGGGATGCGCGGTTCGTCTATCTGGAACAGTCGATGTGGAAGGCGGATGGCGAATGCGCCAACCACATCGTCTATCGCTCGGCCGTGACCAGCAAGGACGGGATCGTGCCGCCCGAGACGGTGATGGCGGCGCTGGGCAAGACCGTGGAGCGGCCCGCCGCGCCCGAGTGGGTGACCGCCTGGATCGAGGCGGATGCCAAGCGGCCCTGGCCGCCGATGCAGGACTGACGCGGAAAGCCCAAGGAAAGGCTTGCCACGGGCCCGTGAACCGCGTTTGATCGCGGCGAGGCGAGGGGGCAAGATGGCAGAGGTTTCGGCACGCAAGCGGATCTGGGGCTGGTTCTTTTTCGACTGGGCCAGCCAGCCCTATCACACCCTGTTGGTGACCTTCGTGTTCGGGCCATTCTTTGCCGCTGTCGCCTCGAATTATTTCCTTGGCACGGGTCTGGAGGAAGAGGCGGCGGATGCGCGGGCGCAGACGCTGTGGTCATGGTGCCTGGCGCTGTCGGGACTGGTGATCGCGTTCGGCGCGCCGATCATGGGCGCGATGGCGGATTCCGCCGGGCGGCGCATTCCGTGGATGGTATTCTTTTCGGTGCTCTATGTCGTGGGCGCGGCGGGCCTGTGGTGGACGGCCCCGGACGGGTCGAACATGGTGCTGGCGCTGGTGCTGTTCGGCATCGGCTTTATCGGGGCGGAATACGCGCTGATCTTCGTCAATTCGCAATTGCCGTCGGTGGCGACGGCGGATGACGTGGGGTCGACCTCGGGCAGCGGGTTCGCCTTTGGTTACCTGGGCGGGCTGGTGTCGCTGGCGATCATGCTGGTGTTTTTTCAGACGATGGACGGAGGGCGCACAATCGTCGGTTTGGAGCCGGCGCTGGGGCTGGACGCCGCGCGGGACGAGGACAAGCGCATTGTCGGGCCGCTGGCGGCGGTGTGGTACGTGGTGTTCATGATCCCTTATTTCCTCTGGGTGCGCGATGCGGACACTGCGCCCAAGGGGGCGGGGTTCGTCGGTGCGATGACGCTGCTGAAGAAATCGGTGGCGAACCTGCCAAATCGCAAGAGCCTGCTGGCCTATCTGGGGTCGTCGATGTTTTACCGCGACGCGCTGAACGGGCTTTACAGTTTCGGGGGCACTTACGCGACGCTGGTGCTGGATTGGTCCATCGTGAGGGTGGGCATTTTCGGTATCATCAGCGTCATCGGTGCGGCGGCCTTCAGCTGGGTCGGCGGCAGGCTGGACAAGCGGTTCGGACCGAAGCCGGTGATCATCGTGGCGGTGTGGATCCTGATCGGGGTGTGCATCACCATCGTCAGCATGGACCGCACGATGTTCTTCGGTATCCCGCTGGAAGACGGCTCGGCCCTGCCGGACATGGTGTTCTTCGGCTGCGGTATCCTGATCGGGGGCCTGGGCGGCACGCTGCAATCGGCCAGCCGGTCCTTGATGGTGCGCCACACCGACCCGGCGGTGCCGACCGAAAGCTTTGGCCTTTACGGGTTGTCGGGGCGGGCGACGGCGTTTGTGGCCCCGGCGTTGATCGGGCTGGTGACCTATATCAGCGGAAGCGCGCGAATTGGGGTCACGCCCCTTATTCTGCTTTTCCTCGTGGGGTTGATCTTGCTACGCTGGGTTCAGGCAAAAGGGGATAGTGAAACATGGTCCGTATCGTAAAGCCGGTCCTGCTGGCGTTGGTGCTGGCAGGCTGTGGCGGGTCCACGGCAGAACAGGAGGGCGCCCAGCCCGCGGTGCTGTCGACGCAGAACATCCCGGCGGACATGCGCGGGGTGCAGGCAAAACAGCTGTTCGGCGCCAAGCGCGGCGGCTCGCAGCAGGCGGCGCGGCCCTTCGGCGGCTATGCCAAGGGATGCGTGGCGGGCGGTGTGCAACTGCCCGAGACGGGGCCGACATGGCAGGCGATGCGCCTGAGCCGGAACCGCAACTGGGGCCATCCCGAGGTAATCGACTTCGTGCAGAAACTGTCGCGCTTTGCGGCGACGCAGCCGGGGTGGAAAGGGCTTTACGTAGGCGACATCAGCCAGCCGCGGGGCGGGCCGATGCTGACCGGGCATCGCAGCCACCAGATGGGGCTGGACGTGGATATCTGGCTGCGGCCGGCGAACAACCTGAACCTCAGCCGGGCGCAGCGGGAAAGCCTGTCGTCGATTTCGCTGCGGCGGGCGAACGGGGCCTATACCAACGACAATTACAACCGCACCCATCACGAGATCATGAAGGCCGCGGCGAAGGACCCGCGCGTGGCGCGGATTTTCGTCTTTCCCGGCGCCAAGGTGCGGATGTGCGAGGAAGAGACCGGCGACCGCAGCTGGCTGCGCAAGATCCGGCCCTGGTACGGGCATCACTATCATTTCCACGTGCGGCTGAAATGTCCGCGCGGGGCGAAGGGCTGTGTCGATCAGGCCGCGCCCCCCGCCGGGGATGGCTGCGCCGATGCGCGGCAGTGGCAGCGCAACATCCTGAACCCGCCGCCGCCCGACCCCGACGCGCCGCCGCCCAAGCCGCGCCGCGAGCTGACCATGGCGGACCTGCCGGCGCAGTGCCTTGGCGTGCTGCAATCGGAGTGAGGTCTTGCGGTTCTGCCGCAAAGTGACTAGGCGCAGGCCCCTGATATAGACGCGTATCGGGGGCCTGTGCGCATGACATCCAAGATCCTACCCGGCGTTCTGGCGATGGCGGCGATTGTCGTCGCGTCGAACATCCTGGTTCAGTTCCTGTTCGGCAAGTGGCTGACCTGGGGGGCGTTCACTTATCCGCTGGCGTTCCTGGTGACGGACGTGATGAACCGCGTCTATGGCCGCGCGGCGGCGCGGCGCGTGGTGCTGGCAGGGTTCGTGGTGGGGCTGATCTGTTCGTTCATCGGCACGCAGATCTCGGGTGAGTTCGGGCCGCTGGTGACGGTGCGGATCGCGCTGGGCTCGGCCGTGGCGTTTCTGACCGCGCAACTTCTGGATATCGCGGTGTTCGACCGGTTCAGGGGCGGGGCGTGGTGGCGGGCGCCGGTGGTGTCGTCGCTGATCGGGGGCAGCGTGGACACGGGCCTGTTCTTTACCATCGCGTTTTCGGCCAGCCTGACATTCCTGGAGCCGGGCAACGATGTGGGCTGGGCCGGTGAGGCGCTGCCGCTGTTGGGCACAGGCCCGGTGGTGCCGTTGTGGGTGTCGCTGGCGGTGGCGGACTGGCTGGTGAAGCTGGTGCTGGCAATTTTGGCACTTGTGCCGTTTCGCATCATCGTGGGGTCACTTAGTGGCAGGACCACATGATTTTGTTTTGACAAATACAAAATCTGTGGCAGGCTACCCTTGAGTTCAACAACTGAAAGGAGGTGATCCAGTGTCTATAAAGGGATTGGAGAGAGGTGTCGGAACAGTCAGGGAGGTTCGTGTCTGAGGCAGCCCTTGGGCATGTAAACACTCGGATTGGCAGGGACGCTTTCGCGGTGTCCTGGGTCTAACCGACCTCGCCTCCGAAACTTTTAGAAGGGCCGTTCCACGAGGTTGGAGCGGCCCTTTTGATTTGAAAAAGACGCGTCGGTATCGCGTCGGTATTTGAGGCGCACCGCGTCGGTGCTATCTGACAGGGCATCATGAAGATCAACGACAGGATCACCATCGAGGATTGGGAACTGACCGAGCAGTTCACCCGCGCGTCCGGACCGGGCGGGCAGAACGTGAACAAGGTGTCTTCGGCGGTGGAGTTGCGGTTCGAGGCGGAGCGCTCGCCCAACCTGCCCGACCCGGTGAAGCGGCGGCTGCGGCGGCTGGCCGGGCGGCGCTGGACCAAGGACGGCGCGGTGGTGTTGCAGGTGTCGGAGGAACGCAGCCAGGCCCGCAACCGCGAGATCGCGCGGGAGCGGCTGGCGGAGTTGATTGCCAAGGCCTGCGAAAAGCCGAAGCGGCGGATCCCCACGAAAGTGTCGAAGAACCAGAAACGCAAGCGTGTCGAGGCGAAGAAGAAGCGGGCCGAGGTGAAGGCGCTCAGGGGGAAGGTCGACGGGGTTTGATGCGCCGTGTGCCGCACGCGTGGGTTTCCACCCACCCTACGCGGGTTTGATCGCAATGCCTCGCGTGGTGGCGGCGTCCAGCAGACGACCGATCTGGGCTTGGCTGCTGTAGAAACCCGGGCCGGTTTTGCGGTCCCTGATGTCGTGGCCTGTGAAGACCGCGAGGCCGTCCGTCTTGGCGATGAGGTCGAGCAGGTGGTGCTGCTGGCGCCAGCCGGGGAAGGCCTTGTGCTGCATGTCGGCGAAACCGAGGGTGTCGAGGCAGCGCGAGGCTGGGATTTCACCGTAGATACGGCTTGCGGGGTTGGCGCGGTCGAGGCTGCGGGGGCCGGCGGCGCGGATGACCTCGAAGCGGGAGGCGAGGGCCGCGCGGGTCTCGGGCGTGGAGGCGTGGAAGGGGCAGGCGAAGCTGCGTGCCGGGAAGCCTGCCGCGCGGTGCTCGGTGATGGCAAGGTCGACCTCGTGTTCGAGCCAGTGGTCGAGGCCGTGGGTGGCTAGGTAGGGCTTCAGTTTCGGGTGGGTGCGTGTGTGGCAGGCGATCTCGTGGCCATCGGATTGCAGCAGGTGCAGGCCTTCTATCTGGTCCGGCGTGGCCGTGTGCAGGTGCGACACGCAGAAGGTGACGCGGGCATCATGGGCGTCGAACACGGGTCGGGCGGCGACCCAGTTTGCGACGAAGAGGTCGTCGAAGGTGAGGCAGAGCGTGCCGGGCAAATGCGGTCCCCCATGCGACTAAGGTCTTGATGCGCGAGACGCCTTGGGTCTGTCAATTTATACTGCGCATCGGTCTTGGAGGGTTCGGGGCGGTGCGGTAGGATCGGGCCAACCAAGGAGGAGACGTGTCATGCAGATGAGTGGCGAGCGCGAGATCGCGGCGGACCGGGAGACGGTCTGGGCCGCGCTGATGGAGCCGGAAGTCCTGAAGGAATGCGTGCCGGGCGCGCAGGAGGTCACCGGCAACCCGCAGGAGGGGTACGAGGCGACGGTCACGCAAAAGGTCGGGCCGGTGAAGGCCACGTTCAAGGGCATGGTCACGTTCAGCGAGATGACCCAGCCCGAGAGCCTGCGCCTGGAAGGCGAGGGCAAGGGCGGGGCCGCGGGCTTTGCCAAGGGCGCGGCGGATGTGCAGCTGGAGGAGGTCGAGGGCGGCACGAAGCTGACCTATGACGTGGAGGCCAAGGTGGGCGGCAAGCTGGCGCAGCTGGGCAGCCGGATCGTCGACGGGTTTGCCAAGAAGATGGCCGACCAGTTCTTTTCTAACCTCGAGGAGGTCATCGAGGGGCCGAAAGAGGACGAGCCGGAAGAGCAGGCCGAGAAGAAAGGCTGGCTGAAGCGGATGATCTCGAAGGGGTGAGCCTTCGTTTCAGGCCGGGTTGATTGCGTCCCCGTCGGAGCCTCCGGCGGGGATATTTTTGGCCAGAGGAAAAGGCGCGCGCGTGATCCGGGCGCCGGGGCCTGGAGGCGTCTGTCGGGACGCCTCCGGCGTTTTACCAATTACCGGCGCGGTCCGGTCTGGCGGATGAGCTCGGCGATGCGGCTGCCGATGGCGTCGGAGCCCTTGGGTGAGGGGTGGATGAGGTCGACCGCGTGATAGGTGCGGTCGCCGGGCGGGACTACGTCGCTCATCGGGATGAAGTACACGCCGCGGTCGAGCGCGGCGAGGCGGGCCATGCGGGCGTCCATCTCGCGGCCCTCATCCACGCAGCCTTCGATGGGGGAGCGGATGCCGGGGGTGTGCAGGTAGCCCACCATCACCACGTTGGCGCCGGTCTTGCGCATCTTCGAGACGAAGCCGGGGATGACGCCGGTGGTGCCGTCCTCGGAGATCAGGCGGTCGATGCGGCGGTCGCAGAGGCCGCAGCCGCAGCCGAACAGGATGTCGTTGCCGCCGCCGTTCATCACGATCCAGTCCCAGTTGCCCGCGCGGAATTGTTTCGTGATGTTCATGCCCGCCGCGCCCGAGATCGGTAGGGAATAGAGGAAGCGGGCGCCGGAGACGGAGCGGTCGATGACCGGCTCGCCCAGGCGGCGTTCCATGGCGTGAGAGACGGATTTCCCGGACATGCCGTGGAAAGCCATCATGGAGTCGCCCATGAGAAGGATACGGGAGTTATCGGCACGCGTCACCGTCTCGGTGCAGGCACCGAGCGCGAATATGATGAGCGGCCAGACAAAACGAGAGAGGCGTTTCATGTCTGTCCTGCAATTTTTCTGATGCGCATGGCACCATGCGCCCCCAACCACGCACAGGATTCCCGTCTGAGGCGAGTCGCGCAATGCGAAATGTGGAAACAATGCGTTTTATTTGGGGCGGCGTAGTCGTGCGCGCGCAGGAATGCACAAGGGGTTGTGTTTACGTACCGGCTTGCGCCGGGTCGCGGCCGGATTAGTTTGCCTCGGATGATGAAAGAAGGAGCGCGGGATATGGCGGCGTTTGTCGAGGTGAGCGGCCTGGAGAAGACTTTTGACGACGGGTTTCAGGCCCTGAAGGGCGTGCACCTGGAGATCCGCGAGGGCGAGATCCTGGCGCTGCTGGGGCCCAATGGCGCGGGCAAGACGACGCTGATTTCGGCGCTGTGCGGGATCACGACGCCGACGGGCGGCACGGCGCGCGTGGGCGGGCATGACATCGAGGCCGAGTATCGCGCGGCGCGGTCGCTGGTGGGGCTGGTACCACAGGAGATTGCGCTGGAGCCGTTCGAGAAGGTGATCAACACGGTGCGGTTTTCGCGGGGCCTCTTTGGCAAGGGCCGCGACGAGGCGCTGGTGGAGAAGATCCTGCGGCAGCTGAGCCTGTGGGACAAGCGGACCAACCAGATCAAGGAATTGTCGGGCGGTATGAAGCGGCGGGTGCTGATCGCCAAGGCGCTGGTGCATGAGCCGCGGGTGCTGTTTCTGGACGAGCCGACCGCCGGCGTCGATGTGGAGTTGCGCCGGGATATGTGGGACGTGGTCGAGGGGCTGCGGCAGGACGGCGTGACGATCATCCTGACGACCCATTACATCGAGGAGGCCGAGGCGATTGCCGACCGGGTGGCGGTGATCAACAAGGGCGAGATCCTGCTGGTTGAGGACAAGACCGCGCTGATGCAGCGGATGGGGCGCAAGAGCCTGCGGATCGACCTGGTCGAGCCGGTGGAGGCGGTGCCCGAGAGCCTGTCGGATTATGACTTGTGGATGAGCCCGGACGGCCAGAGCCTGACCTATACCTATGACACCAATGCCGAGCGGACGGGGATTGCGCGGCTGGTGCGCGAACTGACGGAGGCGGGGCTGGTGATCCGCGATATTCAGACCAGCCAGTCGAGCCTGGAAGAGATCTTCGTGGGGCTGGTGCAGGAGGATGCGGCATGAATTTTCTGGCCATCACGGCGATCTACAAGTTCGAGATGCAGCGGTTCTTTCGCACGCTCTTGCAAAGCTTCGTGTCGCCGGTGATTTCGACCTCGCTTTATTTCGTGGTGTTCGGCGCGGCCATCGGCAGCCGGATCGACCAGGTCGAGGGGGTGAGTTACGGCGCGTTCATCGTGCCGGGGCTGATCATGCTTTCGGTGATCACGCAGGCGATTTCCAACGCCTCCTTCGGGATCTACTTTCCGAAGTTCATCGGCACGATCTATGAGCTCTTGTCGGCGCCGGTGAATTTCCTCGAGATCGTGATCGGGTATGTGGGGGCCGCGGCCACCAAGGCGCTGTTCATCGGTGTGGTGATATTGGCGACCTCGGCGCTGTTCGTGGACGTGGAGATACAGCATCCGGGCGCGATGGTGGCGTTCCTGCTGCTGACCTGCATCAGTTTCGCGCTGTTCGGGTTCATCATAGGGATCTGGGCGCAGAATTTCGAGCAGTTGCAGCTGGTGCCACTGCTGATCGTGACGCCGCTGGTGTTCCTCGGTGGGTCGTTCTACTCGATCTCGATGCTGCCGCCGTTCTGGCAGACGGTGACGCTGTTCAACCCGGTGGTCTATCTGATCTCGGGATTTCGCTGGGCGTTCTTCGGGCAGGCGGATGTGTCCATCGGCCTGAGCCTTTTGGCGATTGCCGGGTTCACGGCGCTGTGCCTGTTCCTGATCTGGCGGATCTTCAAGACCGGGTACCGGATCAAGAGCTGAGGGGGCGTGGAGCGGCGCGTGGGGTTTCACCCACCCTACGCAGGTTGTGCACCGGCCAAGGGTAGGGCGGCGGAGGTCTGGCGATCGCGCCGTGTGACCCGGCGTCGTTTACGTGGCTTTCTTGCCCTCAGGCGGTACTGAAACGCGCCGCCACCTTGTTTGTCCTGCGCGGGCATTCTACATCGGCTTCCATGAAGCGATTTATCCCGTTTTTGAAAAGCGACCCGCTGGTGTCGGTTGTCCGCCTGTCGGGGGCCATCGGTGCCGGAGCACGGATGCCTTTGAGCGACGAGGCGATGGCGCCGGCCATCGAAAAGGCGTTCAAGCGGGGCAAGCCAAAGGCGGTGGCGCTGCTGATCAACAGCCCCGGCGGATCGCCGGTGCAGTCGGCGCTGATCGCCGGGCGCATCCGGCGGCTGGCCGACGAGCACGAGGTGCCGGTGCATGCCTTCGTCGAGGACGTCGCGGCGTCGGGGGGCTATTGGCTGGCCTCGGCGGCGGATGACATCTGGGTCGACGACAATTCCATCGTGGGCAGCATCGGCGTGATTTCCGCCGGTTTCGGCGCGCATGTGTTCCTCGCGCGGCAGGGCGTCGAGCGGCGGGTCTATACGGCCGGCAAGTCGAAGAGCACGCTCGACCCGTTCCAGCCCGAGAAGAAGGAAGACGTGGCGCGTCTGAAAGGCATCCTCGAAGAGATGCACGGGAATTTCATTGCGCAGATAAAGGCGCGGCGTGGGGATCGGCTGAGCGAGGAGGAAGACCTTTTCACCGGCGAGTTCTGGCTGGGGGGCCGGGGTGTCGAGCTGGGGCTGGCCGACGGGGTGGCGCATCTGGTGCCGAAGCTGAAAGAGCTTTACGGCGACAAGGTGCGGTTTGCCACCTATGGCAAGAAGAAGGGCTTTTTCCAGCGGTTCGGGTCCTCGGTGATCGAGGATGCGTTTGCCTCGGTCGAGGAACGCGCGGCCTTTGCGCGGTTCGGCCTGTGACGTGCTGAGCAAGATCGCCCTCATATTCCTGGCCTTCATCGCCGTGCTGGCGATGTTCGGACGCCTGCGCTTTCCCGGACAGAAAAAGCTGGAATCGGCTCGGTGCCCGCATTGCAAGCGGTTCCGCATCGGCAAGGGGCCGTGCCAGTGCCGGGAGGGCAAATCCTGATGTGGCCATGGCTGATGTCGGGGCTGGGGCTGTTGATCCTGCTGCTGGCCGGGGATGCGTTGGTGAAAGGCGCGGTGAACCTGAGCCTGCGCGTGGGGATCCCGGCGCTGATCGTCAGCCTGACGATCGTGGCTTTTGGGACGTCTGCGCCGGAATTGCTGATCTCGGTCAACGCGGTGCTGGAGAACAAGCCGGGGCTGGCGCTGGGCAACGTGGTGGGGTCGAACACGGCGAATATTCTGCTGGTGCTGGGGGTGCCGGCGCTGTTGGCGACGCTGCACACCTCGGGGTGCAACACGCGCAAGACGTATCTTTTCATGATCGGGGCGACGCTGATCTTCATCGGGCTGGCGTTTCGCGGGCCGTTCGATTGGATCGCTGGGGCGGTTTTGCTGGCCTGCCTTGGGCTGGTGCTGGGCGATGCGTTCCGGGATGCGCGGAACCACCGGCGCGACGGCAAGGCTGCCGAGGTGGAAGCGGACGAAGAGGAAGAGGTCGAGGGCGCCGACCCCGACATGCCGTGGTGGCAGATCTTCGTTTTTCTGGCGCTGGGCCTTGTGGGGCTGCCGCTGGGCGCGGACCTGCTGGTGGACAACGCGTCGATCATCGCGCGGGAATTCGGGGTCAGCGATGCGGTGATCGGCCTGACGCTGGTGGCGCTGGGCACGTCCCTGCCGGAGTTGGCGACGACGGTGATGGCGGCCTTGCGCAAACAGGCGGATGTGGCGCTGGGCAACGTCATCGGGTCGAACATGTTCAACCTGCTGGCGATCATCGGGATCACGACGTTCGTGGGTGCGATCCCGGTCGACCCGGAGTTCCTGCAGTTCGACCTGTGGGTGATGCTGGGCGCGTCGCTGCTGTTGATCCCGTTCGTGTTCCTGGGCCGGGATATCAACCGGCTGTGGGGCATCGCCTTGACCGTTCTCTACGTGATCTATGTCTTGGTCGTGTTGAGCTGAACGGAGCCCCCGCATGACCGACCAATCCCAGACCCGCCGCGCCCTAGTGACCGGAGGCGGCAAGCGCCTTGGGCGGGCGATGGCGTTGTACCTGGGCGCGCGGGGCTATGACGTGGCTGTGCATTACGGCGGGTCGGCCGATGCGGCCGAGGAAACCGCGGGCGAGATCGAGGCAAAGGGCAGGAAAGCCGTGACCGTGCAGGCGGACCTGCTGGATGAGGCCGCGGTGCAGGCTCTGATGCCCGAGGCGGCGGCGCGGTTGGGCGGGCCGGTGCATGTGCTGGTGAACAACGCGTCGATCTTCGAGGACGAGACGTATCAGACGGCGACCCGGCAGAGCTGGGACCGGCACATGGAGTCGAATTTGCGCGCGCCCTTCGCGCTGACGCAAGGTTTGGCGGCGCAGGTGCCGGAGCCGGTGAAGGACGAGAATGGCGAGCCGGTGGCGCAGGGGCTGGTGGTGAACATGATCGACCAGCGGGTGCGCAAGCTGACGCCCTATTTCGCCAGCTACACGATTGCGAAGTCGGGTCTGTGGACGATGACGCGCACCGCCGCGCAGGCGCTGGGCCCGCGCGTGCGGGTGAACGGGATCGGCCCCGGGCCGACGCTGAAGAGCACCGAGCAGAGCGAAGAACAGTTCTTTGACCAGCGAGCGCGGACGATTCTGAAGCGGGGCGTGAACCCCGAGGATATCACCGCCGCGCTGGGCTATTTCCTGGAGGCAAAGGCGGTCACGGGCCAGCTGATCTGCGTCGATGGCGGGCAGCATCTGGCATGGCAGACGCCGGATGTTCTGGGGGTCGATGTATAGACGCTGCGTCAACTTGTTCACGGGGCGCCGCGTGGTTACCGAAGCGTTACAAAAGTTTTAATGTTTTCATATATTTGGGATACCACGGATTTTTTATCGTTAAAAAACAATGCCTTGTTTTTGTGCTTAATTTTTGTGCAACTTAACGAAGCAGGCCGAAAACAAAGAAAAAATCCGGATGCCCGAAACTTTTCCGCAGAGTTATCCACACGATCAGTGGAGATGTTTCCTATTGCGGCGTGTGTGCTAACCATTGCAGCCCGAAAGGCAGAATCAAACCAGAGCGAATGACCGGCGAATCGAATCACGAATCAGACCGCGATGCCCCGCCCGAGACCGGGCACAAGGTGATCCAGTCGTATCTCAAGACGCTGGACGGCTCGCCCGGCGTCTACCGGATGCTGGGGGCGCAATCACAGGTGCTCTATGTCGGCAAAGCGCGCAACCTGAAGGCGCGGGTGTCGAGCTATTCGCGTCCCACGGGGCACACGCCCCGGATCGCGCGGATGATCGCGGAAACCGCGTCGATGATGTTCCTGACCACGGCGACCGAGACCGAGGCGCTGTTGCTGGAACAGAACCTGATCAAGCAGCTGAAGCCGCGCTACAACGTGCTGTTGCGCGACGACAAGTCGTTTCCGAATATCCTGGTCACGGGGCACGACTTTCCGATGATCAAGAAGCATCGCGGCGCGAAGAAGGAGAAAGGGCAGTATTACGGGCCCTTCGCCAGCGCGGGGGCGGTGAACCGGACGCTGGGACAGTTGCAGCGGGTGTTCCAGCTGCGCAATTGCAGCGACACGCAGTTCGAGAGCCGCACGCGGCCCTGCCTACAATACCAGATCAAGCGCTGCACGGCGCCATGCGTGGGATATATCTCGAAACGGGAGTATGCCGCGCAGGTTCGGGACGCGCAGCGCTATCTGTCGGGGCGGTCGACCGAGATCCAGGAGAAGCTGGCGGCCGACATGCAGGAGGCCAGCGCGGCGATGGAATTCGAGCGGGCCGCGGCGCTGCGCGACCGGATCAAGGCGCTGACGCAGGTGCAGACGGCGCAGGGCATCAACCCGCGGACGGTCGGCGAGGCGGACCTCGTGGCGCTGCACTTGGAGAAGGGGCAGGCCTGTGTGCAGGTGTTTTTCATCCGGGCGGGGCAGAACTGGGGGAACAAGGATTTCTATCCGCGTGTCGGCGCGGACGTGGCCGAGGCGGAAGTGCTGGAGGCATTCCTGGGCCAGTTCTATGACACCAAGGACCCGGCGCGGCAGATCATCCTGAGCCACGAGATCGAGAGCCCTGACCTGATGGCCGAGGCTTTGACCGGCAAGCTGGGGCGCAAGGTGGAGCTGCTGGTGCCGCAGCGGGGCGAGAAGGCGGAATTGGTGGAGGCGGCGTTGCGCAATGCGCGCGAAAGCCTGGCGCGGAAGATGAGCGAGAGCGCGACGCAGGCCAAGCTGTTGAAAGGTGTGGCGGAGGCGTTTGATCTGCCGGGCCCTCCCGAGAGGATCGAGGTTTACGACAACAGCCATATCCAGGGCGCGCACGCGGTTGGCGCGATGATCGTGGCGGGGCCCGAAGGTTTGATGAAGAACCAGTATCGCAAGTTCAACATCAAGGGAGATGAGCTGACCCCCGGGGACGATTTCGGGATGATGAAAGAAGTCCTGACCCGGCGGCTGAAACGGCTGATCAAGGACGACCCGGACCGCGACAAGGGGCTGTGGCCCGATCTGCTGCTCATTGACGGCGGGCAAGGGCAGGTCAGTGCCGTGCATTCGATCATGCAGGAGATGGGCGTGCGCGACCTGCCGATGGTGGGTGTGGCCAAGGGGCTGGACCGCGACGCCGGCAAGGAAGAGTTTCACCGGATGGGCAAGCGGCCCATGGCGCTGCGCCACAACGACCCGGTGCTGTATTTCATCCAGCGGCTGCGCGACGAGGCGCACCGGTTTGCCATCGGCACGCACCGGGCGAAGCGGACGAAGGCGGTGAGCGCCTCGCCCTTGGACGAGATCGCGGGGGTGGGCGCGTCGCGTAAACGGGCCTTGCTGGCGCATTTCGGGTCGGCCAAGGCGGTGAGCCGCGCCAATCTGGCGGACCTGAAGGCCGTGGACGGCGTGTCGGCGGCGCTGGCGCAGAAGGTTTATGACCATTTCCACGAGAAAGGGTGAGCGATCTTCGTCGCGGGCTGTGCCCGCGCCGACCGGCTGGGGGCGCTGCCCCCAGACCCCCGGAGTATTTCGGGAACGATGAAACCGTGGAAACCTGATCAGGGCTTTCGGACGGGGGCGGTTCGCACTAGTTAGAGCGTATGACGTGGAATCTTCCGAATATTCTGACCGTGTTGCGGTTGTTGGCGGCTCCGGCGCTGGCGGTGATGTTTCTTTACTTCAACCGGCCGTGGGCGGATTGGTTTGCGCTGGTGCTTTTCGTCGGTGCGGCGATCACGGACTGGTTCGACGGCTACCTGGCCCGGGCGTGGAAGCAGACGACCAAGCTGGGCACGATGCTGGACCCGATCGCGGACAAGGCGATGGTGGTGATCGCACTTGCGGTGATCCTGGGGTATTCGTCGATGTCGCCGTGGCTCGTGCTGCCAGCTACGATGATCCTGTTCCGGGAAGTGTTCGTGTCTGGCCTGCGGGAATTCTTGGGCGATACGGCGGGAACGCTGAAGGTGACCAGGCTGGCCAAGTGGAAGACCACGTTGCAGATGGTGGCGATTGCGGTGCTTTTTGCGCAAGGTGTTTTCCTGCACTATTTCGGCATGTCCAGCATGGGCATGAATGAACAGATCGTGGCCGATGTGCTGGCGGGGCGCGAAGAGGATCTGCATGGGCTGCGGTGGAAATTCGACGGGATGGTCGTCACCGGCCACGTGGGGCTGTGGCTGTTGTGGCTGGCCGCCGGACTGACGCTGATCACGGGCTTCGACTATTTTCGCAAGGCGATGCCTTACCTGAAGGACTGAGCACATGGATGTTCTCTATTTCGCATGGGTGCGGGAGCGGATCGGACGCCCCAAGGACAAGGTTGAAACCGGCGCCGCGACGGTGCGGGAGCTGGTCGAGGAATTGCGGGCGCGGGAGGCGCGGTACGAGATGGCCTTTGCCGATCTGGACGCTTTGCGCGTGGCCGTGGACCAGGAGTTGGCGGATTTCGACGCGCCGCTTGCGGGGGTGCGCGAGGTGGCATTCTTTCCGCCGATGACGGGGGGCTGAGGCCTTGGATATCCGGGTGCAGGAAGAGGCGTTCAACCTTGGCGCGGAGGTCAATGATTTCACCAAGCGGCAGAGTGGCATGGGCGCGGTGGTGAGTTTCACCGGCATCGTGCGGGATATCGATGCGGGCCTCGAGGCGATGCAGATCGAGCATTACCCGGGCATGACCGAGAAGGCGCTGGCCGGGATCGCGGAGGAAGCGCAGAGACGCTGGAACCTGGGCGATGTGCTGGTCATTCATCGCCACGGTGCGCTGGCCCCCGACGAGATGATCATGATGGTCGCCACGTCCTCGCCCCACCGGGCGGATGCGTTTCAGGCCGCCGAATTCCTGATGGACTACCTGAAGTCGCGCGCGCCGTTCTGGAAGAAGGAAGTCACGCGGGACGGCGCCGATTGGGTGGATGCCAAGGATGCCGACGAAGATGCGCTGAGCCGCTGGTGACGCAAGGTTCGCGTTGACCGCGGCGGGCCGAGCATGGAGAGATTTGCCCCTCGGGACAGCGGAAGGCGCGTCATTCCATGAACGAGATCATCGAGAGTTATGTCGAAACGCTGGACCCCAAGGCGAAAGGCGCCATTCGCGGCACCGCGAAGCTGGTGATCGAGGGCGCGGGCAGCGTGATGCTGGACGAGACCGGCGCGCGGGCGGGCGACGAGGACGCCGATGTGGTGCTGATGGCCAGCGACGAGGTCTTTCGCGACATCCTTTCGGGCGAGCAGAACCCGGTGATGGCCTACATGTCGGGCAAGCTGAAGGTCGAGGGCAACGCGCAAAGGGCGCTGAAGGTGAGCGGGATCCTGACGGGATAGCCGTTGGTCGTGAACGGGCCTGATTGGAGGCCCGTGGGCCTATCGGCTGAGCCGGGTCTGACCGGCTTTTGCCGCGAATCGTGACAAAATTGTGAACCGTGCTATCCTTTAAACTCTGGAGGGAGTTTAAGCGATGGCAGTACCGGCACAGGTGACTTGGGCAAATACTTCGACGAAACCGGGGACGGATATCCGGCAACTCGGGGGGTATGTGAAGAGGTTCTTCGGCAAGGCGCCGTGGCAGCTCGGGCCCGAAGACGCGATTGCCAGCATCGAGCATGACGAGTGGCGGTTCTATGTCGAGCTGGACGGCGAGAAAGTCTGGCTTGAGGTCGAGGAAGACCCGCACGGGCAGAAAAAGCTGAGCTTGTCGGGCGAAGTTCTGGCCGAAGAGGTTTTCGGATCGCTGCCAGACAAGCCGACCCAGTGAGGGTGCGCGGCTTGTCCCGGAGACGAGCCCTGAAAATCCAATCATGACGATGTTCGAGGACCGTCCTGTGCAATATGCCGCCGGGCGCGTGTTTCGGGCTGTGGCCCGTGCGACATCGCCGCTTTCAATTCAGACCGATCTGCTGTATGGGCGCACGTATCTGAAACGTGACGCCTTAGACCCCGGCGCATGAGATGATGGAGGGGTCGGTGGCAATGGGGCCACCAATGTAACGGAGGACCCGGGATACGCCCGGGAGGGCCTCCAGCTAGGAAACGATAGATGTTCAAAGAAGTGAAAAAATCGATCCAGTGGGGCGAGGATACGCTGACACTGGAAACGGGCAAGGTTGCCCGGCAGGCGGATGGCTCGGTCATCGCCACCTACGGGGAAACCTCGGTCATGGCCAACGTGACCTTTGCAAAAGCCCCGCGTGAAGGTCAGGATTTCTTTCCGCTGACCGTTCACTACCAGGAGAAATACTATTCCGCGGGCAAGGTGCCCGGCGGCTTTTTCAAGCGTGAGGCACGGCCCACGGAAAAGGAAACCCTGACCGCGCGCCTGATCGACCGCCCGATCCGCCCGCTGTTCGTGCCGGGTTTCAAGAACGAAGTGCTGGTGATGTGCACCGTGCTGAGCCATGACCTGGTCAATGACCCGGACATGGTGGCAATGATCGCGGCCAGTGCCGCGCTGACCATTTCGGGCGCGCCGTTCATGGGGCCGATCGCGGGCTGCCGTGTCGGTTTCACCGATGGCGAATACGTGCTGAACCCCGAGGTCGAGGACATGCACGACCTGCGCAACAACCCCGAGCAGCGGCTCGACCTGGTGGTTGCGGGCACGAAGGGTGCCGTGATGATGGTGGAATCCGAAGCCTACGAGCTGTCGGAAGAGGAAATGCTGGGCGCGGTGAACTTTGCGCATGAGCAGATCCAGCCGGTGATCGACATGATCATCGACCTGGCCGAGGACGCCGCCAAGGAACCGTTCGACTTTCAGCCGCCGGATTACAGCGACCTTTACGAGGCCGTGAAGGCGGCGGGCGAAGACAAGCTGGCCGCGGCCTACAAGATCCAGGATAAGCAGGAACGCACGACTGCCGTTTCGGCCGCCAAGGAAGAGATCAAGGCATCGCTGTCCGAAGAGCAGCTTGAAGACCCGAACCTTGGTTCCGCGCTCAAGAAGCTGGAAGCGTCGATCCTGCGCGGTGACATCGTGAAGTCCGGCAAGCGGATCGACGGCCGGAGCCTCGACGAGGTCCGCCCGATCGTGTCGGAAACCGGGCTGCTGCCGCGGACGCATGGCTCGGCCCTGTTCACCCGCGGAGAAACGCAAGGTCTGGTCGTGACGACGCTGGGCACGGGCGACGATGAGCAGATCATCGACGCGCTGCACGGCAACTTCCGCTCGAACTTCCTGCTGCACTATAACTTCCCGCCCTATTCGGTCGGTGAAGCGGGTCGCGTCGGTCCTCCGGGACGGCGCGAGATCGGTCACGGCAAGCTGGCATGGCGCGCGCTGCAGGCGGTGTTGCCGGCGCCGACGGATTTCCCCTACACGATCCGGGTCGTCAGCGAGATCACCGAGTCCAACGGCTCGTCCTCGATGGCGTCGGTCTGTGGTGGGTCGCTCAGCATGATGGACGCCGGTGTGCCGCTGAAGGCGCCGGTGGCCGGTGTGGCCATGGGCCTGGTACTGGAAGACGACGGTTCCTACGGCATCCTGACCGACATCCTGGGTGACGAGGATCACCTGGGCGACATGGACTTCAAGGTGGCGGGAACCGAAGCCGGTATCACGTCGCTGCAGATGGACATCAAGGTCGCAGGCATCACGCCGGAGATCATGGAAAAGGCGCTGGAGCAGGCGAAGGCCGGCCGGTTGCACATCCTGAACGAGATGGGCAAGGCGCTGTCGGAAGCCGGTGATTTCTCGGTTCACGCACCGCGCATCGAGACGATGCAGATCCCGACCGACAAGATCCGCGAAGTGATCGGGTCGGGCGGCAAGGTGATCCGCGAGATTGTCGAGGTGTCGGGCGCCAAGGTCGACATCAACGACGAAGGCGTCATCAAGATCGCGTCGCCCAACGGCGAGGCCATCCAGAAGGCGTACGACATGATCCACTCGATCGTGGCAGAGCCGGAAGAGGGCAAGATCTACAAGGGCACGGTCGTGAAGATCGTGGACTTCGGCGCCTTTGTGAATTTCTTCGGCAAGCGCGACGGACTGGTGCATGTCAGCCAGATTGAGAACCGCCGCCTGAACCATCCGTCGGATGTTCTGAAGGAAGGTCAGGACGTTTGGGTCAAACTGCTGGGCTTTGACGATCGCGGCAAGGTGCGCCTGTCGATGAAGGTCGTCGACCAGGAGACCGGCGAGGAAGCCAAGAAAGAAGAGCCGGCGGACGAGTAAAATCCGCAGTCTTCGAGAAACGGAAAGCCCCGGTGGAAACACCGGGGTTTTTGCGGGAAAGTGACGCAACGTCACAGCCAAAGGTAAGGTTTTCCTTACGGGTCAAAGCCCATGTTTTTTCCCATACACCGCTCAGCCGCCTGGCGGCTAAAAAAGGGTAGCGGAAGGGTATCCGGCTGCGCTGTCACTCACGGATCATGCGCGTCGGAGGGGGCCTCGGTCAACGAACCGGGGCCCTTTCAATTTTCCCTGTTTCTAAAGCCGCATGAAGGCAGGTGCGCGGATACGGCCGCGCGTGCCCGCGATGCAGCGGGCCTCGCGGTAGGTCAGGATCGGCAGTGCCGCGCGATAGGGCGTGGTGCCGGCGGCGCGCAGGATTGCGGCGGCTTCCTCGATCAGCCAGTCCTCGGTCATCACGCCGGGCAGGATGGTTTCGCAGGGCGCGCCGCCCTCGGCCAGGACAAGCTGATGATCCTTGAGCAGAAGATGGACATAGGTCACGGAGCGGCAGGGTGCGAAGGTGATGCCGGTCTGGCCCACCAGCGCCTTGGCGGGCACAAGGACCTCTGGCGTGCCGAAGAGCAGCTCGGCCTTCCACGAACAGATCGCGACGCGATGCTGCTGAGACAGGCGCAGCGGGCGGGTGTTGCCAAGAATGCCGGGGGCGAAGCGGACCGGACAGGCGGGCCCGTCGCCCGCCATGCGCCGCGCGCCTGCCCAGAGGATGCGCCGGGGCGCGGCATCGCGGGTCAGCACCCGGTCACCGGGGCGCAGATGCTCGACGGGCCGGGCGCCGGACGGGGTTTCAAGCAAGGTGCCGGCGGCGAAACAATTGACCGCGTGACTATAGCTGGCGTGCTGATCCGCGGTGTAGAATTTGGGCGGCTGGCCGTTGGTGAAATTATCGAAATACCAGGTTTCGAGGTCGAAGTCCGGGGTCCAGACCACTTGGGCCGGGTCACCGTTGCTGTCCGTGCCTTCGAAGACGATGACACCGCCGGAGTCTGGCGACGGGTCGGTGCGGATCACGACCGCGTCTTCGAGGAGGTGCGTGCCGCCCGGGCCGGAATATTGAACGTCGTAGGTCTCGCCCAGTTCGAACAGGTTGGGATCGCTGTCGCCCGCGTTAGAGGTGACGATCAGGTCCCGTGAACTGTTGGGCGGATAGTCGAAAGACGATTGCCCGGGCGTGTCGTTGACATTCGCACCGGTCGCAACCGCAAATTCATTATCTATGCCGTAAAACGTCTTGGTCATGCCCACCACTCCGGGGGTGCAGCATCACGTCAAGTGCCTAAGGTGATGTTGATTACCGAAAGGAAAATACGGCGGATTTGACTTAAACCGGCAGGGCCGTGGTTTGTAGCACCGTGCGCAGGGCGAAACTGGATTGCATGGTGGCAACGCCCGGCAGACGGGTGAGGTACTGGCGGTGGATGCGGGCGAAATCCTCGGTGTCCTCGACCGCGAGTTTCAGCAGGTAGTCGGCGGTGCCTGCCGTCAGGTGGCATTCCAGCACGTTGGGGATGCGGGCGACGGCGGTTTCGAACGCGTCGAGCACATCGTCGGCCTGGGTCGTCAGGGTGATCTCGACGAAGACGGTGGTGGGCACCCCCATGCGGCGCGGGTCCAGAAGGGCGACATAGTCCTTGATGTAGCCGTCGGTTTCCAGCCGCTGCACCCGGCGATGACAGGCCGAGGGCGAGAGGTTCACCGCCTCGGCCAGGTCGGCGTTGGAAATGCGGCCGCGTTTCTGCAGGACGGCAAGAAGGCGACGATCCATCGTATCGAGGGTCATTCGGGGCAAAACCTTTTAGGAAAACGCCGTTGCTTCGAAGAATATCCCGGTTTCTACGGCAATCACGGGTAAAATATCAAACCCCTTTCATCGGGGGTGCGATAAACTAGTTCAAAGCGCGAAGGAGGAGTGCGACATGAAAATCGGATGCCCGACAGAGATCAAACCGCAGGAATTTCGCGTGGGGATGACCCCCAACGCCGCCGGAGAGGCCGTGTCCCATGGGCATGATGTCATCATCCAGTCCGGCGCCGGGAAAGGCGCGGGGTTCGAGGATGCGGATTATGTCGCCGCCGGCGCCACGATCATCGACACGGCGGAAGAGGTGTTTGCCACTGCCGACATGATTGTGAAGGTAAAGGAACCGCAGGCCGGTGAACGCAAGATGCTGCGCGAAGGGCAGCTGCTGTTCACCTATCTGCACCTGGCGCCGGACCCGGAGCAGACGAAGGACCTGATGGAAAGCGGCTGTACCGCGATCGCCTATGAGACCGTGACGGACGAGCGCGGCGGGCTGCCCCTGCTGGCGCCGATGTCCGAGGTTGCGGGTCGCCTGGCGCCGCAGGTGGGCGCCTACACGCTGCAGAAGGCCAATGGCGGGCGTGGCGTACTGATGGGCGGCGTGCCCGGTGTGGGCCCGGCCAAGGTTCTGGTGATCGGCGGCGGTGTCGTCGGCACGCATGCAGCGCGCATCGCGGCGGGCATGGGCGCGGACGTGACCGTGCTGGACCGCTCGTTGCCGCGTCTGCGGTATCTGGACGACGTCTTTTCGGGCACGTTCAACACCGGGTATTCGTCGCAAGGCCTTTTGGCCGAGCATCTGGGCCAGGCCGACATGGTGATCGGCGCGGTGCTGATCCCCGGGGCCGAAGCGCCGAAGCTGGTTCGCCGGGCGCAGTTCGCGGACATGAAGCCGGGCGCGGTGCTGGTGGACGTGGCCATCGATCAGGGCGGGTGTTTCGAGACCTCGAAGGCGACCACCCATGCCGACCCGATCTATGACGTGGACGGGATCATGCATTACTGCGTGGCCAACATGCCGGGCGCCGTGGCGCGGACCTCGACCATCGCGCTGGGCAATGCGACGATGCCGTTCATGCTGGCGCTGGCAGACAAGGGCTGGAAGCAGGCCTGCGCCGATGATCCGCACCTGCTGAACGGTCTGAACGTGCATGCCGGGCAGTTGACGTATTTCGCCGTTGGCAAAGCGCTGGGGATCGACGTGATCTCGCCGCAGATGGTGGTGAAAGGGTAAAATCCGCGTGGGTTTTCACCCATCCTACGCTTGATTGCCGCACGCGGCACCGTACTCATTGCTCGATATCCGCGCCGCCTTCCTCGGTGCGTTTGGCAATGAAGGCGTCGATGGCCTCTAGCCGGTCTTGCGGCAGTGCGGGGTCTTTATGCGCGGCGAGCGTTTCGAAAACGATGCGGTTGCCGCGTTCGGTCGTGTCTACCGCACCCCGGCCGCGGGAGTTCTCGAAGTTGGACCAGTCGGACGGTAGCCGCGCATAGAAGGCCTATACTGCGTGACAAAGAAATGGCCGCCTTGGCGCACGTCGGCGATGGCGTAATAAACGAGCGTTGCGTTGATGACCTCGACCGGTTTGAAGAGCTCGGCGAAGATTTGCAGCACCTCGATGTCGATGATGAACTTCTCGACCGAGATGGTCAGCCCGCCTGTTTCGGCGCACGCAGGCTGAGGGGTTCGGGGTGTTGCTCGACTGCGACGGGGTTCGGGCTATAGATGATTATCGGTCGCGGATACGCGACACACTCTTCCGCAGGTTCGAGGCCAATGCGCCGCGCATCCGCCGTTGCGCCTGCAATGCAAAATCCGAAGTTGTCTTGGGCTGACCGCTGTCGCCTTTCGCTCACTTTGTTCCGGATCGCTCGACCCCGGAAATGCGACGCGTTCGAAGCAGGTGAATACATCGGTGCGCAATCGACCGGGCAAAGTTGCCCGGGGAATCTGCGCCAGCAAGCAGACTGAGCGGGTATTTACGGTGGCCACCGAAGATGCCCCTGCTTTGAGGATCTTCGTAGATGGAGCGCATATTCGATGCTGGCCGGAATACCAGACGCGAAACCTCGATATTGTATTCGGCAAGATCGAAAGCCACGATAGGTGCTGTCGCTTCGCCCTTGTCCAACAGGCGATCCTGTCACCCGCCAGCCAGCTTCGCCAAGACTTGAGGGAACTCGGTTGGGATCACAAACAAACCGTCACGGGGATGTCGGACGGGGAACCAGCCCTGCCAAACCTCGTCCGCAACGCCGTCGGTGGAAACGTCCGCCACATCCTCGACTCGTGGCATATCTCGATACGTATTCAGCACGTCGAGAACGCCGTAAAAGGCCTGCTGCAGAGCAGGGCTTCTCCGGCATTTCAGTGCCGTTCAAACGTCCGGCCGAAACGCTGCGATGGTACCTTTGGCATGGAAAAGTTCTAACGGCCACGACCAGTCTATAGCAATGGTTGATGGTCGATTATGCGCGGCTGGTCACAGATGACCGCGTGGCGACTTAAGCGGCCCGGCGAGTGCAAGATCGGGGCCGAGGCTTCTATTCATACATTGCGGAAAACATGGACACCGCCGAGCCCGGTGGATTTGTCGCAGTTCGACCGGGGCTGTTTCTGCACGGTGGCGAAGCGCGGTTGCTGCAAACTGCGTAATGTCGTTTTGCGACCTCCCTGAGGTCGCATTTGGAATACGTGACTGGACCGGCGCGGCTCTATGGTCTTACAAATAACAATAACCGTAGAGCCAGCCGGGGGCATCGCCATATGGGCCGATTTATCCTGCGCCGTGTCGGAGTGATGCTTCTGACGGCGCTTTGCCTGACGTTCATCGTCTTTTTCCTGACCAATCTTTATCCGAACCTGGAAAAGATGGCGAAGACCGAGGGCAACATGCGGATGTCGGATGCCGAGGTCGAAAGCTATCTTAAGAACAACGGGTATTTACAGCCGACGCTGGTGAAGTACGGCCAGTGGCTGGGTGTGCTGCCGGGGTATGTCATCGAGGGGACGGATGGGAAGGTGCGGGCGAAATGCGCGGCCCCCGAGACGCCCATAGAGGAGGCGCCGGCATTCTGCGGGGTGTTGCAGGGCAACTGGGGCTATTCCAACCGGCTGAAGAAAGACGTGGACGAGGTGATCGGCGAGAAGCTGGCGCTGACCGGCATCCTGATGTTCTGGGTGATGCTGCTGATGGTGCCGTCGGCACTGATCCTGGGGGTGCTGGCGGGAATGCGGGAAGGGTCCAAGCTGGACCGGACGTTGTCGACCTTGTCGATCGGGACCACGGCGACGCCGGAATACGTGTCGGGCGTTCTGTTCATTGCCGTGTTCGCCAGTTCGGCCGTGGGCCTGAAATGGTTCAAGGGCACGGCGACCAGTGCGATGGATAATATCACCTTCGAGAATTTCTTTCTGCCGGTGCTGACCATCGCGGTCTACGGCATGGGGTATATCGCGCGGATGACGCGGGCCAGCATGGCCGAGGTCATGACCTCGCAATACATCCGAACGGCGCGGCTGAAGGGTGTGAGCTTTCCCAACATCGTGATGAAACACGCGCTGCGCAACGCGCTGATCGCGCCCTTTACGGTGATCATGCTGCAGTTTCCATGGCTGCTGAACGGCGTGGTGATCGTCGAGACGCTGTTCAACTACAAGGGCTTCGGCTGGGCGCTGGTGCTGGCGGCGGGGAACAACGACATCGAGCTGTTGCTGGGAATTTCGGTCATTTCGGTCGTCGTGGTGCTGGTGACGCAGCTGATCTCGGATATCGGCTATGTCTACCTGAACCCGCGTATTTCGGTCAGCTGAGGGGAGGAGAGCGGACATGGACCCCTTGAGCTGGAGCGGGATCTTCTTGCAGATGGTGCAGCAATTCGCGGCGCCGCTGATCGCGGTGGCCGTGACCTTTGCGATTTCCATCGTGTTCAAGCGCAGGCTTGGCCTTTACGGCAAGCTGTTCGACAGCGTGATCGGGATGATCGGGCTGGCGCTGGTGCTGTTCTGGGTGTTCACGGCGTTCTTTGCCGGGGCGCTGGACATGGTGGGCACGCATGACCCGCTGGACCAGTCGGCGATGATGAAAAAGGCACTGCCCGGCGAGCCCTATACCAAGCTGATCGGCGAGCCGGACCCGAACGCGGGCGCGCATTACCTGCTGGGCGGCGACAACCTGGGCCGGGACGTGTTCAGCCGGGTTGTGGATGGCAGCATCAAGGTGATGCTGATCGCGCCGTTTGCGACGATCTTCGCCTTCATGGTGGGGATCACGCTGGGCCTGCCGGCGGGGTATTATGGCGGGCGGTTCGACACGGTGCTGAGTTTCCTGGCGAACCTGGTGTTGGCCTTTCCGGTGATCCTGCTGTTCTACCTGTTGGTGACGCCGGAGATAAAGGAGACGCTGATACCTAGGATCATGGCGGGAACGCTGTTCATCTTTCCGATCGTCTTCCTTACGGTCCTGTGGAACTCTAGGTTCCGAACACAGGCGTCAAAGCGCAATCTGTATGTCGGCATCACGCTGGTCGTGGGAACGTGGATTTATCTTGGCATCGCATGGGACGCGGACCCGACGGGAATCATCAGCTTTCCTCCGAACCTGCTGGTGGTGTTCGTATCGGTGGTTTTTGTCAACTCGCCCACGGTCTTTCGCATCGTTCGGGGGCTGGCGCTGGACATCAAGACGCGCGATTACGTGGCCGCCGCGCAGACGCGGGGCGAGGGGCCGTGGTACATCATGTTGTGGGAGATCCTGCCCAATGCAAGGGGGCCGCTGCTGGTCGATTTCTGCCTGCGGATTGGGTACACCACTATCCTTTTGGGCACGCTGGGCTTCTTCGGGCTGGGGCTGGAGAGCGAGAGCGCCGACTGGGGCAAGATGATCATCGACGGGCGGCGGCTCTTGTCGGCCAATATCCTGCATATCGCCATTCCGCCCGCGCTGGCGCTGCTCAGCCTTGTTCTGGGGCTGAACTTTCTGGCGGACGGGCTGCGGGAAGAGAGCTTGAGGGATTAGCGACCAACCTGCCCCGGACCCCGATCCGGGGCCTCTGGCGGTGAGGCCCCGGGTCAGGCCCGGGACGGGATTTCGAGAGGGATATGAGAGATGTCGAAACTGCAAGCGCATGACGGCCCCATCCTGGAGATCGACCGGCTGTCGATTTCCTTCTTCACGCGGCTGCGCGAGATCCCGGCGGTGATGGATTTCTCGGTCTCGGTCCAGCCGGGCGAGGCGGTAGGGCTGGTGGGCGAAAGCGGCTGCGGCAAGTCCACGGTCGCGCTGGGCGTGATGCAGGACCTCGGCGTGAATGGTCGGGTGGTGGGCGGCACGATCAAATTCAAAGGCCGCGACCTGAGCGAGATGAGCGCAGAGGAGCTGCGCGATATTCGCGGCAATGAGATCGCGATGATCTACCAGGAGCCGATGGCGAGCCTGAACCCGGCGATGAAGATCGGCAAGCAGCTGATCGAGGTGCCGATGATCCACGAGGGCATCGGCGAGAAGGAAGCGTGGCAGCGCGCGCTGGACGTGGTGCGGGACGTGAAGCTGCCCGATCCCGAGCGCATCCTGAAATCCTTTCCGCACCAGTTGTCGGGCGGGCAGCAACAGCGGATCGTGATCGCCATGGCGTTGATGTCGAAACCGTCGCTGCTGATCCTCGATGAGCCGACGACCGCGCTTGACGTCACGGTCGAGGCCGCGGTGGTCGAGCTGGTGAAGGATCTGGGCAAGAAATACGGCACGTCGATGCTGTTCATCAGCCACAACCTGGGGCTGGTGCTGGAGACCTGTGACCGGATCTGCGTGATGTATTCCGGTGAGGCGGTGGAGACGGGCAGCATCCGCGATGTCTTCGACAAGATGCGGCATCCCTATACGCAGGCGCTTTTCCGGTCGATTCCGCTGCCGGGGGCGAACAAGAACGCGCGGCCGCTGGTGGCGATTCCGGGGAACTTTCCCTTGCCGCATGAGCGGCCGCAGGGCTGCAATTTCGGGCCGCGTTGCGATTATTTCGAAGAAGGGCGCTGTAACCGGGCGGGGGGGATCCCGATGGAGCCCGTGCCGGGTGACGACCGCCATGCCTCGCGTTGTCTGCGCTTTGACGAGATCGACTGGAATGCGCCGGTGAAGGCCAGCGTGGCGACCGAGGCGACCGAGAAGGGTGAGGTCGTCCTGAAGATGGACAACCTGAAGAAATATTACGAGGTGGCGGCGAACGCGCTTTTCGGCAAAAGCGGTGATACCAAGGTCGTGAAGGCCAACGAGACGTTGAGTTTCGAGGCGCGGGAGAGCGAGACACTGGCCATCGTGGGCGAGTCGGGCTGTGGCAAGTCGACCTTTGCCAAGGTGCTGATGGGGCTGGAGACAGCGACGGACGGGCAGATCCTGCTGGACAACCGCAATATCGAGGGCACGCCGATCGAGAAGCGGGACACTCAGACGGTGGCGGATATCCAGATGGTGTTCCAGAACCCGTTCGACACGCTGAACCCGTCGATGACCGTGGGGCGGCAGATCATCAGGGCGCTGGAAGTGTTCGGCGTGGGCAAGAACGACACCGAGCGGCGGGCGGAGTTGATGCGGCTCTTGGACCTCGTGAAGCTGCCGCGCGAGTTTGCGGACCGGATGCCACGGCAGCTTTCGGGCGGGCAGAAACAGCGCGTGGGGATCGCGCGGGCCTTTGCCGGGGGTGCGAGGATCGTGGTGGCGGACGAGCCGGTGTCGGCGTTGGATGTCAGCGTGCAGGCGGCGGTGACGGACTTGCTGATGGAGATTCAGCGCGAGAAGAAGACGACGCTTCTGTTCATCAGCCATGACCTGAGCATCGTGCGATACCTGAGCGACCGGGTGATGGTGATGTACTTGGGCCATGTGGTGGAACTGGGCACCACCGAACAAGTCTTTGCGCCGCCCTATCACCCCTACACCGAGGCATTGCTGTCGGCGGTGCCGATTGCCGATACCAGCGTCGAGAAGACGCATATCGTGCTGGAAGGCGATGTGCCGTCGGCAATGAACCCGCCCTCGGGCTGTCCGTTCCAGACGCGGTGCCGGTGGAAATCGCAGGTGCCGGCGGGTCTGTGCGAGGTCGAGGTGCCGCCGATGCGAACGCTGGATGACGGGCACCAGCTTAAATGTCACCTGGCGGAGGTGAAGCTGGCCGGAATGGAGCCGGTGATCAAGGTCGCGGCGGAGTAGGCGACCGCGCCTGTTGAAATCGAACCGCAGGACCCGTCAGTGGAACGGGCCCTGCTGTGACCTCAAGACGCGGCCTGTTTCGTTAGCGCGTCGCGGATTTCCACGAGCAAGTCGATCTCGTTGGGGCCGGGGGCCTCTTCGGGGGCTTCTTCCTTTTCCTTGAAGGCGGTGTCCTTCACCTTGTTCACGTAGCGCACCAGCATGAACACGACGAAGGCGATGATCAGGAAGTTGATGATCGCCATGACGAACGCGCCCCAGGCGAAGACGGCGGCGCCGGCCTCGCGAGCGGCTTCCAGCGAGGCGCCCTCGGCCACGTCGCCCGACAGAACGGTGTAGTTGTTGGTGAAGTCCAGCCCGCCGGTGACAAGCCCGATGATCGGATTGATCAGGTCGGCGACCAACGACGAGACGATGGCGGTGAAGGCCGCGCCGATGATGATGCCGACGGCCATGTCCATGACATTGCCGCGGGCAATGAAGTCTTTGAATTCGCTTAGCATTTATGTGTCCTCTTTCCGTGGTGAGGCTGTTTTCGCCCCTGCCGAAGCTCCCATTAGCACAGGTTAATGAAAGAGTGTGACGATTTGTTCGGGGAAAGATACGAGATCTCTCCCCGAGATTGACTTTTTCCGACCCCTCGCGGACGGTCCGAGAAGTGCAGGCAAGGGACGAAGATGACAGACCGGCAGAAAGGCACGATCGTGGGTATCGACGTGGGCGGGACGTTCACCGACCTTGTGCAGCTTGACCCGGCCAGCGGAAAGGTGCGGTTGGCCAAGGTGCCGACCACGGTCGAGAACCAGGCGTTCGGTGTGATGGACGCGCTTGAGGCCTCCGGAGCCGAACTGGCGGCGATCGACCTGATCGTGCATGGGACCACCACGACGACGAACGCGGTGCTGGAACGCAAGCTGAGCCGGACGGGGCTGATCACCACGCAAGGCTTTCGCGACGTGCTGGAGCTGGGGCGGCGGACGCGGCCGCAAGCCTATGGAATGACGGGGGAATTCACGCCGATCATCCCGCGCGACCTGCGGATCGAGGTGCCCGAGCGGGTGGATGCCGCTGGGGAGGTCGTCGTGCCGCTGGACGAGGACGCGGTGCGGGCGGCGGCGGAGCGGTTGCTGGCCGAGGGATGTGAGGCGGTGGTGGTGCATTTCCTGCATGCCTATGCCAACCCGGCGCATGAGGCGCGCGCCGGGGAGATCATCGCCGAGGTTTGGCCCAACGAGCACATCACCCTTGGCCATGCGATCTTGCAGGAAAGCCGGGAATACGAGCGTGGCGTGACAGCGGCGGTCAATGCAAGTGTGCAGCCCATTCTGGACCGCTATCTGAAGCGTTTGACCGACAGCCTGTCGGAGGGCGGCTATGACCACGACGTTCTGGTGATGAACGGCAATGGCGGCATGGTGTCGGCCCGGCTGGTGGCGCCGGAGGCGGCGAAGACGGTGATGTCGGGGCCGGCCTCGGGCGTTATGGCGGCGGCCTATACGGGTCGGCAGGCCGGGTTGGTGAACCTGATCACCTATGACATGGGCGGCACCTCGACCGATGTGGCGCTGATCCGGGGGGCCGAGCCGCCGGTGTCGAACGAGATCGAGATCGAGTACGCGATGCCCATCCACGTGCCGATGGTGGACGTGCGCACGGTAGGGGCCGGGGGCGGGTCCATCGCGAAGGTGAACGTCGCGGGACTGCTGGATGTGGGGCCGGAGAGTGCCGGGGCCGATCCGGGGCCGATCTGTTATGGGCGGGGCGGGCAGCGGCCCACGATCTCGGACGCGAACCTGATCCTGGGGCGGCTGGATGCGGCCAAGTTGGCCAAGACCGGAGACGTCGCGGCAAGCGACGTGGCGCAGGCCTTTGCCCGGGAACTGGCCGAGCCGCTGGGGCTGGACGTGACGGACGCGGCGCTGGCGGTGATCCGCATGGCGAATACCAAGATGGCCGGGGCCATTCGCATGGTGTCGCTGTCGCTGGGGGCCGACCCGCGGGATTTTGCGCTGTTTGCCTTTGGCGGGGCTGGGCCGCTGCATGCTTGTGCGTTGGCGCGGGAGTTGGGCGTGCCGCGCGTGCTGGTGCCGGCCCGACCGGGGATCACCAACGCGCTGGGCTGCGTGGTGGCCGACCTGCGGCACGATTTCGTGCAGACGGTGAACCGGCCCGTGCATGCGTTGGAGGCGGGCGAACTGGCGGCGGTCTTCTCGGCGCAGGCTGCGGCGGGCAAGGCGATGCTGGAGAAAGAGCGCGTGGCGATGACCGGGGTGCGGCATGTCTATAGCGTGGACATGCAGTTTGCCGGGCAGACCCACCTGCTGCGCGTGTCGCTGGAGCGGCCGGACGTGACGCCGGAGGAGCTTCAGTCGTTGTTCGAGGACATTTATTTTGCGCGCTTCAAGGTGCGGCTGCCCGAGATCCGGGCGCATGTGGTGAACGCCAATTGCTCGGTCATCGGAGAGCGTGAGCCGCTGGATTTGTCTGTGCTTGTCGACCCGGCGGGACGTAAGGCGACGCTGGAAGAGGCCCGGCAGGCATCGCGGCGCGTGCGGTTCGAGGATGACTGGCACGAGACGCCGATCTATTGGCGCGACCACTTGCCGTTGGAGTTCCGTCTGGAAGGGCCGGGGATCGTGGCGCAGATGGACACGACGGTGCTTATAGAGCCGGGCTGCGTGGCGACGGGAGACGCGCATGGCAATATCCTGATCGCGGTGGGAGAGGCGCCATGACCATTGATCCGATCACGCTGTCGGTCATCCAGGCCGGGTTGCAGCAGGTCTGCGACGAGATGGACCTGGCGTTCTCAAGGGCCGCGTTTTCGCCGGTGATTGCCGAGGCGAATGACCGTTCGGACGGGATATACGCCGCTGCCGATGGGGCGTTGATCGCGCAGGGCGCTGGTGGCCTGCCGGTCTTCGTCGGCACGATGCAATACTCCACGGCAACGCTGATCGAGATGATCGGGGACGGGCGCGTTGGCGCGCCGGAGCCGGGGGATATCTATATCGTCAACGACCCGTATCTGGGCGGCACGCATTTGATGGACGTGCGGTTTGCGCGGCCCTTCTATCGCGGGGATCGCCTGTTCTGCTGGCTGTCGAATACCGGGCATTGGCCTGACACCGGCGGTGCGGTGCCGGGTGGGTTCTCGGCCAGCGCCACGGCGGTGGAGCAGGAAGGGCTGCGCCTGCCGCCGGTGAAGCTGTTCAAGCGGGGGCAGATGGATGCGGAGATCTACAGCATTATCTGTTCCAATATCCGCGTGGCTGATCAGCGGATCGGCGATGTGCGGTCGCAGGCCGCGGCGCTGGATCTGGGGGCCGAGCGGCTGGGCGCGCTGATGGATCGCTATGGCGACGAGGTGGTCGAGGCGGCGATTGCCGCGTTGCGGGACCGCGCGGCACAGCAGATGCGGCGTTTCATCCGGGAGATCCCGGCGGGCGCCTATGACTCCGTTGCGTGGATCGACAGCGATGGCGTGGTCGATGAGCCGCTGGCGATAAGGCTGACCGTCACGCGCGAGGCGGAGCGGCTGGTGTTCGATTTCACCGGATCTGCGGCGCCGTGCCTTGGACCGATGAATTCGGTCCGTGCGACGACGCTCAGCTCGGTCTACCTGGCGATGCGGCATATCTTTCCCGACGTGCCGATCAGCGCGGGGGCGTTCGAGCCGTTGGAGGTGACGTGGATCGAGGGCACGTTCCTGGATGCGCAGTACCCGCGCCCGGTGTCGGGCTGCGCGGCGGAGGTCAGCCAACGGATCGCGGAGGCAGTGTTTGCCGCGCTTGTGCAGGCGCTGCCGGACAGGGTGACGGCGGCACCGGCGGGCACCAGCGGGAACTTCGCGTTGGGCGGGCACGATCCGGAACGTGATCGGGATTTCGTGATGTACCAATTGTCCGGCGGCGGTTATGGCGGTTGGGCCGAGGGGGACGGGATCACCAACGGCTGTTCCACCATCGGGATTTCCAAGGCCCCGCCGGTAGAGATCATGGAGCAGGCCTTTCCGGTGCTTTACCACCGCTATGCACTGCGCGAAGGATCGGGCGGCGCGGGCCGGATGCGCGGCGGGTTCGGCCTTGATTACGAGGTGGAGTTGCGGCGCGGGCAGGCCAAGGCGAGCTTTGTGATGGATCACGGGCGGTTTGGGCCGCAGGGCGCGATGGGCGGCGGCGACGGCGCGCCCAACGAGGTGACGGTGTGGCGGGGCGACGTGCCCTATACACCGTTGCACCTGTCGAAAGAGCAGGACATTCCGCTTGGTCCCGGCGACCGGGTGCGGGTGAAAACGCCCGGCGGCGGTGGCTTTGGCGAGCCGATGCAGCGGCATCCGGGCCTGGTGGCCGAGGATGTGCGGCTGGGGCGGTACACGGTCGAGGAGGCGGAGCGGCTCTTTGGTGTGGTCATCGAGGATGGCGCGGTGGATACGGTGGCGACGACGCAGCGGCGGCTGTCTTGAAGAAGAGCGCGTGCCGGTAGGCTTTGCTGTCAGGGCCTTGCATCGTTTGGGTGAGACGCATCGCCCGTTTCTGGAGGTGAACCGGGCGCGAAGGAACAGCCATGCGCGTCACGGACCGATCACAACACCCTAGCGGGTCCGCTTGAATTTGAGTACTATATGCGCGGGAGATGCCCCTTGGGGAAGGGTGGGGTAACGAACCGTTGGGCAATACGCGCCACTGCAAAATGTAAGCTGACACTTCATTTTCAGGAGAGCGATTCATGTCCAGATCATCTTACCCGGCGCAGACGGTTCACGTTCCACGGTCAAGTTCTTACAAAGGTCCCTTCGGTCGCATGTTCCGATCTTTGCCACCGTGGTCGCCGCCCGGCGACACCGAGGAACAGATCGACGCCGACATCCGCGCGTTCGCAGCCAACGCCATGGCCGAGACCGATGGTGACGACCAACTCGACAATGCCAACCTTCCGGCTGGCTATACCTATTTCGGGCAGTTCGTGGACCACGACATTACGTTCGATCCGACCTCATCGTTGATGCGGCAAAACGATCCGGACAAGCTGCACAATTTTCGCACACCCCGGCTCGACCTTGATTGCCTTTATGGCGAGGGTCCCGCGGATGAACCTTTCATGTACGACACGAACCGCGGCGGCATGTTCCTGATCGGCAGAGTGCAGCGCGACATCGAGGACAACCCGACAGAAGGGTCCAATGAGCCCGATTTGCCGCGCAACGTGCAGGGGCGTGCCTTGATCGGCGACATGCGCAACGACGAGAACGTCATCGTCAGTCAGTTCCAGCTTGCGATGCTGCGGCTTCACAATGCCGTTTACGGCCAGCTTATCGGGCAGGACCCGGACGATACCGCCGCCCATTTCGAGATCGATCAGGACAAGTTCCACGCGGCGCAGCGAATCGTCAGGTGGTTCTACCAGTACGTCGTTTGGAACGATTTCATCAAGCGGCTGACCAAGAACGACATCTGGTCCGAGGTGCTGCGGCTCGTGGACGGAAAATTCGTCAACGGCGCCCGTTTCTACAAGTGGGAAAAGAACCCGTTCATGCCGGTGGAGTTCTCGGTTTCGGCTTATCGTTTTGGTCATTCGCTGATCCGGCCCGGCTATCTAGTGAACCTGAACTCGGACGTCGGCCTGGGGTTCGATCCGAACGATCCTACCTCGCGCGAATTGCCTATCTTCGATCCAACCAATTCGGGACAGCACGATCTACGCGGTTTTCGGTTCTTCCCCCACAAGCATACGGTGCAATGGGACTGGTATTTCAAAATGTCGTCGTCGGTCGAGCAGTTTTTCCCGCAACCCGCGCGGCGGATCGATCCGAAGTTGAGCTCTGCGGTCAGCAAGATCCCAGAGGGGCCGGGCAAGCCAAATCTGTTGGCAACGCTCAACCTTCTAAGGTCTTGGCGGATGGAGATTCCATCAGGCACCGCCGTTGCCCAGGCGATGGGGTTTGCCCCCCATGCCATCGACGACCCGCATGAAGACATTCTGTGGCACTATATCCTCAAGGAAGCGGCGAGTATTCCGGCGGCAAATTCCGGTCGGATGCTCGGAAACGTGGGCTCGACGATCGTGGCCGAGGTCTTTGGCGGTCTGTTGTATGGCGATCCGAAAGGCTGGGTGCAGAACGAGCCCGGGTGGACGCCGGCTGATGAACCCGCGATTACGGCGCTCTTGCCAACCGGAGGGCCAGAGAACGGCGACTGGGAAGTAGCGGACCTGATCCGTGCTTCCGGCGCTCCGGTCGATGACAACGACGTGGCGAATACCATCGCCAACGGAAGGAACTAGCTGTCTTGGGCAAGGCGGGGTGGCTCCGTCTTGCCCGCGCCCCAGTGTCACACAACCGGATCGGTCATGTGGCGGCCTGTTTCACCGCGCCGACGACATCGTCCAGCACCGTATCCAGCAAAGCGGGGTCGACGGCCTCGCCCATGACGCGGATCAAGGGCTCGGTGCCGGACTTTCGGATCAGCAGGCGCCCGTCGCTGCCCAGTTTCTTTTCGCCGTCGGCGATGGCTTGTTGCACCATATCGGCCTCGAGCGGGGTCTGGCCGGACTGGTAGCGGACATTCACCAGCTTTTGCGGGATAGGCGTGAAGACGCGCGCCAGTTCGCTGGCCTTCTGGCCGGTTTCCACCATCGAGGCGAGGAATTGCAGCGCGCCGATCAGCCCGTCGCCGGTGGTGGCATAATCGGTCATGACGATATGGCCAGATTGCTCGCCGCCCAGGTTGTGGCCGCTGGCGCGCATCTCCTCGACCACGTAGCGGTCGCCGACCTTTGTGCGCTTGAGGCCGATGCCCTTGGATTCGAGGTGCCGTTCCAGCCCGAGATTGGACATGACCGTGGCCACCAGCGCATCGCCCTTCAGCCGGCCTTCGGCGGCCCAGCGGGTGGCGATGAGGGCCATGATCTGGTCGCCGTCGGCGATATGCCCGGTTTCGTCGATCAGGACGACGCGGTCGGCGTCGCCGTCAAGACAGATACCCAGGTCGGCGCGGGTTTCCAGGACCTTGCGCGCGGCGGCCTCGGGGTGGGTGGAGCCACATTCGAAATTGATGTTGGTGCCGTTGGGCTCGACCCCGAGGGAGATCACGTCGGCACCCAGTTCCCACAGCACGGCAGGGGCGGTCTTGTATGCTGCGCCGTTGGCGCAGTCGACCACGATGCGCAGCCCTTCGAGCCGTCCGCGATAGGGAAAAGTGGTCTTGGCATACTCGACGTAGCGGCCACGGGCGTCCTCGAACCGCTTGGCGCGGCCGATGTTTTCCGGCTTGGCGAGGCGTACGCCTTCTTGCAGCAATTTCTCGATCCCGGCCTCAGAGTCATCCGACAGCTTGAAGCCGTCGGGGCCGAAGAGCTTGATGCCGTTGTCGCTGGCCGGGTTGTGGCTGGCCGAGATCATCACGCCCACATCGGCCCGCAGCGAATGGGTCAGGTACCCCACGGCGGGTGTCGGCACCGGGCCGAGCAGGAAGACATCCATGCCGGTCGAGGCGAAACCCGCGGTCAGGGCATATTCGATCATGTAGCCCGACAGGCGCGTGTCCTTGCCGATCACCACGCGGTGTTCCTGATTGTCGCGGCGAAAGTGACGCC
Organism: Roseovarius sp. THAF9; assembly: GCF_009363715.1. Classification (NCBI taxonomy): domain Bacteria; kingdom Pseudomonadati; phylum Pseudomonadota; class Alphaproteobacteria; order Rhodobacterales; family Roseobacteraceae; genus Roseovarius; species Roseovarius sp. THAF9. The sequence goes on from NZ_CP045404.1 coordinate 248,560, forward strand.
CGGCGGCGGCACCCAGCTTCAGCGCCAGTTCGGCGGTCATGGGCCAAGTGTTGGCCTCACCCCGGACGCCGTCGGTCCCGAACAGTTTGTCAGCCATGCACCCGCACCTTTTGCCCCGTGACGTTTTTGTGACCATTCTCATACAAGCGCTGCCGCGCCCTGTCCAATGGTGCGCGCCGGCATGAGCCATTTGTGGCATAGAACGCATAGTGCAGCCGACCCGTCGCAGATGCGCGTTGACTGACGGGGAACCGGAACCGCATAAGAAAGGCGGGGCGACAGGCAGATCAGGGGCGAAACCCGATGAAGATTGCGATGATTGGAACCGGCTATGTCGGGCTTGTCTCCGGGGTGTGTTTCTCGGATTTCGGGCATGACGTCGTGTGCGTCGACAAGGACGCCGCCAAGGTTGAAAAACTCAACCGCGGCGAGGTGCCGATCTATGAGCCGGGGCTGGACGTTCTGATGCGGAAGAACGTCGAGGCCGGGCGGTTGTCGTTCACGCAGGACCTGCCAGAGGCGCTGGACGGGGCCGAGGCCGTATTCATCGCGGTGGGCACGCCGACGCGGCGCGGCGACGGTCATGCCGACCTGACCTATGTGATGGCGGCGGCGCAGGAAGTGGCGCGGCTGGCCAAGCACTATATCGTCATCGTCACAAAATCGACGGTGCCCGTGGGCACGAACCGGCAGGTGAAACAGGCCGTGCGCAAGGCGAACCCGGATCTGGATTTCGACGTCGCTTCAAACCCTGAATTCCTGCGCGAAGGGGCCGCGATCGAGGATTTCATGAAGCCCGATCGCGTGGTCGTGGGCGTGCAGTCGCAGCGCGCGGCGGAGGTGATGGAGGACATCTATCGCCCGCTTTACCTGCGCGAGTTTCCGATCCTGACCACCGATCTGGAAAGCGCCGAGATGATCAAGTACGCGGCCAACGCCTTTCTGGCCACCAAGATCACCTTCATCAACGAGATTGCCGCGCTGTGCGAGCGGACCGGCGCGGACGTGAAGCAGGTGAGCCGAGGCATGGGCCTGGATGGGCGGATCGGTAACAAGTTCCTGCATGCAGGTCCCGGCTATGGCGGCAGCTGTTTTCCCAAGGATACCCGCGCGCTGGCCCGGACAGGGCAGGAATACGGCGTGCCGCTGCACATCACCGAGACGGTGATTTCGGTCAACGAAGAGATGAAGCGGCGGATGATCGACAAGCTCCTGGACCTTTGCGAGGGCAGCTTCAACGGAAAGATCATCGCGGTGCTGGGGGCGACCTTCAAACCCAATACCGACGACATGCGAGAAGCGCCGTCGCTGACCATCGTGCCGGCGTTGGTCGGCGGGGGGGCCAAGGTGCGCATCTGCGACCCGCAGGGCGAGCGGGAAGGGCATGAACGTCTGCCGGGCGTGCAATGGTCCGAGGACCCCTACAAGGCGGTGGGAAATGCCGATCTGGTGGTGATCCTGACGGAATGGAACGAGTTCCGGGCGCTGGACCTGAAGCGGATCGCGCGGCGCATGAACGTCGCCCGTATGGCCGATCTGCGCAACATCTATTCGGTCAAGGACGCCAAGCGGGCCGGGTTCATCGCCTATGACAGCGTCGGACGGACCGCGTTCGAGCGCAAACCCGCGTCGGAAGAAGCCGCCGAGTAGCGATCAGAGCACCACGTCCTCGACCGCCTTGGAATGGTGCGTGATCTGCTCGTAGCCGTCCTCGGTCACGATGAAGCTGTCGCCGACCTGTGCCCGGAACGTTTCGGATGAGACCGATCCGTCGACCGCGAACACCATGCCAGGCTGCAATACCGTCTTGTCGCCGGTGACCAGTTGTGGGCTTTCAAGGAAGCTGAACCCCGTCGCGCGTCCGCAGCGGAAGGGATAATCGTGCCCGGCCGACTGGATGACGTTGGCATAGGCGGCGTGCACTGTCTCGGCGGTGACGCCGGGGCGCAGCGCGGTCAGCGCGGCCTGCTGGCTGGCGATGGCGACCTCGTAGAGCGCGACCTGGTCGGCGGGGGCGGAGCCGATCCAGAAGGTCCGGTCGAAGCCAAGCTTGAAGCGATGGAAATTGGTCATGCCGCAGAAACACAGGAAGACCGGCTCGCCCGCCTGCATGATGCGGGTCGATGCGCGGTGATGCGTCTTGGTGATTTCCGGGCCGGACGCCATGATCTGCAGGAAATGCGTGTTGGGCGACATGCCCGCGTCCTCGTAGTGCGCCGCCAGCAGGGCCGCGGCGGTGCGGGTGCCGGCCTGAGATATGGCCAGGGCGACCTCGTATTCGGGCGTCCCGGCGCGGATCGCGTCGCGCCCGGCCTGCATCATGGCCGTGGCAACCTCGCCCGCGTGCCGGGCCAGCTGAAGTTCCTGCCGGGATTTGATCATGCGCATGTCTGCGAGGATCGGAGTCACGGAGGTCAGTCGATCCTTCGAGACGAGCGTTCCGAGATAGGCGCGGACAAGTGGCGGCATGTGATCGGGCTCGACGGCGATCGTTTCGGCATCGCACAGAGCCTCGGGCAGTTCGGCGCGCCATTCGTCGCCCATGCCGTCATTCCAAGCGGCGATACGGTCCACCCTGGCGTTGGACCGCGCCGCGGCCTCGTCCAGCGATGGCGTGATCAGAAGGCTGCGCCCATCACGAGACACGACGAGGATCGTGGGGCGGCCGAATTCCATGTGCAAGTAGTCGTAGTAGCCGGTCAGGTAGTAGACATTGTCGTCGTCGGTGACGAGTGCGACGTCGATCCCGGCCTTGTCCATGCGGGCGCAGAGATCGCGCATCCGATCTTCAAACATCTTTCAGTTCCTCGCGCGCCACGGCTGTCCAGAATGCGGCCCCGTGCGCTAGGGCCGCATCGTTGAAATCGTAATCCGCCGAATGCAGCGGGCGGGCATGGGCGCCTTCGGTGCCGTTGCCCATCAGCACGAAACAGCCCGGGCGCGTGGCGGCCATTTCGGCAAAATCCTCGGAGAAGAGTTTCGGCGGGCAGGCCGCATCCATCGGTGCGCCGATGGCTTGCGCGGCGGCGGTGGCCGTGGCGACGGGTTCTGGAGCGTTGATCGTGGGGCGGAAGATCGTGTCGTAGGTGACATGGCCGGTGACGTCATGGGCGGTGCAGATGCCGGCCACGATGCGGCGCATGGCGACCTCAATGTTGGCGTTGACCTCAGGCGTTAGCGCTCGGGCGTCGCCGGTCAGCGTGGCGCGACCGGGCAATACGTTGCGTTTGCCGTTTGTCTCGAAGCCGGTGACCGAGACGACGCCATTCTGGGCCGGGTCGAGCTTGCGCGAGACGATGGTTTGCAGCGCGCCGACGATTTCGGCACCGATGGTGATGGCGTCTGCGCCCATGTGAGGCAGGGCGGCATGGCCGCCGCGGGCCTCGATGATAATCTCGAAAAGCGCCTCGCTGGCGGTGATCGGCCCCGCGCGGGTGGCGAAGTGGCCCACAGGCATGCCGGGGATGTTATGCATCCCGTAGACAGCCTCGACCCCGAAACGGTCGAATACGCCATCGGCGATCATGGCGGCGGCGCCTTGGCCGTGCTCCTCGTTCGGCTGGAAGAGAAAGACGATGCGGCCCGAGAGGTCATCGGCTTCGGCCAGCGTCTTTGCTGCGCCGAGGGCCATTGTGGTGTGGCCGTCATGGCCGCAGGCGTGCATCTGGCCGGGAACCTCGGAGCGGTAGGCGACGTCATTCTGCTCGGTGATCGGCAGCGCGTCCATGTCGGCGCGGATGCCGATGGTGCGGGTGCCGTTGCCCTTTTGCAGAACTCCGACGACGCCGGACTGGCCGATGCCGGTGTGAACCTCCAGTCCGAAGCCGCGCAACAGGTCGGCCACGCGGGCGCTGGTGCGCGGCAGGTCGAAGCCCAGTTCCGGCATGCGGTGAAAGGCATGGCGCCATTCGGTCATCTGCGCGGAGAGGTCGGGCGGAAGGGTCATGGTTTGGGCAGGACGAGAATGGCGCGGAAGTCGTTGACATTGGTGAGCGTGGGGCCGGTCACGACCTGATCGCCGATGCGCCCGAAAAAGCCGTGCGCGTCGTTGATGGCGAGCGCGTCGGCGGCGTCGGGGGCTTTCGTGAGCGTGTCGGGCGAGATGATCGCGCCCGCGACCTCGGCCGCGCCGTCGACGCCGTCGGTGTCGCAGGCCAGCGCGTGGATACCGGGCGCGCCGTCAAGCGCGACGGCGAGCGCGAGGCAATATTCGGCGTTGGGCCCGCCGATGCCGTTGCCGCGTCGGGTGACGGTAAGTTCGCCGCCCGAGAGCAGAAGGACGGGTTTGTCGCCCTGTACCTTGCGCGCAAGGGCGGCATGTTCGGCGGCGACGTCGCGGGCCTCGCCTTCGAGGGCGTCGCCCAGGATATGCACGTCTATCCCTTCGGCCTTTGCAATTTCGGCAGCGGCGGCGAGCGATTGCGATGGGGCGGCGTAGATCACGTTTTCCACGGTCGAGAGGCGCGGGTCGTCGGGAGGCAGGGGGTTGCCGCCCGCGGTCAGGTAATCGGTGATGGAGGGCGACGGCGTGACGTTCCAGCGGTCCAGGGCTTCCAAGGCACCGGCCGGGGTGCCGGTGTCGCCCACCGTGGGACCGCTGGCGATGTCGCTTGGGTTGTCGCCGGGGACGTCGGAGATCAAGAGCGCGAGCATCCTGGCGGGGTAGGCGGCGGCGGCCAGTTTGCCGCCTTTGACCGCCGAGATCTGCTTGCGGATGCCGTTGATGGCGCCGATGGGCGCGCCGGAGGCCAGCAGCGCGTCGGTCAGTGCCTGTTTTTCGTTGAGCGTGATTCCGTCGGCGGGTGCGCAGAGGAGTGCGGAGCCGCCGCCGGAGATAAGCGCCAGAACGGTGTCGCCTTCGCCGCAGGTGTCCAGCAGTGCCAGCATCCGGCGGGTGGCGTCGACGCCGGCCTGGTCCGGGACGGGATGCGCCGCCTCGACGATCTCGATCTTTTCGCAGGGGCGGGCATAGCCGTAGCGGGTGATCACCAGCCCCTCACAGGGGCCATAGGCCGCCTCGACCGCCTCGGCCATGCGGGCGCTGGCCTTGCCGGCGCCGATTACCACGAGCCTGCCCTCGGGGTGGGGCGGAAGGTGAGCGGCGAGGCTTTGCATCGGGTCGGCCACTTCCACGGCACGGTCGAACAGGCGGCGCAGGAAGCTGTCGGGGTCTTGCATCGGGGGGCTCCGGGTCTTTGGTTGACGCAGCGTAGCGTTGTTCACGGCGCATGCAAGCCAAGCCTGCTCAGCTTGACAAAACCGGGGGCAGAGGCGACAGACGCGGCCATGTGGATGACCTTTCTTCAGGTGGGCCTTGGCGGCGCCATGGGCTCGATGCTGCGCTTCGGCGTGGGGCAGGCGGTGGCGCGTCACGTCTCTGGCGGCTTTCCGTTGGGCGTGCTGCCGGTGAACATCCTGGGGTCGTTCCTGATGGGGATGGTGGTGGTTTACACGTTCCACAAGGACATCACGCATCTGAACCCGTTCCTGATCGCCGGTGTGCTGGGCGGGTTCACGACCTTCTCAGCCTTTTCGCTGGAGGCGTTCACGCTTTATGAGCGCGGCGCGGTGGGGACGGCGGCGCTCTACGTGATCCTGTCGGTCGCCTTGTCGATCCTCGGGCTGGCATTGGGCGTCTGGCTGGCGCGGGGGATCTGGGCATGAGCGGTGTGCAGACATTGGCGGTGGAGGCCGGCGAGGGCGACCAGCGGGTCGACCGATGGCTGCGGCGACGGTTTCCGCATGTGGCGCAGGGCCGGATCGAGAAGATGTGCCGCAAGGGCGAGCTGCGCGTCGATGGCGGACGGGTCAAGGCCAACACGCGGCTGGAAGAGGGCCAGCAGGTGCGCGTGCCGCCCCTGCCGGAGCCGGGCGAGGTGGAAAGTGCGCCTGTCGAGAAGCAGAAGACGAAGATTTCCGATGCCGACGCGAAGATGATCCGGGACGCGGTGATTTATCGCGACGACCATATCATCGCGCTGAACAAGCCGCCGGGCCTGCCGGTGCAGGGAGGCAGCAAGCTGACCCGGCACGTGGACGGGCTGGCCGATGCGCTGCGGTTCGGGTTTGAGGAAGCGCCGCGGCTGGTCCACCGGCTGGACAAGGATACGTCCGGCGTTCTGATCCTGGCGCGGACCCGGGCGATGGCGGCGGCGATGACGCAAGCGATACGGCACCGCGAGACGCGCAAGATCTATTGGGCCGTGGTGGCCGGTGTGCCGACGCCCTACCTGGGCGAAATCAAGTACGGGTTGGTCAAGGCCGGGGGGCATGGCGCGCGCGGCGAGGGCGAGAAGATGGTCTGCATCCATCCCGGCGAGGTGGACCGGACGAAGGGCGCCAAGCGGGCGATCACGCAATATGCCACGCTTTACCGGGTGGCGAGCCGGGCGTCGTGGGTGGCGATGGAGCCCATCACCGGTCGGACCCACCAGTTGCGCGCGCATATGGCCGAGATCGGCCATCCTATCGTGGGCGACGGGAAATATGGCGGGTCTAGCCAGGAGAACCTTGGCGACGGCTGGGGGGCGAAGCTGGGCGGGATCATCTCGAACAAGCTGCACCTTCATGCGCGGACGATGGCGTTCGAGCATCCGGTGACGAAAAAGCCCGTGGTGATAGAAGCGGAGTTGCCCGAACATATGGCCAACACGTTCGAAACGATGGGCTGGACGCCGGACCTGGCCGCCGAAGATCCGTTCGAGGCGCTGCGATGACTGCGTTGCGGCTGGTGATCTTCGACGTGGACGGCACGCTGGTGGACAGCCAGGCGGATATCGTCGCGGCGATGAGCCATGCCTTTGCGCGGGCCGAGCGGGACGCACCGACGCGCGAGGCGATCCTGTCGATTGTCGGGCTGTCGCTGGACCGGGCCATCGCGTTGCTGGCGCCGGAGGTGGATTCCGGGATGCGGGATCGCATGGTGGAATGGTACAAGGAAGCCTACATTGCCTTGCGGGCCGAGATCGGGGCAGCGCAATCCTCGCCGCTCTATCCCGGGGCGCGGGAGGTGCTGGAGGCGCTCAACGCGCAGCCCGAGACGCTGCTGGGCGTGGCGACGGGCAAGTCGCGCCGGGGGCTGGACAAGCTACTGGAAGGGCATGGGCTGGAGCGGATGTTCATCACCCAGCAGGTCAGCGACCATCATCCGTCAAAACCGCATCCGTCGATGATTCGCGCGGCCCTGTCCGAGACCGGGCTGGAGCCGCACCCGGCGGTGATGATCGGCGACACGAGTTTCGACATGGAGATGGCTGCCGCGGCGGGCGTCGCGGGCATCGGCGTCGGCTGGGGTTATCACCCAAGCGAGGCGCTGAGCGCGGCGCGGCACATGATCGACAGTTTCGACGCCCTGCCGCCCCTGTTGCAGCAGATATGGGAGGCCGCAGCATGAGTGAGTGGAAGGCCAAGCGATTCTGGAAAGAGGCCACCGTCGTGGAGGAAGGGGGCGGGTTCGGCATCCGGCTGGATGGCCGGGCGGTCAAGACGCCGGCGAAGGCCGCGATGGTCGTGCCGACGCGCCCTCTGGCCGAGGCGATTGCGGTCGAGTGGGACGCGCAGGTGGACCTGATTCAACCGGGCACGATGCCGGTGACACGGTCGGCCAATGCGGCCATCGACAAGGTGCGGCATCAGCACGCCGAAGTGGCCGATATGCTGGCCGGTTACGGCGATACGGACCTTCTATGCTATCGCGCGGACAGCCCCGACAGCCTTGTGCGGCGGCAGGCCGAGGCGTGGGACCCGCTGCTGGACTGGGCGGAAACGCGGTACGGGGCGCGGCTGGTGCCGGTGGCGAGCGTGATGCACCGTCCGCAGGACACAGATGCATTGGCGCTTTTTTCAGCAGAAGTGCACGCGATGGACAATTTCGCCCTCACCGCCTTTCACGATCTCGTGGGCTTGTCGGGCTCTCTGGTGATCGGGCTTGCCGCGATGCAGGACGCCCGGCCCGTAGAGGACCTGTGGGAGATTTCGCGCCTCGACGAGCGCTGGCAGGAAGAACAATGGGGCATTGACGAGGAAGCCCGCGCGGTCGAGGCGGTCAAACGCGCCGAATTCCTGCATGCCAAGCGCTTTCACGATCTGGCGCAACGCGGCGAGACCGGGTCCTGAATGGTGGTTTCCCATACGGAAACATTGGCCTGAGACCATCGTTTTTCGTGACACGGGTCTTGACGTTCAGGAATGAATCCACTCACACTTATGCACACTGACGTGGGGGGAACCCCTTTCACAGTATCGCTCCGGTCCTATTGGATCGACTAAACCGCCCTAGATCGGGCGGATACATCAGGAAGAGGTAAACATGAAAAAATCCGTATTTCTAGGCGCGCTGACGGTGGCCGGCCTTACGGCTGGCGCGGCTGCAGCCGCGACGCTTGACGACGTCAAGGCACGCGGCACGCTGAACTGTGGCGTGACCACCGGCCTGGTCGGCTTTGCCGCCCCGGATTCCAACGGGAACTGGGATGGCTTTGACGTCGGCGTGTGCCGTGCTGTCGCTGCCGCCGTGCTGGGTGACCCGCAAGCCGTCGAATTCGTGCCCACCACCGGCAAGACGCGTTTCACCGCGCTGGCCTCGGGCGAAATCGACATGCTAGCCCGGAACACCACCTGGACCTTCTCGCGCGATGTCGACCTGAAGTTCGAATTCGTCGGCATCAACTACTATGACGGTCAAGGCTTCATGGTTCCCAAGGAACTGGGCGTTTCGTCGGCCAAGGATCTGGACGGCGCGACCGTCTGCATTCAGACCGGCACCACGACCGAGCTGAACCTGGCGGACTATTTCCGCAAGAACAGCATGAACTACGAGCCGGTTCCGATCGAAACCAACGCCGAAGCGCAGCAGCAGTACCTGGCTGGCGCATGCGACGTCTACACCACCGACGCCTCGGGCCTGGCCGCGACGCGTGCCGCGTTCGAAGATCCGTCGGCACACGTGCTGCTGCCCGAGATCGTCTCGAAAGAGCCGCTGGGCCCGCTGGTCCGTCACGGTGACAACGAGTGGGGCGACGTGGTTCGCTGGACCCTGAACGCGCTGATCGCGGCCGAAGAGCTGGGTGTCACGAGCGCCAACATCGCCGACATGGCGTCCTCCGCCGGTGACAGCCCGGAGATCAACCGCCTCCTCGGCACCGAGGGCAACCTTGGCGAGATGCTGGGCCTCGAGGCCGACTGGGCCGTGAAGGCCATCTCGGCTGGCGGCAACTATGGCGAACTCTTTGAGAAGAACATCGGTGAGACCACGCCGATCGGTCTGGCGCGCGGCCTGAACGCGCAGTGGACCGATGGTGGCCTGCTCTACTCGCCGCCGTTCCGCTAAGATACCAAGTCGAAGGGCGCGGATCACTCCGCGCCCTTCGCGCATCTAAACCAAGGACAGGCCCACCCGCGCAAAAGCGCATACAATAATCCGGGCCGCCAACGGGGACTTCCAGATGACAACAATAACCGACCCTCAACAGGAGTCGTTTCGACCGTCTATGCTGTTGAACGATACGCGCTATCGTTCCTACACATTCCAGTTCATCGCCCTGATGGTGCTGATCGGGATCATCGCCTACCTGGGCTACAACCTGGTGCTGAATCTGCGGGCCGCAGGGCTGAACATCAGCTATGAATTTCTGGGCGAGCCGGCGGGCTATGACATCAACCAGACGCTGGTGGAGTACACCAGCCGAAGTTCGCATCTGACCGCCGCCATCGTCGGTATCCTGAACACGCTTCTGGTGGCGTTCCTGGCCTGCGTGACAGCGACCATATTCGGCGTGATCGCGGGCGTGCTGCGCCTATCGAACAACTGGCTGGTGCGCAAGCTGATGGCCGGCTATGTCGAGGCGTTCCGCAACGTGCCGGTGCTGATCTGGATCATCATCATCTTCACGATCATGACGGCCGTGTTGCCGGCGCCAAGGGCCTTCCGGGGTGAGGATGCGGACGCGTCGATGATCCTGGGGTCGGTCGCCTTTACCAACCGGGGCGTATACGTGCCGATGCCGATCTGGGGGCCGGGGTCGATGGTGGTCGTGGTGACGTTCATCCTGTCGATTGTCGGGGTGTTCGCCTATCGCGCTTATGCCAAGAAACTGCTGTTCGACACGGGTAGGCTGTTGCCGACGGGATGGCCGTCACTGGCGATCCTGTTCGTGCCGTCGATCCTGATGTTCTTCATCATGGGGCAGCCCATTTCGCTCGACTTCCCGGAACTTGGCGGCTTCAATTTTCGCGGTGGTCTTCAAATCGGGGCACCACTGATCGCGCTTTGGTTCGCGCTGTCGATCTATACCGGCGCCTTCATCGCCGAGAACGTCCGCGCCGGTATCCTGGCCGTCAGCAAAGGTCAGACCGAGGCCGCGGCGAGCCTTGGCTTGCGTCCGCGCCGGATCATGAACCTGGTGATCCTGCCGCAAGCTCTGAGGGTGATCATCCCGCCGCTGATCTCGCAGTATCTGAACATCACCAAGAACTCGTCTCTGGCGATTGCCGTGGGCTATGCCGACATCACTGCGACGCTGGGGGGCATCACGCTGAACCAGACGGGCCGCGCCATCGAGTGCGTGCTCTTGCTGATGCTGTTCTACCTGCTGATCTCGCTCGGGATCTCTGCGGTGATGAACGTTTACAACAACGCCGTGCGGCTGAAGGAGCGCTGAGATGTCTGACACACACGCAGAATCCGTCGCTTATGTCCGCGACACCATGTTGCCGGAATCGCCGCCACCGGCGGCGGAAACCGGCGTTGCCAAGTGGATGAAGCAGAACCTGTTCGCGACGATCCCGAACTCGGTGCTTACCGTCGCGGCGATCTTGGTGATCTATTTCCTGCTGGCGGCAACGCTGCCCTGGATTCTGAACGGGATCTGGAATGCCACGTCGATCCGCGAATGCCGCGAGATCCTGGACGGTGCGACCGGCGGCTGTTTTGCTGTGCTGAGCGACCGCTGGAATCAGCTTCTGTTCGGGTTCAAGTATCCAAGCGAGCTTTACTGGCGTCCGGCGCTGGCCTTCCTGCTGCTGTTTGCGGCGGCGGCCCCGGTGATGTTTTTCAAGTACTTGCCCAGCAAACTGCTGCTGTTCACCGCGATCTATCCGTTCCTGGCCTTCTGGCTGATCTGGGGCGGGTCGATCCTGCCGCCGTTGATCCTGCTCATTGGCTTTGCGGCGGCCTACGTGGCGTTCAAGACGATGGAGCGCAAGGGCTTCGGCATCGGGGTGCTGAGCGGGCTTGGCGTTTTGATCGTGGCGATCATCCTGGCCGGGCTCTTCAGCGAGAGCAACGTGCTCGCGCTGGAGGCCGTGGCGTCGCGCGACATGGGGGGCTTCATGCTCAACATGATCCTCGGCACGGTCTGCGTTTCGCTTTCGATCCCGATCGGCATTGCGCTGGCGCTGGGGCGGCAATCGGACATGCCGATCATCAAGTGGATCTGCGTCGTGTTCATCGAGTTCATCCGCGGCGTGCCGCTGATTACGCTGTTGTTCGTGGCGAACGTGGTGTTGGCCTATTTCCTGCCGCCGGGTACGACATTCGACCTGATCATCCGGGTGATCATCATGATCACGGCCTTCGCTTCGGCCTATATCGCCGAGGTGATCCGGGGCGGGCTCGCCGCCCTGCCGCGCGGGCAGTACGAGGCGGGCGACAGCCTGGGTCTGGACTATGCCCAGGCGATGCGGCTGATCATCCTGCCGCAGGCGCTGAAGATCTCGATCCCGGGCATCGTGAACGTGGCGGTGGGCCTGTTCAAGGACACCACGCTGGTCTCGGTCATATCGATGTTCGATCTGGTCGGCATGATCCGGGGTCCGATCCTGGCCTCGACCGACTGGAACGGGGTCTACTGGGAGCTCTTCGGCTTTGCCGCGCTTCTGTTCTTTGTCGTCTGTTATGGCGTGTCTCAATATTCGCAGTGGCTTGAGCGCGAGCTCAACACTGATCACAGGTAAGGGGAGGGTTATCCATGGCGGAAACCGCTCAAATGCAGGTCTCGGACGAAATCGCGATCCGGATCGAGAACATGAACAAGTGGTACGGCACGTTCCACGTGCTGCGTGACATCGACCTGTCGGTCCACCGGGGCGAGCGCATCGTCATCGCGGGACCGTCCGGGTCGGGCAAGTCGACGCTGATCCGGTGCATCAACGCGCTGGAGGAGCACCAGAAGGGCCGGATCGAGGTGGACGGGACGGTGCTGTCCTCGGACATCAAGAACATCGACAAGATCCGGTCCGAGGTCGGGATGGTGTTCCAGCACTTCAACCTGTTCCCGCACCTGACGATCCTCGAGAACTGCACGCTGGCGCCGATCTGGGTGCGCAAGATCCCCAAGCGGCAGGCCGAGGAAACGGCGATGCATTTCCTTGAAAAGGTGAAGATCCCCGAACAGGCCGACAAGTATCCCGGCCAGCTGTCGGGCGGTCAGCAGCAGCGGGTCGCCATCGCGCGGTCGCTCTGCATGAAGCCGCGGATCATGCTGTTCGACGAGCCCACGTCGGCGCTCGATCCCGAGATGATCAAAGAAGTGCTCGACACGATGGTCAGCCTTGCCGAGGAAGGCATGACGATGCTGTGCGTGACGCACGAGATGGGCTTTGCCCGGCAGGTGGCGAACCGAGTGATCTTCATGGATCAGGGCCAGATCGTGGAGCAGAACGAACCCGAAGAGTTCTTCAACAACCCGAAAAGCGACCGGACCAAGCTGTTCCTCAGCCAGATCCTCGGGCACTGATCGGGGGCCTTCGGGGCCTTACACCCAAACGCGCCGCCGGGTCTGCAAGACCTGCACCCGGCGGCGTATTTCGTTTTGCACGGGGCCATGGCGGGGCGTGTCGCGGAGCGTTTCGACAAGGTGATCGGGCCGGTCGCCGCGCTGGCGGGTCCAGCTGAGGGCGGCGAGGACCGACCGCGCCCGTTCCGGCAGGCGGTCGGGAATCTCGAAGCCGTTGAGCGTGGCCCAGACGCCGGACCAGAGCCGACCCACGGTCCACGGGTTGTATCCGCCACCGCCAAGGACCAGCAGGCGCGGGGCCATCTGTTTCAGGGCCGTGACCACCTGCCAGTGCGCGTTGTTGGACAGGGCCAGACGGGCAAGCGGGTCTTCCAGTACAGCGTCAGCCCCGCATTGCAGAACGATGACCTCCGCGCGCCAGCCCTGCACGGCGGGCAGGAGGACTTCGTCGCGCAGCAGCGCGAAGTCGTCGTCATGAGTGCCGCGCGGCAGGGGCAGGTTGATCGCATGGCTGCCGGCCCGGTCGTCGAGCGCGCCGGTGAAGGGCCAGCGGGCCTCCTCGTGGGTCGAGATCATCAGCACGCGCGGATCGCCATGAAAGGCGTCGGCGACGCCGTCGCAGTGATGCGCGTCGATATCGACGTAGGCGATGCGCGTGAGGCCCTGCGCGAGGAATGCCTTGATGGCCAGCACCGGGTCGTTGAGATAGCAGAAGCCTGCCGCATGGTCGGCCATGCCGTGATGCGTGCCGCCGCCCGGGTTGTAGACGATCCCGCCCTGCGCCAGCAGGTCTGCCGCCAGAAGCGAGCCACCTGCGGCGGTGGCCGGTCGGCGGTAGATTTCGGGGAAGATTGGGTTCGACAGTGTGCCGATCTGGTGGCGCTGACGGGTCGGCTCGTCCACCCTTCGGGCTGCCTCGGCCTGTTGCAGGGCGGTGATGTAGGCGGGCGTGTGAAAGCGCGTCAGCGCGGCGGGCTTGGCGCGCGGGCTGACGCGGAATTGGTCGCGCGGCAGCCAGCCCATCGCGCGGCACAGGTCCATCACCGTGGGCACGCGCGGGATGCTCAGCGGGTGGCGCGCGCCGTAACTGGAGCCGTGATAGATCTCGGACCCGATGAAAAGGGGATGCGGTCCCGCGCCTGTCACTCGGTCAGTTCGCGCGGGATCACGAAGGCTTCGAGCCGTCCGGTGCCGGGTGTGAGAGCGCCCCAGTCGTCGATGTCGAACCGCGCGACCAGCGTGGCCCCGGTGGGATAGTCTTCGAAGCGCGGATGGTCGGGATGTTCGGCCATCATCTGGTGCGCGAAAGAGGCGATGCCGGGGTTGTGCGCCAGCATCAGGACGGTCTGTCCCGTGGCACGCTTCAGGACCTTCAGCATCTGGGTTGGACCGGCGTGGTAGAGCTGGTCGGTCACCTGCCGGTCGCAATCGACCTTGAGCCGTTGCATCGTCTCGACCGTGCGGACGGACGACGACACCAACGCCTCATCCACGACGATGGTCTGCGATCGCAGCCAATCCCCCAGGGCCTTGGCCGATTGTTTGCCGCGCTTGTTGAGCGGGCGATCGTGGTCGTCGAGCGTGGGATCGCCCCAGCTGGATTTGGCGTGACGCATCAGGACGAGACGTCTCATTTGAAGGCCCTCATGTGAAAGGCAGACTGGTTGTCCAGCCGCCCGTAGGACTGGCTGACCGGGCAGGCCCGGCGCACAGCGCATCCTTTTGACATACAATCATTTTCCGGCCTGTCCAAGTCTGCCTTGCAGGTGGCGATGTCATAGGTGCCGGTGGCGAAGGCGTCGACGGGGCAGGCGGTGAGGCAGGGCCGGGTGGCGCAGCTGTCGCAGGGATTGGGCGGCGGCGCCGGTGCGTCGATGATGTGACCGAACCCAAGCGCGCCGCGATACGAGATCATCAGGCCGGCCGTGTCGTGCACCAGCAGGCCGACCGGCGATTGATGCGCCCGACCGCTGGCCCTGGCCCAGGTCACGAACGGCTGGAAGGGCGGGCCTCCGAAGGGGAAGAAGGCGGTGCCGTCCAGATCCCGGGCGAGGCCGCCGATCACGCGCGACGACCAGCGGTCCATCGCGTCGGGCGCAGTGTCGGCATATTCCGGCGACGCGGTGAAGGCAGGCCAGAAGCCGGGCTCCTTCGGGCCGAGCAGAACGAGGCTGCTCATGCCCTCGGGCGTCTCCGCCCCGGTCACCATGCCGAACGTGGCCAGATGGTGCGGCGCTGCGGCCTGTGCGATGTCGTCGAGAGTCGTCATTTGCGAAAGAAAGGCAGGCCAAGGGACCATCCGAGGCGCGACGGGCGGTCGTCCTGCCACTCCAGCCCGATGGTCATGTCGTCATGGCCCTTTGCGGGCTGGGCGATGTAGGTGCCGAACATGCGGTCCCAGATCGACAGGGCGAAACCGTAGTTGCTGTCGTGTTCGCTGCGCTGGTTGGAATGGTGCACGCGGTGCATGTCCGGCGTCACCAGAACCTTGCGCAGGGCCGCATCCAGCCCCAGAGGCAGCTTGATGTTGGCGTGGTTGAACATGGCGGTGCCGTTTAGGATGATCTCGAACAGGATGATGCCGAGAGCGGGCGGGCCGAGCAGGTAGACAAGCCCGATCTTGAGCAGCATCGACAGCGCGATTTCCACCGGGTGGAACCGGATCGCGGTGGTCACGTCGATATCACGGTCGGCGTGATGGACCCGGTGGATGCGCCACAGGAGCGGGATCTTGTGCGTGACAAGGTGCTGCACCCAGATGGCAAGGTCGAAGATCAGCACGGTTAGCACCACGGCGATCCAGCCGGGGATGTCGATGGCGTTCATCAGACCCCAGCCATTGGCTTCGGCATCCACGGCGGCGCCGACGGCCAGCAGAGGCAGGGCGAGCGCAAGGGCGCGCAGGGTCAGCGTGTCGAGGATGACGATGGCCCAGTTGGTGATCCAGCGCGTGTTGCGGGGTTGCGTGCGCACCCGGCGCGGGGCCTTGGCCTCGATCAGGGCCAGGACCGCGAACAGCCCGATGAAGACGGACAGGCGGATGAGTAACTCGTTTTCCATGAGTTATATTTATTGCATCCGCATGTGTCGGCAAAGAGACGAAGGGTCACAACGTGGTGTGCGCCGTTCATCCTGCCCGGATCAGGGAGCCGGAGCCGTGTTCGGTGTAAAGCTCCAGCAGCACGGCGTTGTCCAGCCGCCCATCCAGGATGACCACGCCGCGCACCCCGTAGGAGAGCGCATCGAGTGCGGTTTCCGTCTTGGGGATCATGCCGCCCGAGATGACGCCTTGATCGGTCAGAGACTTGATCTGCGACGCGGTGAGTTCGGTCAGGATGTTGCCTTCGCCGTCGCGCACGCCGTCCACATCTGTCAGCAGTAGCAGGCGGTCGGCCTGAAGCGCCGCCGCAATGGCGCCGGCGGCGGTGTCGCCGTTGATGTTGAAGGTCTCGCCCTGGCGGCCTGCGCCCAAGGGGGCGATGACCGGGATGGCGTCATCCTGAAAGAGCGTGTGCAGGATCGAGGGATCGACCTTGTCGGGGGTGCCGACGAAACCGAGCTTGGGGTCGGTGGGCACGCAGGTGATTAGGCCCGCATCCTTGCCCGACAGGCCCACGGCCTTGCCGCCTTGGGCGTTGATTGCTTGCACGATCCGCTTATTCACCCGGCCCGAGAGCACCATCTCGACCACTTCCATCGTGGCCTCGTCGGTGACGCGCTTGCCGTTCACGAAATCGGACTTGATGTTCAGCTTTTCCAGCATCTGGTTGATCATCGGCCCGCCGCCATGGACGATCACCGGGTTCACGCCGACCTGCCGCATCAGCACCACGTCGCGGGCAAAGGTTGCCATCGCCTCGTTGCTGCCCATGGCATGGCCGCCGAGCTTGATCACCACGACGGCGTCGTCGTAGCGCTGAAGATAGGGCAGGGCCTCGCTGAGGGTGCGGGCGGTGGTGAGGTTGTCGCGGGTCATGTCTCGGGTCTTCATGGGCGTGATCCTTGTTCCGAGGCGTTATCACCGGACGGGCGCTGGCGCGCAAGACTTTAGGTGACCCCCACCCTGACCCTCCCCTCGGGGGAGGGAAGCGGGATTGCGGGCCGAGCGCGTTTATGGAGGGGTGTCACCTGTTGGGCCGGTTGTGCCGTGAGTATTTCCGGCAAGAAAAAGCCGGGGCCGATCTTTGGTTATTCCAGCGTGGCGATGATGGCGCGCAGGGTGGCGATGCCGTCGCCCTTTTCCGAAGAGGTCAGGACGATCTCGGGGAAGGCGGCGGCATGGGTCGCAAGGCGGGTGCGGACCTGCGCCAGCATCTTGTCGCGCTCGGCGACCTTGACCTTGTCGGCCTTGGTCAGCACGCATTGGAAGGTCACGGCGGAGCTGTCGAGCAGGGCCATGATCTCTTCGTCCACGGGTTTGATGCCGTGGCGGGCGTCGATCAGCACGAAGGCGCGGCGCAAGGTGACGCGACCCGAGAGGTACTGTTTCAGCAGGGCCTGCCATTTCTCGACCTTCGGGAGAGGTGCGTTGGCGTAGCCGTAGCCGGGCAGATCCACGAGGAAAGTCCGGCCGCCGAGGTCGAAATAGTTGATTTCCTGCGTGCGGCCCGGGGTGTTGGAGGCGCGGGCCAGCGCCTTGCGGCCCGTCAGCGCATTGATAAGGCTTGATTTTCCGACATTGGAGCGCCCGGCGAAGCAGACCTCGGGACGGTCGGCGTCGGGCAGGCCGGACATGGCGACCACGCCCTTGACGAAGGTGACCTCGCCGGCGAAGAGCTTTCGGCCGGATTCCGTAGCGGCCGCGCTGGGCGCCTCAGCCAGGGGGAAGGGGAGCGCCATCAGATCGGTTCCACGGTGTCGCCGACGCGGATCGTGCCTGAGCGTGTGACAGTGGCGTAGATGCCGAAATCCTGATGGCCGAAGCGGGTGTTCAGCGTGCCGAGCGTGTCGGCGTCGCGCTCGCCGGTCCGCGGATTTGCGGTGGTAGCCAAGCAGCGCTGGATCGGTTCCTGCACGCTCAGTTCAGCCTCGCCTATGCGCAGGGTGTGGCCGACCCAGTCGAACTCGGCCCATGGCTCGAGGCCTGTAAGGTGAATGTTGCCGCGCCAACGCAGGGGCGAGATGTCTTGGCTCATCGCGTCGGTCATGGCATCGTTGGAGGCAAGGTTGATCAGGCTGATCGACGCATAATCGGTGTCGGTCATGCCGCGCCCGGGCACATGTACGAGCCGGGCCGATTGCGCGCGGTCGGCGGGCATGAGCGGGCGAACCCAGTCGAGGAAAGTGTCCTGCTCCCGCTCGGGATCGAATGTCAGATCAGGCCGGCCGGGATGGGAGAGCGTGACGCTGCCATCAGCCTCGTCTACCTTGGCCGAGATGGCCATGAGCGTGCCGGTCTTTGCCCCGCGCGAGAAATTGGCGCAGGGCACCCACTCGGTCCCGTCGGCCTTGGACATCTCGTGCGCGACGGCCCAACGGCGATCCCACGGAATGGTCTGGCCCTCGGTCAGGGTGACCGTGTCCAGCGCTTCGCGGCCGTGCCCCTTGATCGGGTGACGCCAGAGCGCGGCCACGGTTGCCATCACTTGTCCTCCGGCGGCGGGGTCTTGGCCTTCTTCTTGAAGCTGGACTTGATGTTGCCGAACACGTCCGGCTTGTAGCCCTGGCTGCGCATGATCAGGTATTGCTGGCTGAAGGTGATCACGTTGTTGGCGATCCAGTAGACCACGAGGCCCGACGCGAAGCTGCCCAGCATGAACATGAAGACCCAGGGCATCCACGCGAAGATCATCTGCTGCGTGGGGTCGGTGGGCGCCGGGTTCAGTTTCTGTTGCAGCCACATGGATACGCCAAGGCAGAGAGGGAGGATGCCGATGAAGATCAGCGCCAGGATCGAGCCGGGTTCGGGCGCGGCCCAGGGCAGCAGGCCGTAGAGGTTATAGAGCGACGACGGGTCGGGTGCCGAGAGGTCGTCGATCCAGCCGATCCAGGGGGCATGGCGCAACTCCAGCGTGACGAAGATCACCTTGTAGAGCGAGAAGAAGATCGGAATCTGCATCAGGATGGGCAGGCAGCCCGAGGCCGGGTTGACCTTTTCCTTCTTGTAGAGCTCCATCATCTCTTTCTGGAGCTTCTGGCGGTCGTCGCCTGCGTTTTCCTTGATCTTCTCCATCTGCGGCTGAAGTTCCTTCATCTTGGCCATGGAGACGTAGGACTTGTAGGCCAGAGGCAGCAGGACCGCCTTGATGATGAGGGTCAGCGCGATGATCGCCCAGCCCATGTTGCCGATGAGTTCGTTGAGGTTGTGCAGCAGCCAGAAGATCGGCTTGGTCAGGAAGAAGAACCAGCCCCAGTCGATCGAGTCGATGAACTTGGTCACGCCTTCGTCGTTCTGGTAATGCCGGATGGTCTCCCATTCCTTGGCGCCGGCGAAGAGGCGGGTCTGGATGGTCACTTCCTGCCCGGGCGCGACGGTTTCAGTGCGCTGCTTGATGTTGGTCTGGAAGATGTTGCGGTTGGTATCCTGGAAGGTCGAGAAAGTCGAACCTTCGGCCTGGCCGGGGATCAGCGCGGTCATCCAGTAGTGATCGGTGAAGCCGGACCAGCCGGCCTCTTGCAGCGCGATATTCTCATGCGCGCCGGCGGGTTCGAAATCGTCATAGTCGATCTCACGCAGCTCGCCGTCGGTCAGGCTGATGCCGCCTTCGTGCAGGATGAAGAAGTTCTTGAGGTCCGGCGGCAGACCGTGGCGGGCGAGGATGCCGTAAGGCGCGACGGAGGCGGCGTTGTCGCCGGTATTCTGCACCGACTGGGTGACGTTGAACATCGAGCGGTCATCGACAGACATTTCCCGGCGGAAGGTCAGGCCGGCGCCGTTGTCCCAGGTCAGGACCAGCGGGTTTTCGGGGGTCAGCGGACCATCGGATTCGACGTCCCAGACGGTGTTCGCGCCGGGAACCTGGTCGGGCGTCAGACCGCTGCCCGGTGCCCAGCCGAAGAGCGCATAATAGGCGCGGTCGGTGCCGACGGGCGACAGGAGCGTGACGATCGGTGCGTCCGGTTCGAGCGTTTCGCGGTAGTTCTTGAGCTGCAGATCGTCGATCCGCCCCCCGCGCAGCGAGATAGTGCCTTGCAGGGTGGGCGTGTCGATCTCGATGCGCGGCGTGTCGTCGGCCTCGGCTTCGGCCTGTTGCGCCTCGGGTGTCGTGGCGGTGTCGTCGGCCGTACTTGGCACAATGGCCGTGTCGCCCGCAGGCTCGGACGGGGTGGTGTCGGTTTCCGTCGTGGACGTGCTGGTGGCGGTCGTCTCCGGCGTCTCTTCCGGCTCGGGCGGCGGGAAAAGCAGGAACCAGATAAGGATCACCAACAGGCTGAGGCCCGTTGCCAGCAGGAGATTGCGGTTCTGTTCGTCCATCTTGGATGGCCACCCGTGCAAGTTTCAATCGCTTGGGGCGTTCAACAGAGTGCAGCAGCAAAGGTCAAGGGGTCAGAGCAGATTCGTGGCGATGTGAAAACTGTGTCGCAGCTTGCGGCGAAGCGATCGACAGGTACGCAGCGAACCTGGGCGTGGCGGTGCAATTGCGCCCCGGAAGTGCGATTGCTACCGCAGGGTGACCTAGCCGGCGCTATTGCCGATGCGTGGCGGCGTCTGAACCCTGGCAATGTGATCGCTGATCCACTGGATCGTTCTGGACGCTGGCATCGGGCGGGCGATGCCGAAACCCTGAACGTGGCCGACCCCAAGCTGGGCGAGCATCGCGTGTTCGCCTGCGGTTTCCACGCCTTCAGCAATGGTATCGAGGTCGAGCTGTTCGGCCATGAGCTGGATTGCGTTGACCATGCGCTGCTGTTCTATGTCGCGGTCGAGTTTCTTGACGAATGAGCGGTCGATTTTCAACCGATGCACGGCGAACCGACGGATCGACGAGATCGAGGCGTGCCCGGTGCCGAAATCGTCCAGGTCAATCTGACAGCCCATCTCGGCCAAGCGCCTGATATTGCGCACGATCGTATCCTCGGGGGAATAGGCGACAACGGTTTCGAGAATCTCGACCGTCAGTCGCGTCGGCGTGATATCGTAGCGGTCAAGCTCCCACGTGAGGCGGTCGACCAGCTTTGGGTCGCGCAGTTCGTCGGCAGAGAAATTCACACCGACCTGAGGTATATCGAACCCCGCCGCGTCCCAGGATTTGAGTGTGGAAAGCGCGTCCCGCAGGATCTTCATCCCAAGAATGTCTGTCTTGCCAAGATTTTGCAGCAGTGGAAGAAACTCTGCGGGCGGGATCAGGCCGCGCACCGGATGTTCCCACCGCGCCAGCGCCTCGAACCCGGAGATACCGCCGGTATCGGTAGAAATCTGCGGTTGGAACCAAGCCTGTATCTGCCCATCTGTCAGTGCGGTCAAAACCTCTGTCGCGGTGCCCTCGGGTAGGGGCGAGACCCGGCGCAACTCGGGGCTGTAGGCGCGAATGGCCGACGGGCCGTGACGGCGGGCCTCGACCAGCGCGATACCGGCAGCATCGGACAGGTCGCGCCCGGTGGCGCCGCGAATGAAGCTGTCAAGGCAGAAGCCCACCGAGGCGGAGACGTAGATCGTGGCGGCATCAAGTGAAATCGGCTCCTCTACAGCGGCTTGCAGGCGGGTGGCTAGCTTGAGCCCTGCTTCGGAATCGAGCCGGCGAACGGGGGCAAAAATGATGCCGAACTGCCCATTAGTAAGCGGAAGCAGGACGTCACGTTCGCGCAATACGGTCTTGAGCCGGTCGGTCACGCAGATGCTGACCCGTTCCGCCGCGGCGGTCCCATGCCGGTCGAGCAGGGTGTCGTAATCGTCGATCTCGACGATGGCACAGCCCGTGCGGCGCAGGCAATTGCGGGCAAGATCAAGCGTTTCCTGCAACTGTCGTTCGAAGTCATCCTCGCGCTCCCGGCGGATGGGCGGCGGCGCGGAATGGCGCACCCATGCAAGCCCGAGCGGCACGGCCAAGGCAATCGCTAGCAAGGTTGGCTCGCCGCCGAGCCAGAAGCCGCCCAGCACCAGCGCAGGAAGGAATGCCAGCGCCTGCGGGCCCGTCAGCACGGTCGCGAGGGCGAAACGGAAGGAAGACAAGTAGTGGCGCAAGAGCATGGTCCGGGATCCGAAGCGGTCTTGGTCACGCTATCCCGAGTTGTTCAATAGCCCCTTAACGCAACTTCGGCAGCGCGTCGTCATTTCCTTCGAATTTTAGAGAGTCCCGGCTCAACCCCTCGAAATCGAAGAGTTTAGGATCGAGCAGGTGCGAGGGGCGGGCGTTCATCAGGGCGCGGAACATGACCTGACGGCGGCCCGGGCTGTTGGCTTCCCAGCCGTCGAGGATTTGCTTGACCTGCTGGCGTTGCAGCCCGTCCTGGGAGCCGCAGAGATCGCAGGGAATGATGGGGTAATTCATCGCGCAGGCGAACCGCTCGCAATCGGCCTCGGCCACATGGGCCAGCGGGCGGTAGACGAAAAGGTCGCCTTCCTCATTCACCAGCTTGGGCGGCATGGTGGCCAGCCGCCCGCCGTGAAAGAGGTTCATGAAAAACGTCTCTAAAATGTCGTCGCGATGATGGCCCAGCACCACGGCGGAACAGCCTTCCTCGCGGGCGATGCGGTAAAGGTGGCCGCGGCGCAGCCGCGAACAGAGCGCGCAATAGGTTCGGCCTTGTGGCACCTTGTCGACGACGACGGAATAGGTGTCTTGGTACTCGATCCGGTGGAGCACGCCCATGTCTTCGAGAAACTTTGGCAGGACCGTCGCCGGGAAGCCGGGTTGGCCCTGGTCGAGGTTGCAGGCGAGGATGTCGACGGGCAGAAGGCCGCGCCATTTCAGCTCGTGCAAAACGGCCAGAAGCGTGTAGCTGTCCTTGCCGCCCGAAAGGCAGACCAGCCAGCGAGCATTTTTCTCAATCATGCCATATTGCTCAATCGCCTCACGGGCCTGGCGAACGACACGTTTGCGCAGCTTGCGAAACTCCGTGGTCTTCGGAGCGCCGGCAAAGAGCGGATGGATATCGTCGGCATCATCGAGCATGGGCGGGGATGTACCCGGAACAGTCCGCAGCGGCAAGCGGAGTTGCGCGATTGGAAGCTGGTCGATTCCTGCAAAAACGGGCGATTTTTCGGAATCGAGCAGCCGGTTACGCGGCAGATGGTGTAGACTGCGCACAGATCATGGAGGTGGCATATGCTGGCGGAGACCGACCTGATGATACGCGGCGCCCTGATCGGCGTCTGCTTTTTGTGCTTCATCTTGCTGTGGTCGAGCGGCAGGACACGGTCGAAATCCTATTCCCTCGGCGCCATTGCCCTGTGCCTGACCGCCAGCATGGCGGTCGAACAGGGCATGGGCACGGTGTGGTCCGCAGACGCCAGGGCCGTAGCCTTTGTGCTGGGGCATTTCATGCCGTTGGCGCTGACGTGGTTCGTGCTGGACGTTTTCATGGAGGATGCGGAGCGTAAGCGCTCGGGTGTTCCGCTTTTATGCCTTGCGGCGATCGTGACCGGGCTCTGTTTTGCGCCGTCGCAGCTGGGCAGTGTGCAGGTGGCGCTGAACCTGCTGCTCTATGCCGGACTGTTGTGGGTGGTGGTCACCACGGCGAAGGGCGACCTTGTGGAGCACCGCAGGTCTTTCCGCGTCGTTTTCGTGAGTGCCATCGTGGTGTTCGGTGTGTCGAAAACGCTGCTGGATGTCTCCTTGCCCGACGCGATGCGGCCAGCGTGGTATGGCACGGCGCATGCGGTTGCATTGTTGGCGTTCGCGATTGTGTTTGCGCATTGGGCGTTGCGGCCGGGCAGTGACATATGGACCGAGGAGAAGCCGCGCCCGAAGCCGCAGACGGGAGACCTACGGCTGGTGGACAAGCCTGCGCTGGACAGGATCGAGACCGCGATGCGCAACGAGATCTGGCGGCGTGAGGGGCTGACCATCGGGGCCATGGCCGAGGCGGTGGGCCTGCCGGAGCACCGGCTGCGCAAGGCGATCAACCGGGACCTGGGGTTTCGCAATTTCGCCAGCTTTGTGAATGGCTACCGCATAGATGCCGCGAAGGCGGCGCTGGCCGCGCCGGAACGATCGGGTCAGACGGTTTTGGAAATCGCCTATGACTGCGGGTTTGCTTCGCTTGCGCCTTTCAATAAGGCCTTTCGGATGGTGACGGGGCAGACGCCCACCGATTACCGGCGGACCTGCCTGAAGGATTACGCCTCGATTTCCGCGTAAGACGTATCGATTCCGGAAAATCCATCGCGATTTCGAAACGAGGAAGAGCGCCGCCGGCTTTGGGCGCACCTTGCGGGCAGTCACACCAGCAAGGAGACACGTGATGTTCAAAACGACCCTGACTGCCTTGGCTATTCTGGCCGGGCTGGCCTGCGACCCCGTTCATGCGACCGGGTTCGGCAATCCCGCCAACGTGCCGAGCCAATGGCCAGAGAAAGGCGCGTTCACATGTTTAGCGCGCGACACGAAAGCAATCACCGCGACTCGCGATGCGCAGAACTTGGAAGTGCCGACCGTGGTCGATGACGGCGTGCGCGGGCGCTAGGCGCCCGCGTCGATCAGGGCTTGCAGAATGGTCTTGGCGCTGTCCGAGCTCCAGTCGGCATCGCCCTGAAGGCGGGCGATCTCGCGGCCCTCGCGGTCAAGGATGACGGTGACGGGCAGGCCGAGCACGCCCATCTGGCGCGACAGGCCCATTTTGGGGTCGGCGTGAAGCGGCAGGTTGTCGACACCGATCTCGTCAAAGAACTTTTTCATCGCCGCGGGCGCGTTGCGGCCTGAGGCGATGGTGACGACCTCGAAATCGTCGCCTCCAAGCTGGTCTTGCAGGTCCGACAGCATCGGCATCTCGTGGCGGCAAGGCGCGCACCATGTGGCCCAGAAATTGACCAAGGTGATCTTGCCCTCGTAGTCCGACAGGGTCATGTCGCCGCCATCCTCGGATTTGAAGGCCTCGGCAGGCACCGCCTTGGCCTCGGAATGCACCACCAGCTTTTTCATGTCACCGTCGCGCAGGTCGGCAATATCCGCGGGCTGGGCTGCTGCGCCGTTTGCACCGACTGCGAGGGCCATATAAAGGACGATGGACTTCAGCGAATTCATAGCGCCTCCGAAGAGTTGGGACATGACAGACAAGACCTCTAACAAGATGTGGGGCGGCCGGTTCGCCGCCGGGCCCGATGCGATCATGGAGGCAATTAATGCCTCGATAGATTTCGACAAGCGCCTTGCGGCGCAGGATATCGCCGGGTCGCGCGCCCATGCGGCCATGTTGGCCGCGACGGGTATCGTCAGTGATAGCGCTGCCGAGGCGATGCGGGAAGGCCTGCTCACGGTGTTGTCAGAGATCGAAAGCGGGGATTTCCCGTTCTCGAAGGCGCTGGAAGACATTCACATGAATGTCGAGGCGCGTCTAAAAGAGGTGATCGGCGAGCCGGCGGGGCGGCTGCACACCGGGCGCAGCCGGAATGACCAGGTGGCAACGGACTTCAAGCTGTGGGTCCGCGATCAGCTGGATGCCTGCGATGCGGCGTTGGCGGCACTGATGAAAGCGTGCCTTGCGCAGGCCGAAGCCGGGGCGGATTGGGTGATGCCGGGGTTCACGCATCTGCAGGTGGCGCAGCCGGTGACGTGGGGGCATCACATGATGGCCTATGTCGAGATGTTCGGACGCGATCTGTCCCGCGTCCGCGACGCGCGCGTGCGGATGAACGAATGCCCGCTGGGCGCCGCTGCGCTGGCCGGGACATCCTTTCCCATCGACCGGGACATGACGGCTAAGGAGCTTGGGTTCGATCGACCGGCGTCCAACAGTCTGGATGCGGTCAGCGACCGGGATTTCGCGCTGGAGTTCCTGTCTGTCGCCAGCATTTGCGCCATGCACCTCAGCCGAATGGCCGAGGAACTGGTGATCTGGTCCTCGGCGCAGTTCCGGTTCGTGACGCTGAGCGACCGGTTCTCGACCGGGTCGAGCATCATGCCGCAGAAGAAGAACCCAGATGCCGCCGAGCTGATCCGCGCCAAGATTGGGCGCATTTTCGGGGCGAACGTGGCGCTGACGTTGGTGATGAAGGGCCTGCCGCTGGCCTATTCCAAGGACATGCAGGAGGACAAGGAGCAGGTCTTTGACGCCGCGGACAACCTAATGCTGGCACTGGCGGCGATGGAGGGGATGGTCCGCGACATGTCCGCCAACCAGGGCGCGCTGGAGGCGGCGGCGGGGGCTGGGTTTTCGACCGCGACGGACCTGGCCGACTGGCTGGTGCGGGTGCTGGGCCTGCCGTTCCGCGATGCGCATCACGTGACCGGGGCTTTGGTGGCCAAGGCCGAGGCCAAGGGATGCGACCTGCCGGAGCTGAGCCTGGAGGAGATGCAATCGGTGCATGGCGATATCGACAAAACGGTCTATGATGTCCTTGGTGTGCACAATTCTGTCGCCTCGCGGATGAGCTATGGCGGGACCGCGCCGGAACAGGTGCGCATGCAGGTTGATCGCTGGAAGGAGATCCTGGGATGAAACGCGTGATCGCATGTCTGGGCCTTGTGGTGCTTGCCGGCTGTGGCGTCGATGGCGAGCCGATACCGCCGGGCAGCGAAGCCGACGATACCGTGGTGCGGAATGATCCCACACCGGTGCGGCCGAATCTGAACGGATCGCTGACCGTCGGCACCAACGGATCGCGGGCCAGTGTTGGCACGTCAGTCGTCAGCGGTAACGTGTCGGTCCACGTGGGCACGGTCTTTTGAGGTACGTGTTCCTTGCCCTGGCCGTCTGGGGGGCAATCCATCCGATGGCGTGGTTCGTCGCGTGGTTCAACGCGAACGGATACAGCCTGATGGGCATGGTGGAGGCATGGCACGCCAATGCCGCGACCAGCGGGCTGGTCTGGGACCTGACGATTGCCGCGGTTGCGCTGACCCTCTGGGTGATCTGGGAGACGGTAAAGGTGCGCGACTGGCTGCGCCTGATCGCGATACCGGCAACGTTCTGCATCGGTGTCAGTTGCGGTTTGCCGCTTTATCTGTTTCTGAGGATGCGGCGCGGGTGATACCTGCGGGAATCTGAGTATTTTCAGCAAGAAAAAGCGCGAATGGACCATTTTCTTTACCGAGACGGCGAGCTTCATGCCGAGGACGTGCCGGTGGCCGAGATTGCGGCGCAGGTGGGCACGCCGTTCTATTGTTATTCGACCGCGACCCTGACGCGGCATTTCCGGCTGTTCGACGAGGCGCTGGAGGGGATGCCGCACCTTGTGTGCTACGCCATGAAGGCGGCCAGCAACCAGTCGATCCTGAAGACGCTGGCGGGGCTTGGCGCGGGGATGGACGTGGTCTCGGGCGGCGAATATCTGCGTGCCAAGGCGGCGGGTGTGCCGGGCGAGAAGATCGTGTTTTCCGGCGTTGGCAAGACCCGCGAGGAAATGCGCATCGCGCTGGAAGGCGGCGTGCGGCAGTTCAACGTCGAGAGCGAGCCGGAGATGGCCGCGCTGTCGGACGTGGCGATGTCGCTGGGTGTGGAGGTGCCGATCACGGTGCGGGTGAACCCGGATGTGGACGCGAAAACCCACGCCAAGATCGCGACCGGCAAAAGCGAGAACAAGTTCGGCATCCCGATCGCCCGCGCGCGGGAAGTCTATGCCGAGGCCGCGCGGTTGCCGGGCCTCAAGGTGATCGGGATCGACGTTCATATCGGCAGCCAGCTGACCGATCTGGAGCCGTTCCGGCTGGCCTATCAGAAGGTGGCCGAGCTGACCGAAGTGTTGCGGGCGGATGGTCACGAGATATCCCGCCTTGATATGGGCGGCGGGCTTGGCATCCCTTATGAACGGTCGAACGCGGCGCCGCCGCTGCCCACCGATTACGGGGCACTGATCCGCGAAACGGTCGGGCACCTTGGCTGCGAGATCGAGATCGAGCCGGGGCGGCTGGTGGCGGGCAATGCCGGTATCCTTGTCAGCAAGGTGATCTACGTGAAATCGGGCGAAGGGCGTGATTTCCTGATCCTCGATGGCGCGATGAACGACCTGATCCGACCCGCGATGTATGATGCCTATCACGATATCGTCCCGGTGAGAGAGCCAGCGCCGGGCGCGGAGCCGGCCAAGTACGATATCGTCGGCCCGGTCTGCGAATCGGGCGATACCTTCGCAAAGGAGCGGGTCATGCCGCATGTGGGCGAAGGCGACCTTGTGGCGTTCCGCAGCGCGGGTGCGTACGGCGCGGTCATGAGCAGCGAGTACAATACAAGGCCGCTGGTTCCAGAAGTTTTGGTGCATGAGCATCAATTTGCCGTCATCAGGCCCCGGCCGACCTTTGACGAGATGATAAATCGCGATACCATCCCCGCATGGTTGTGACGCGACGGGCGCGCTCGCAATCCAACCGCAGGGATGCATGGCACAATCTGACAACACCACGTTCAACAAGGTCATCAGGCGGCTGAAGCGGCCCTTGATGCTGACCTGGGCCGGGCTGATAGCCGAGCGTCTGGTGCGGGCCTTCTGGCCGCTCTGGAGCGTGGTTATCGCGGTGTGCGCGGCCCTGATGCTTGGTCTGCACGACCTTGCGCCGGTGGAAATCGTCTGGACGCTGGCCATCGTTTCGGGGCTGGCCGCGCTGGGCTTTGCGGTACACGGGGCGCGCCGGTTCGCCTGGCCGTCGCGCGACGAGGCGATTCGACGGATGGATGGCGTGTTGCCGGGGCATCCGCTGGCGACAATTGCCGACAGGCAGGCCATCGGAGGCGGCGACACGGGGTCGCAGGCCCTGTGGCGGGCGCATATCGCGCGGATGGAAGCTCGCGCGGCCGGGGCCAAGGCGGTCGATCCGGACCTGCGGCTGTCGCGCCGGGATCCGTTCGGGCTGCGCTATGTCGCTTTGCTGGCGCTGGTCGTGGCGGTCTTGTTCGGGTCCGCCTGGCGGGCCGGCACGGTGTCGCAGATGGCCCCCGGCAGCGGTGCGGCGCTGGCCAGTGGACCGACATGGGAGGGCTGGATCGAACCGCCCGCCTATACCGATTTGCCGAGCCTGTACCTGAACGATCAGGACGGGGCGTTCAGCGCGCCCGAAGGCAGCTTGGTCACGCTGCGCTTTTACGGCGAGGTGGGCGCGCTGAGCATGACCGAAACGGTCTCGGGCAGGACCGAGGACATTCCGCCGGCCACGGATATCGAGCAAAGCTTCGAGATCGCACAGGACGGGACATTGCGGATTGATGGGCCCGGCGGTGAGGAATGGACGATCACGGCCCTGCCCGACGCGCCGCCCGAGGCGTCGATCTCGGAAGGGCTGGAGGTCACGTTCGACGGGCAGATGAGCCAGCCTTTCGCGGCCAGTGACGATCATGGCGTGGCCGGCGGCACCGCGACGTTCGAACTGGCGCTGGACGAGGTCGACCGGCGCCATGGCCTGACGGCGGAACCCGATGCGCGCGAGCCGATTGTGCTGGACCTGCCGCTGCCGATCACCGGGGACCGCGCGGATTTTACCGAGACCTTGATAGAGAACCTGTCCGAGCATCCGTGGGCGCATCTGCCGGTGCGCCTGACGCTGAACGTTCGGGACGAGCGCGACCAGGCGGGGCAGAGTGAGCCAATGGTGATGGATCTGCCCGCGCGGCGGTTTTTCGATCCGATGGCCGCGTCGGTGATCGAACAGCGGCGCGACTTGCTTTGGGCGAAATCCAATGCGCGCCGGGTGAGCCAGATGCTACGCGCGGTGTCGCACAACCCCGAGGATGGGCTTTTCAAGTCCGAGACGGCTTATCTGAAGCTGCGGGTGATCCTGCGGCGGCTGGAGACGTTCATCGACCATGACAGCCTGACCGACGAGACGCAGGACGAACTGGCGCAGGCACTGTGGGATCTGGCCGTGCTGCTGGAGGATGGCGATATCGGCGACGCGCTGGAGCGGATGCGGGCCGCGCAGGAACGGCTGAGCGAGGCCATGCGCAACGGCGCCAGCGAGGAAGAGATCGCGCGGCTGATGCAGGAATTGCGCGACGCGACTCAGGACTACCTGCGGCAGAAATCGCAGATGGCGCAGCGCGAGGGCGACCAGACCGATGAGCCCGACTGGGGCCAATCCGAGAACATGCAGACCCTGACCGACCAAGATCTGCAGGACATGATGGACCGTATTCAGGAGCTGATGGAGCAGGGCCGGTTTGCCGAGGCGCAGCAGGCGCTGGAAGAGTTCCAGCAGATGATGGAGAACCTGCGCGTGACCGAAGGTCAGCAGGGGCAGGGCGGCGACAATCCGGGCCAGCAGGCGATGGAAGGTCTGGCCGAAACGCTGCGTGACCAGCAGGGCCTGTCGGACGAGGCGTTCCGGGACTTGCAGGAACAGTTCAATCCCGGCGCGCAGGCCGGGGAGTCGCAGGGCAACGAGGGCCGTAGCGGCGGCCAAGGCCAGGGCCAGCAGCATTCGCAACAAGGCCAGGGCCAACAGCAGGGTCAGGGACAGCAGCAAGGGCAAGGCCAGCAACAGGGTCAGCAACCCGGTCAGGGCCAAGGCAACCAGTCCGCAGAAGGGCAGCAAGGCAACGGCGCTGGCGCCCTGTCCGAGCGGCAGGAAGCGCTGCGGCGCGAGTTGGAACGCCAGCGGCAGGGTCTGCCCAATGTCGGCGGCGAAGCCGGGGAAGATGCCCGCGAGGCGCTGGACCGGGCCGGACGCGCCATGGAGGGTGCAGAGGAAGCGCTGCGGGGCGACGACCTGCCCGAGGCGATCGACCGACAGGCCGAGGCGATGGACGCCCTGCGCGACGGGATGCGCAGCCTCGGCGAGGCGCTGGCCGAGAACAGCCAGTCCCAGCCAGGCCAAGGCCTGGCGCAAAGCCAGACACCGGGGCAGTTTGGCGAGCAGGATCCGCTTGGCCGGTCACAGCGCGGGCTGGCCGGGGACCAGGGTGAGTTCACCGCACGGGAAGACGTGTATCGCCGCGCCGGAGAGTTGCTGGACGAGATCCGCCGCCGGTCGGGCGATACGGCGCGCCCCGAGGTCGAGCTTGATTACCTGCGGCGGCTTCTGGACCGATTCTGACGTGAGACGAAGTTCCGGCGCGCGCGGCACAGCGTCAGCCGCATTTGATCAGCCGTCGGCGACGCCGTCTTCGGACAATGAGGCGGCCACGCCCTGAATAAAGTCGTTGAGACCGGCTCGCCAGGCATTCACCATCTCGACATAACCCGTCAGCGGATCGGCCAGTTGCGGGACCGCCCCGGACAATTGCGGCGCGAACACGTAAAGCAGCAAGCCCAGAACCGCGAGGATGACCGCCAGCCGGAACCCTGAGCGGAAGCCGCTCTTGCGGGTGGCAACCGTGGTATCGCCGGCCGCTGACACGGATCTTGGCTGTTCCTTATTGCCGTCGGAATCGAGCGACGAGTTGATCTCGTCGATATCGGGCAGCAGGTTGCTGCGCGACGAGGGGTCGATCTCGTCCATCTCGGCATCGGTTTTTTGCGCTTCCGGTTCGCCGCGCAGGCGGGCCATACGGGCGCGGGCCTCTTCCGAGCGGCGCTGTGCGTCGTTGTCGGTGTCCTGAAGCCCAAGCTCCTGCTGGGTCTCGACGGTACCGCGGTTGTCTTGTTCGCGCGCGCGGGA
Organism: Roseovarius sp. THAF9; assembly: GCF_009363715.1. NCBI lineage: Bacteria > Pseudomonadati > Pseudomonadota > Alphaproteobacteria > Rhodobacterales > Roseobacteraceae > Roseovarius > Roseovarius sp. THAF9. The sequence continues at coordinate 279,917 of NZ_CP045404.1, forward strand.
TTCACGCTCGGCCTCTTCGCGAAGAACGTCGGCCACGGCGGGGTCGATCTCGCGTCGCTTGTGTTCGGATGCGGGTGCGGTGTGGTCTTCCGGAGTATCCTCGTCCTCTTCTTCGTACGTGTCGTCGTCCGCCGACGGGTGCGGGTCAGCTCTGACCTCGGCGTTGGCAGAGGAGGTGTCGTCCTCCTCCTCGTCTGCGCCATAGTCCGCGTCCGATCCAAGCCCGGAGGACGTGTCTTCGGGCTCGTACTGCTCCTGATTGGCAAGATCATCTTCCGCTGCCTGAGGCTCTTCGGGGGGATGGTCGGGATGGTGCTGGAACCAGGTGCTCCCGCAATCGGAACATTGCACGTCGCGCCCGCTTGCGGGAATGACTTCTGTAGGGACTTCGTATTGCGCCCCGCAATTCGGGCATATCAACCGCATCTTGCCACCCGCTGCCTTCCGCCTGACCGGGATACCCCAGCCTATTGTTTGGCATACCTTACGCACAAATAACGGACCGGGAAAGGGGGCAATCACCGAAGTGCCGTAGTCGTTGCACATGTGTGTCCCGTGGGGCATGAAGGGCAAAACGTATTGGGGGTCGAAGTGATCGAGCTGGAAAACGTCGCCTACAGCTATGGCGGGGGGGAATTGCTGAGTGATGTCTCGCTCAAGCTGCAGGCCGGGTCATTTCATTTCTTGACCGGCCCGTCGGGAGCGGGCAAGACCACGCTTCTGAAGCTGTGTTACGGGGCCCTGATGCCCACGGCTGGCGAGGTCCGGCTGTTCGACACGGATGTGCGCGCGATGGAGCGGGACGACATCGCCTATGCACGGCGGCGGATCGGGGTGGTGCATCAGGATTGTCAGTTTCTTGATCACATGAGTGTTGCCGACAATATCTCCTTACCGATGATGGTGTCCGGGCGTGACCTGCTCAACGAGTCCGCGAACCTCAAGGAACTGATCGGCTGGGTGGGTCTCAAGGCGCGGGCCGACGCCCTGCCGCCGGAGTTGTCGGGCGGGGAGCGTCAGCGGGCGGCGCTGGCGCGGTCCATCATCATGTCGCCGGACGCGGTGCTGGCAGACGAACCCACGGGCAACGTCGACTGGGAGATGTCGCAGCGTCTGCTGCGCCTGCTGATCGAGTTGAATCGGATGGGCAAGACGATCATGGTCGCCACCCATGACCTCGCCCTGATCCGGGCCGCGAAAACCCATGTCCAGGCACGGGTGCTGCGGATATCGAACCGGCGGCTGCAACTGGCGGGGGCGGACCTGTGAAGCTGAATTTCAACCGCGTGACCGAATTTGTCATGGGCGACGCGCAGGCCGACCGCGTGGTGCCGCCCACAGGATTCACGGCCTCGCTGACGGTGTTCAGCGCGGGCGCGATGTCGTTTCTGGCGGTGTTCGCGCTGGCCTTGTCGATGGCGACGGGACGGCTGGCCGATCGCTGGGGATCGGAACTGGCGCGGTCCTCGACTATTCGGATTTCCGCGCCCGAAGGGCAAATGGCGGCGCAGACCGCGGCCACGCTGAAGATCCTTCAGACGACCAAGGGCGTCGCCTCGGCCCGGGCGCTGGACCCCGACGAACAGCGCGCCTTGCTGGAGCCGTGGTTCGGCCCCGACCTGCCGGTGGATACCCTGCCGATCCCGCAGTTGATCGAGGTCGTTGAGGAGGGCGAGGGGTTCGATGCAGGCGGGCTGCGCCTGCGGCTGTCGGCCGAGGTCCCGGGGGCGATCCTTGATGACCATACCCGGTGGCGGCGACCGTTGGTCAGTGCCGCGACGCGCCTGCGCATGCTGGGGTATATATCCATCCTGCTGATCGGGGCGGCGACGGCGGCGATGATCACGCTGGCGGCCAATGCCGCGCTGGCGGCGAACACGCAGGTGATCGGCGTGCTGCGCCTTGTGGGGGCGCGGGACAGCTATATCGCGCAGGCTTTCGTGCGGCGGTTCACGCTGCGCGCCCTGACCGGAGGCGCCGTGGGCACCGTGGTGGCCGGGCTGGCGGTGTTCCTGTTGCCTGCCGCGCAGGAAGAGGGTGGGTTCCTGACAGGCTTGGGCTTTCACGGTTGGCAGTGGCTCTGGCTGCTGGTGATCCCGCCGCTGGCCGCTGCGGTCGCCTTTGCGGCGACACAGGCTGCTGCCCGCAAGACGTTGAAGGAAACGCCATGAGATATGCTATCCAATGGGTCCGCTCTGCGGTGTTCGTGGGCCAGATCTATTTCATGATGCTGCCCATCGGGATCGTGTTCCTACCTTGGGCTCTGCTGTCCTCGAAAGGGGCCAACAAGGCCTGCAAAACGTGGTGCACGTGGGTTCGCTGGAGCGCCCGCTGGATGGTGAATGTCCGGACCGAAGTGCGTGGCACGCCGCCTCAGCATGAATGTCTGATCGTCGCCAAGCATCAGTCATTCCTTGATATTATCCTGATTTTCGGTAGCGTTCCGGCCGGCAAGTTCATCATGAAGCGCGAGTTGATGTACGCACCCATCATCGGGCAATATGCCCTGAAACTGGGCTGTGTGCCGGTCGACCGGGGCAAGCGCAGCCAGGCGATCAAGAAGATGATCGCGGATGTCGGACGGGGGCGCCTGCGGCCCGGACAGTTGATCATTTACCCGCAAGGCACGCGCATCGCGCCGGGGGTCAAGGCGCCCTACAAGGTGGGGTCGTCGATCCTCTATGAAGAGATGGCACAGGAGTGCATTCCGGTGGCGACGAATGTGGGCCTGGTCTGGCCGCGCAAGGGTGTCATGCGGCATCCCGGGACCGGGGTGGTGGAGTTCCTGCCGGCGATCGAGGCGGGGTTGCCGAAGGAAGAGTTCATGGCGCGGCTGGAAGACACGGTGGAGAGCAATTCCAACCGCCTGATGCGCGAAGCGGGGTTTGAGCCGGATGGAGTTCATTAACGATATCAAGGCGCTGGAAGCGCTTTACGGTGCGCCCGCCGCGGCCAGTACGCGCAAGGTTGTGCAACGGCTGACGCCGCTTTACCGCAAGTGGATCATGGCGTCGCATTATTGCGTGCTGAGTACGGTGGGGCCGGACGGCACCGATGGCAGCCCGCGCGGGGATGATGGCCCGGTGGTGCTGGAGCTGGACGAGACGACCCTGGCGATGCCAGATTGGCGTGGAAACAACCGACTGGATTCGTTGCGGAATATCGTGTCGGACGGGCGTGTGTCATGCATGTTCATGGTGCCGGGATCGAACACGGTGGTGCGGGTGAACGGCACCGCGAAACTGACTGCCGACGAGGGGGTGCGCGCCCGGTTCGAGCAGCAGGGCAAGCATCCGGCGACGGTGATCGTGATTTCGGTTTCCGAGATCTATGCCCAATGTGCACGTGCCACGATCCGCGCCGGGCTGTGGGATCACGACGACAGCGCAGGGTTGCCGAAGATGGGTGAATTGCTGGCCGAGGCCTCGGGCGGAGACGAGGGCGGCGCGGAGTATGACGCCGCCTGGAGCGCCCGGGCGGCGAAGACGATGTGGTAGGCGTTGCAGGGTTGGTTAACGCGATTTGGCACATCGGTATCGCGTCGGTATTTCAGTAGCATCGCGTCGGTGGAAATATCGCGTCGGTGAAAATGTCGCTGGGCGGGAAGGGTTAAATCCAACTGCTGTCCGCCATTGAGTATTCACACTCACTGCGGCGAATGATGGCTTTGAGCCCTTAGTGCTGTCGCTGATCTTGTGCCGCGCGGTGTCAAGGCCGCAGGCCACCGCGCGATCGCCAGACCGCCCGGACGGGCTGGCGATTGGCTGACGTTGGCGTTTCGAACTGAAGTCTCGCGGATATGTCGGCCATAAAGCGCCTCGAACATCCGGCAGAACGCCAGCCCGCGGTCTGGCAATCGCACGGATTGCTACACGAACGGCAGAAAATTCCGCAAAGCGAAGGTTCAAGGCAAAATCCCCGCGCGGAATCCAGGTGCAGCTTGCTGCACCGCCGCGCATCGCCGGGCCGCCCCACCGGCGCGGCGATTTGGTGAAGCTGGGTACGCCGCTCAGAGGTATTGCGGCGTTGGCGGGCATAAAGTGCTTTAGAACCATCGTCGCATCGCTGCGCCGCGGCCCGTCGCGCCGGAGGCGCGCATTTTAAGTGACGCGCCTCTGGCGCGATGCGCGGCAACAGCGAACCATCGTAAACTTCATCCGCAGACCAGTCATCCGACGCAGTTCTCTCTGGCGCGTACGCGGTCCGACGCGTGGGTGTTCACCCACTCTACGAGATGCCGGACAGGGCTTGTAATTGGACGGGCGGGGCGGACCCCGCCCGCATTGAGCATCACGAGTGGATCGGCCCGTCGCCGCAGGCCAGGGCCGCTTCGCGCACCGCTTCGGAATAGGTCGGGTGGGCGTGGCAGGTCAGGGCCACGTCCTCGGCTGCGGCGCCGAATTCCATGGCGACGCAGATCTCGTGGATGAGATCGCCCGCCATCGGGCCGATGATATGCGCGCCCAAAATGCGGTCGGTTTCCTTGTCGGCGAGGATCTTGACGAAGCCGTCGGCGGCGAAGTTGGCCTTGGCCCGGCCATTGCCCATGAAGGAGAACTTGCCGGCCTTGTAGGCGCGGCCTTCTTCCTTGAGCTGCTCCTCGGTCTTGCCGACGGCGGCGACCTCGGGATGGGTATAGATCACGCTGGGGATGACGCCGTAATTGACGTGGCCGTGCTGGCCCGCAATGACGGATGCGGCGGCCATGCCCTCGTCCTCGGCCTTGTGGGCCAGCATCGGGCCCGAGATACAGTCGCCGATGGCGTAGACGCCCTTGACGTTGGTCTGCCAGTGGTCGTCGGTCTTGATCTGGCCGCGCTCGGTCATTTCGACGCCGAGGTCATCGAGCCCCAGCCCGTCGGTGAACGGTTTGCGCCCCGTGGAGACCAGCACCACGTCGGCATCGAGCGTTTCCTCGCTGTCGTCCTTGCGCAGCTTGTAGGTGACCTTGGCCTTGGTCTTCATCGCCTCGACTCCCTGCACGGCGGCGCCCATGATGAAGTTCAGGCCCTGTTTCTTGAGCAGCTTGTGGAAATTCTTCTGCACCTCGCCATCCATGCCGGGGGTGACATGGTCGAGATATTCCACGACCGTCACCTCGGAGCCCAAGCGGGAATAGACCGAACCAAGCTCCAGCCCGATGACGCCGGCGCCGATGACGACCAGTTTCTTGGGCACCTTGGGCAGTTCCAGCGCGCCGGTGGAGGAGACCACGGTTTTCTCGTCGATCTCGACACCGGGAAGGGTGCTGACCTCGGACCCGGTGGCGATGATGATGTTCTTGGCCTCGTGCGTGTCGTCGCCGACCTTGACCTTGCCTGCCTCGGGGATAGAGCCCCAGCCCTTCAGCCAGTCGATCTTGTTCTTCTTGAACAGGAACTCGATGCCCTTGGTGTTCTGGCCGATCGTGTCGTCCTTGTAGGACAGCATCTGTTTCCAGTCGACCGAGGGGCTTTTGCCCTTGAGGCCCATGGCGGCGAAATTGTGCTCCGCCTCGTGCAGCATGTGGCTGGCGTGCAGGAGTGCCTTTGAGGGGATGCAGCCCACATTCAGGCAGGTGCCGCCCAGGGTTTCGCGGCCCTCGACACAGGCGGTTTTCAGGCCAAGCTGGGCGCAGCGGATCGCGGCGACATAGCCGCCGGGGCCGGAGCCGATTACGATCACGTCATAGGATGCCATTTTCTATTCTCCTTCGAGTGTCGGGCGTGTTGATCCCGAACCTATGCTTTTTGTGGTGCGGTGTCACGACGCGGGCGGGGCGCAGTCCGGCACGGTTTTCAGGATTTCGTGCAGAAGGTCCGTCCACGCGGCGTCGGGGTTGTTTTCCATGAAGCCTATGGCGGGGACGAAGGCGTTCTGGAAACCGGGGTGGAAGGTTTCGCCATCCGACCACCAGGGCGTGATGGTGCCGCTGACCAGGGTGAAGTCGATGGATTTGCCCGGCAGGTCGACGCGCGTGATCTGGAAACAGCCGTCGCCTTCGCCCTCGGGGGCGCGATCGGTGAAACTGTTGGTCTTGTGGTGGTAGTCGCGGTGCATGACGAAAAACGTGCCTTCCTCGATCACGAACTCGGCGGCGGCCGGTGTGGCGGCAAGCGCAACGGTGATGGCGAGAGGACGGATCATAGCAGGGCGGCCAGGTACATGAGGGCGGTCGCGGCGAAACCCACCAGCCAGACCAGCGACCGCCAGGGGCGCAAGCCAAGGTAATAAGCCGGGATATAGGCGATGCGGGCAATGAGGTAAGCCCAGGCGCAGGTTGTGGTGACCCAGGTGGACTGGCCCGAGACGGCGATGACCACGCAGGCGATGGTGAACAGGATCAGCCCTTCGAAATGGTTGTCCATCGCGCGGCCCAGCCGGGCGGTGCGGTCGGACATCTGGCGCGAGGGTTCGCGGTCGCGCGCCGAGGTGGTGTAGCCCGGCCCGAGCTCCATGTTGGCGGGCACGGCGTAGAGGGCGAATTGCACCACTTGGAGCAGAGCGGCGAGGGTGAGAACGGTGAGTTCTGGTGTCATGCGGCTTGAATCGCCTCTGCTATGGCCTGGGCCTTGGCGTCAAAAGTGCCGGTGCGGGCCGAGGGGTGGGGCGCGCGGATGTGCGGCACGTTGAAATGTTTCAGAACGCGAGCGGAATCGTGCCCGAGGGCAATGGGGCGGCGGCCGAGGCGTTCGTGCTGGCCGATGGCCTCCCAGCTGGCGCGGGCATGGGCCGGCGGGATTGTGGAGGAGCGCTGCGGCGTGAGCAGGTGAAAGACCGGGGTGATGTAGATGTCGGCGCGGGTGAGGTTCAGCAGCGCCAGCACCTTGTCGATGACACGGTTGAAAGGGTTGGTGGAGAGGTAGCCTTGGCGGCTGAGTTCCGCGCCGTGGCGGCGGACGGAGGGTGCGTCGAGCCAGTCCTTGGACACCAGCATGGGGCCGGTCAGGCTGCCGGAGGTCATCTGGATGGGCGAGACGTAGTCGCCGTCGAAACCTTCCTCGGCCAGCGTCGGATAGCCGGGCAGGCGGAAGGCGCGGCGTGCGGCGACGGCGCGGGCGTATCCTGCGGCGTTGGTCATCGGTGGGACGCGTCCCGGGCTTGACCCGGGATCTCGTTCTGGGCGAGAGGCCCCGGCTCGGAGGCCGGGGCGGTTGATGCGCGCCTCATGCCGTCTCCAGCATGTGCGCGGCGGCGGGGCCGTGGCCGAGGCCGGTTTCCTTGTCGACCCAGGCCTTGGCGCGGGCCATGTCGTTGACGTCGAAAAGAACCCAATGGGTGCCCGTGCCCTCGCGCCACATCTGAAGCTGGGTGAGACCGGCATTGGCCCGGTCCTCGGCGTGGGAATCGTGGGCGCCTTGGTCGAAGCTGTCGTAGCGGAGAAGGAGTTGGGTGGTCATGGGGTGGTCTCCGAAAAGTTCGCTTTCATTTCTTAGAAACAACTTCTCTGTCGTAAAAAAGTTTACCGTGGTCCCTTACAGACGGCCAAACCCATTCGTCTTCATCAGGGTATGCAAGCTGTAAATCAACTTTCGGGAAGTTTCCTACCCTATGCCGAACCTCTTCGCGCCAAGTTTCGGCATTTTCCGCCCATTCTGCCAAGACTTCACCATCGTCAGGGTCAAGTAAGATCGCGATGTCTAAGTCGCTGGCGGTTGTTCCTGTACCCATTGCACGCGATCCAAAAACCCAAGCTTTTGAAATGGATGGAACCCCGCGCGCCCACAGGGCAAGCGCGGAGAGCCATCTATTGTCAACTAAAACTGTCACAAATCCATCAACAACCTTCTCGGATCCTCCAGCGCGTCCTTCACGCGGACGAGGAAGGTCACGGCGCCCTTGCCGTCGACGATGCGGTGGTCGTAGCTGAGGGCGAGGTACATCATGGGGCGGGCCTTGATTTCGCCGTTCACCACCATCGGGCGCTGCTGGATCTTGTGCATGCCCAGGATACCCGATTGCGGCGGGTTGAGGATGGGCGAGGACATCAGCGAACCGTAGACGCCGCCGTTCGAGATGGTGAAGGTGCCGCCCTGCATTTCGGCCATGGAGAGCTTGCCGTCGCGGGCGCGGGCGCCCTTCTCGGCGATGGCCTTTTCGATATCGGCAAAGCCGAGCGCGTCGGCGTCGCGGATCACGGGGACCACGAGGCCGGTGGGCGTGCCGGTAGCAATGCCCATGTGCACGAAGTTCTTGTAGACGATGTCGGTGCCGTCGATTTCGGCGTTGACCTCGGGCACTTCTTTCAGCGCATGGCAGCAGGCCTTGGTGAAGAAGGACATGAAGCCGAGTTTCACGCCGTGCTTCTTTGCGAACTCGTCCTTGTACTCGTTCCTAAGCGCCATCACCTCGGTCATGTCCACCTCGTTATAGGTGGTGAGCATGGCGGCGGTGTTCTGGCTGTCCTTGAGGCGGCGCGCGATGGTCTGGCGCAGGCGGGTCATCTTGACCCGTTCCTCGCGGCTGGCATCTTCGGCCGACACCGGTGCGCGGGGCGCCTGTGCGGGGGCCGACGCGGCGGCGGGCGCGGCGCTGCTGGCGGCGGCTGCGGCGCGGGCCACGTCCTCTTTCATCACGCGGCCATCGCGGCCAGAGCCTTGCACCTGATCGCTGCTGAGGCCCTTTTCGGCCATCGCCTTTTTCGCCGAGGGCGCATCCTCGACATCGCGGCCCGGAGGCGGGGTGGTGTACTGGCCGCCATTGGCGGTGGCGGCTTCGTCACCTTTGGCCTCGACCGCGTTGCCATCGGGACGTTCGGCGGGTTCCACGGTGCCATCGGCGCTGCCGGACAGGACCGCGAGTTTGCCGCCCGCTTGTACCGTCTCGCCCTCGTTGGCGAGAATCTCGGTCAGCGTGCCGGCGGCGGGCGAGGGGACCTCGACCGAGACCTTGTCGGTTTCCAGCTCGCAGAGCATTTCGTCCTGGCTGACGGTATCGCCGGCTTTCTTGAACCAGGTCGAGACGGTCGCCTCGGACACGGATTCGCCCAGCGTGGGCACCATCACGTCGATGTTGCCGCCGCCGCCCGAGTCGCCGCCGGACTTGGCGGGCGCGGGATCGGGCTTTTTCTCTTCCGACTTCTCGGCCTTCTTGGGCGCGCTGTCAGAGCCGCTGTCGCCTTCGGACAGGGTGGCCAGCAGGGCGTCGACGCCCACGGTCTCGCCCTCTTGCGCGACGATCTCGGCCAGGGTGCCGGCGGCGGGCGAGGGCACCTCGACGGTGACCTTGTCGGTTTCCAGCTCGCACAGCATCTCGTCGGCCTCGACTTTGTCGCCGGCTTTCTTGAACCAGGTGGCGACGGTGGCTTCGGTCACGGATTCGCCCAGCGTGGGCACGCGTACTTCGGTGGTCATTACGTCTTATCCTTCGATCGTCAGCGCGGCATCGACCAGCGCTTCTTGTTGGGCTTTGTGTTGGCTTGCGAGGCCTGTTGCGGGCGAGGCGGAGGCGGAGCGCCCGGCATAGACCGGACGGGTGTGCTTGGCCTTGATGCGTTGCAGCACCCATTCGATGTTGGGCTCGATGAAGCTCCAGGCGCCCTGGTTCTTGGGCTCTTCCTGGCACCAGACCATCTCGGCCTTCTTGAAGCGTTCAAGCTCCTTGACCATCGAGATGGCGGGGAACGGGTAGAACTGCTCGATGCGCAGGATATAGACATCGTCGAGCCCGCGCTTGTCGCGTTCTTCCAGCAGGTCGAAATACACCTTGCCCGAGCACATGACGACGCGCTTGATCTTGTCGTCGGATTTCAGCTTGGTGTCCGAATTGCCGTATTGGGCATCGTCCCAAAGCACGCGGTGGAAGCTGCTGCCGGTGGTGAATTCCTCGGCCTTGGAGACGCACATCTTGTGGCGCAGAAGCGATTTCGGCGTCATCAGGATGAGCGGCTTGCGGTAGGTGCGGTGCAGCTGCCGGCGCAGGATGTGGAAATAGTTCGCCGGGGTCGAGCAGTTGGCGACGATCCAGTTGTCCTGTCCGCACATTTGCAGGAAGCGTTCGAGGCGCGCGGATGAGTGTTCCGGGCCTTGGCCTTCGTAGCCGTGGGGCAAGAGGCAGACGAGGCCGGACATGCGCAGCCATTTCGATTCACCCGAAGAGATGAACTGGTCGAACATGATCTGCGCGCCGTTGGCAAAGTCGCCGAACTGCGCCTCCCACAGGGTCAGGGCGTTGGGTTCCGACAGGGTGTAGCCATACTCGAAGCCCAGTACGGCGTATTCCGAGAGCATCGAGTCGATGACCTCGTACTGTGCCTGGCCTTCGCGGATGTGGTTGAGCGGGTAGTAGCGCTCCTCCGAATCCTGGTCGATCAGGCCGGAGTGCCGCTGGCTGAACGTGCCGCGGGTGCTGTCCTGCCCGGCGAGCCGCACGCGGTAGCCTTCGGTCAGGAGCGAGCCGAACGCGATCGCCTCGGCGGTGGCCCAGTCGAAGCCCTCGCCGGTTTCGAACATCTTGGCCTTGGTTTCCAGGAGCCGCGATACGGTCTTGTGCAGCGGTGTGCCCTCGGGCGGGGTGGTCAGCGCGCGACCGATCTCGGCCATGGTCTTTTTCTTGATGGCGGTTTCGCCGCGCTGGTAATCCTCGTCCTTGCTGTCGAGGTGAGACCACTTGCCGTCCAGCCAGTCGGCCTTGTTCGGACGGTATTCCTTGCCGGCCTCGAACTCGTCGGCGAGGTAGGACTGGAACGCGGCCTTCATGTCGTCGATCTCGCCCTCGGGGATGAGGCCGTCCTTGACCAGCCGCTCGGTGTAGAGCGAGAGCGTGGTCTTCTGGGACTTGATTTTCTTGTACATGATCGGGTTGGTGAACATCGGCTCGTCGCCTTCGTTGTGACCGAAGCGGCGGTAGCAGATGATGTCGATCACCACGTCCTTGCGGAACTTCTGGCGGAACTCGGTGGCGACCTTGGCGGCGTGCACGACCGCCTCGGGGTCGTCACCGTTCACGTGGAAGATCGGCGCCTCGACCATCAGGGCGATATCCGTGGGATAGGGCGAGGAGCGCGAGAAGTGCGGCGCGGTGGTGAAGCCGATCTGGTTGTTGACCACAAGGTGCATGGTGCCGCCAGTCTTGTGGCCCTTCAGCCCCGACAGGCCGAAGCATTCGGCCACGACGCCCTGGCCCGCAAAGGCCGCGTCGCCATGCAACAGAAGCGGCATGACGGCGGTGCGTTCCTTGTCGCCCAGCTGGTCCTGCTTGGCGCGGGATTTGCCCAGCACGACGGGGTTCACAGCCTCGAGGTGCGAGGGGTTCGCGGTGAGGCTGAGGTGCACGGTGTTGCCGTCGAACTCGCGGTCCGAGGAGGCGCCGAGGTGGTATTTCACGTCGCCCGAGCCGTCCACGTCCTCGGGTTTGAACGACCCGCCCTGGAATTCGTTGAAGATGGCGCGATAGGGTTTGCCCATGACGTTGGCGAGGACCGACAGGCGGCCCCGGTGGGGCATGCCGATGACGATGTCCTTCACACCCAGCTGTCCGCCGCGCTTGATGATCTGCTCCATCGCGGGAATCACCGCCTCGCCGCCATCAAGGCCGAACCGCTTGGTGCCCATGTATTTCACGTGCAGGTATTTCTCGAAGCCTTCGGCCTCTACCAGCTTGTTCAGGATCGCCTTGCGGCCCTCGCGGGTAAAGCGGATTTCCTTGTCGTAGCCCTCGATGCGTTCCTTGAGCCAGGCGCTTTGCTCGGGGTCGGAGATGTGCATGTATTGCAGGGCGAAGGTGCCGCAATAGGTGCGTTTGACGATCTCGAGGATCTCGCGGATCGATGCGACCTGAAGGCCCAGCACGTTGTCGATGAAAATCGGCCGGTCCATGTCGGACTCGGTGAACCCGTAGGATTTCGGGTCAAGCTCGGGGCGGTCGGGCGTCTCGCGCAGGCCCAGCGGATCAAGATCTGCGGCGAGGTGGCCGCGGATACGGTAGGCGCGGATCAGCATCAGGGCGCGAACGGAATCGAGCACGGCCCGCTTGACGGCATCGTCCGAGACCTCGACGCCTTTCTCTGCGGCCTTCGACTTGATCTTGTCGCCGGCTTGTCGCGCCTCGACCTCGGTCGGGTATTCGCCGGTCAGGGCGCTGGTCAGGTCATCGGCGGGCTGCGGCGGCCAGTCGCCCCGCGCCCAGCTTGGCCCGGCGGCCTCTTTCTTGACGTCCGTATCACCATCGCCCAGCTCGCGGAAGAAGGCCTGCCATGCCTCGTCGACCGCATTGGGGTCGTTGGCATATCGCGCGTAAAGCTGTTCGAGATATTCCGCGTTGTGCCCCTGCATGAAGCTGGAGGCGTGGAACTGGTCGTTGGGGGATTGGTCGGTCATGGGTATGTACCTCGGGTTGCTAGGGCGGCGCGGTGTCAGGCGGCAGGTGGCGCGCCGTACTCATTGGCGTCGGGTTCCGATGGTCGCGTGAGCCACCAGATGAAGATGATCGCAATGACGAGACCGACAATGCCGAGTATCGCGCCAAGGATGGCCCCGCCCACAGAGGGCGCCTCGAGCGGCATTCCGGTTTGGGGATCAAGCTCGTACCTGCCGAATCCGAAGATCCGCACCAACAGGTTGTAGATCGACGGGATCAGAAAGTACCAGCCGGGGCGGCCGGTGTCGTGCATCCGGCGGAAGCCCACCGCCAGAAGCGGCAGGAACATTCCCAAGGCGTAGATCAGTGGTAACAGGGGAAAGAGAGAGACAACCAGCGCCCCGATGATGTAGGCGAGCATAAACCACCAGAATTCCGAGCGTGACGCCCGGCCCGAGAAGTCCATGTACTTCTCGGTGAGGCAAGTCTTCACGCTGGTCTGGAAGTCCATCAGCTTTCTCCTGTCACTGTTACGCGGTCACTTCCCGATGGCTTCCAGCACGGCTTCGCCCAGTCCTGCGGGGGATTCGGCGACGGTGATGCCGGCGGATTTCATCGCTTCGATCTTGTCGTCGGCGCCGCCTTTGCCGCCGGCGACGATGGCGCCGGCGTGGCCCATGCGGCGGCCCGGAGGCGCGGTGCGGCCTGCGATGAAGCCGGCGCAGGGTTTGGAGCGGCCCTTCTTGGCCTCGTCCTTCAGGAACTGCGCCGCGTCTTCCTCGGCGCTGCCGCCGATTTCGCCGATCATGATGATGCTTTCGGTCTCGTCATCCGCGAGGAACCATTCCAGCACGTCGATATGCTCGGTGCCCTTGATGGGGTCGCCGCCGATGCCCACACAGGTCGACTGGCCCAGGCCCACATCGGAGGTCTGCTTGACCGCCTCGTAGGTGAGCGTGCCGGAGCGCGAGACCACGCCGACCGATCCGCGCTTGTGGATGTGGCCGGGCATGATGCCGATCTTGCAGGCGTCGGGCGTGATGATGCCGGGGCAGTTGGGGCCGATCAGGGTCGAGCTGCTGCCCTCGAGCGCGCGCTTGACGCGCATCATGTCCAGAACCGGGATGCCTTCGGTGATGCAGACGATCAGCGGGATCTCGGCGTCGATGGCTTCGAGGATCGAGTCGGCGGCGAAGGGCGGCGGCACGTAGATGACGGAGGCGTTGGCGCCGGTCTCGTGCATGGCCTCATGGACCGAGTTGAACACGGGCAGGTCCAGATGCGTCTGGCCGCCCTTGCCGGGGGTCACGCCGCCGACCATCTGGGTGCCGTAGGCAATCGCCTGCTCGGTATGGAACGTGCCTTGGCTGCCGGTCAGGCCTTGGCAGATGACTTTGGTGTTTTCGTCGATGAGGACGGCCATGATGAAGGCTCCTTACTTGAGTATTTTGTAGCCAGGCGACGGGCGCCCGGCGCTGCGGCGGCCTACATGACCACCATGAGTTGCGAGGTTCCATTTTCGATGCAGACGGGATCCTGACCGGCGATGCCTGCAGAAACCCACAGCACGTCCTCGCCTAGGACGGTCCAGAAGCCCGAGCAGGCCTCGTTCTGACCTTCCTGGCTGTCGATCTGGACGTTGCGGCCCTGCATGTCGCCGGGCATTGTCAGCCCGTCGGGGAAGAGTGTTTGCGTAAGCGCTCGCGCGGTCTGCAGCGCCTCGGACAGGCCGATCTGGTCGCTAGAGATGGCGCAGAACCGTTCCAGCGGCGTGGTCCGTAGCAAGATGGTCACGTCCGCGTCGCCCGGCGCGCTGTACCAGTGCAGGATTTCGGTTTCGCTCACCTGTTCGGGCTGATGCGAGAAGCCCGCCTCCACCAGCGCAGGGCCGATGTCGGAGGGATCGCCATAGTCGGCAACGCACAGCCTGTAGGCCTCGTCAAAGCGGTCTTGCGTGGTTTGCGCGAGAGCCGGGGCGCCAAAGCAGGCCAGCGCAAGCCCAAACGCGCCGGCCCGGACCTGACGCGGTCCTATTGCCGGGCGGCGACCAATCCGGGACTCCGCTCGTGACGACGCCCGGGACTCCTCCCGTTCGGACCTTAGACGCTCCCCCGGAGCGTCTGCCGACTTTTTCGGACCGCTTTCTGCCCAGGGCTCCGCCCGTGATTGGGCAAAAAGGTCCCCCGGACCTTTTTCGAGACGCCCAATCACCCCTTCACAGCCTTCACGATCTTCTGGGCGCCGTCCTTGAGGTCGTCGGCGGCGATCACGTCAACATCGGAGGTGTTGATGATCTCCTTGCCCTTCTCGACATTGGTGCCCTCGAGCCGGACCACGAGGGGGACCTGCAGCCCGACCTCTTTCACGGCCGCGACCACGCCCTCGGCGATCACGTCGCAGCGCATGATGCCGCCGAAGATGTTCACCAGGATGCCCTTTACCTGCGGGTCGGAGGTGATGATCTTGAACGCCTCGGTCACCTTGTCCTTGGTGGCCCCGCCGCCCACGTCGAGGAAGTTCGCCGGCTCGGCGCCGTAAAGCTTGATGATGTCCATCGTCGCCATGGCCAGCCCCGCGCCGTTGACCATGCAGCCGATCTCGCCATCCAGCGCGATGTAGTTGAGGTCGTACTTGGACGCCTCCAGCTCCTTGGGGTCTTCCTCGGTCGTGTCGCGCAGCTCGGCGATGTCGGAGTGGCGGTAGACCGCGTTGGAGTCAAAGCCCATCTTGGCGTCGAGGCACTTCAGCTCGTTGCTTTCGGTGAGAATGAGCGGGTTGATCTCGAGCATCTCCATGTCCTTTTCCAGGAACATGTTGTAAAGCGTGCCCATCAGCTTGACGCATTGCTTCACCGCCGCGCCCTCGAGCTCGAGCATGAAGGCGATGCGGCGGCCATGAAACGGCTGGTAGCCGGTGGCGGGATCGACGCTCAGGCTGAGGATCTTCTCGGGCGTTTTCTCGGCCACTTCCTCGATGTCCATGCCGCCCTCGGTGGAGGCGACGAAGCTGACGCGGGAGGTCACCCGGTCCACCAGAAGCGCCAGGTAGAATTCCTTGGCGATGGCCGCGCCTTCCTCGATATAGATGCGGCCCACCTGCTTGCCGGCGTCGCCGGTCTGCTTGGTCACCAGCGTGCGGCCCAGCATCTTCTTGGCCTCCTCGGCGGCCTCGGAGACCGACTTGGTGATGCGCACGCCGCCCGCGTCGCCGGCGCCTGCCTCCTTGAAGGTGCCCTTGCCGCGGCCGCCCGCATGGATCTGCGCCTTGACCACCCAGACGGGGCCGTCAAGCTCCCCCGCCGCCGTCTTCGCCTCTTCCGCGCGCAAAACGACACGCCCGTCCGATACAGGCGCCCCGTAAGAGCGCAGCAAGGCCTTCGCCTGGTATTCATGGATGTTCATGCGGATGTCCCATCTTTCTGTGCGTTTGCATCTGGTATAGCCATAGGATGAAGCGGGACTTAACCCCTTTTGTGCCCTGCTCCGCGATTTACAGCGAATTTCCGCTATTTGTGATCACACGATTTTAAGCTGTGATCACAAATAAGCGCGTTGATATGCATCACGAATCGCGCCGGGATCAGTTCAGGAAGAGCGCGAAGCTACCGGCGTTGCCGCCGGTCAGGCGCTGGAACGCCTGCCAGCTTTGCGCCGTGATCCGGGGGCCGCGGGCGGTGTAGGGCGTGGCGCCGATGCCGTGGATCCAGGCGATCGGATCGATCGGCGCGGGGTCGTCGACATAGGCCGTGACGTCGATGCCATGGCCCGAGGGCAGCAGCGGGTGCGGGATGAGAAGGCGGCCCTGAAGAACGGCTTCGGCATCGGCGAGGATTGCCTGCCAGCCTGCCGCTACGCGCGGCGGGATCTCGACCCCCAGCGCGGAGGTCTGGGTGGCGTTGGGGATCCATTCGAGGTCGTCGTCGGTTTCCTGCGCGAGACGGTCCCAGAACCTGCGGTTATGGGCGATCATCGCCAGCCAGTCGGCATGGGCGGCACGGATGAGGTCGGCATCGGGTTGTTGTTCGAGCGCGGACAGGATCACGTAGAGCGCGTCGATCGAGGCCATCTGGCTGCGGGCCATGCGTTGGATCTGGCCGTCGTCTTTTGTGTCGAGTTTGGCTTTAGCCGAGCGGATCTCGTTCCGGATCAGGGCGCGGGCCTGGTTTGCCTCGCGTTGCTGCGGCCGGAGGGTGGCCATCTCGTCACTAAGCTCTTGTATCCGGGTCTCGATACGGGCGATTTCCGCGTCGTCTGTGGCCTCGGTACGTTGCCGGAACAGACCGTTCTGCTCGTCTGAGAGCGGGGCCATCTGCGCGGCGATGGCATCTACGCGTTTTTGAATTTGCTGCTGCTCGGCCTCGAGCGCCTCGATCTCGGCGGCCAGCGCCTCCGGGTCGTAGTGGTTCGGGATCTCGGGCGCGTCGGCGAGCGCGTCACGGGCGGCGCCGAGGTCGCGCAGGATCGGGGCGGGATCGAAAGCGAGGAAGAGGTTGCCGAAGCCCGAGAGCATGTGGGTGTAGGCGGTCAGCCAGGCATGATCGGCCTCGTCGAAGCGGATGATGAGCGGCGCGGCGTCTTCGCTGGCGCGCTCGAACGCGCGCAGGGCCTGCCGGTCGAGGACAACGGGGCCGAGGATCTGGGCGGCGTCCTCGCCCCGGTCGCGGGCGCCGTTGCCGTTCACGTCGAACCAGATGTCGGTGAGGGTCAGGGTGAAGGGAGTGATGCCTGACCCTTCGGCCGTGGCGAGGGTGGCGCGGGCGGTCTGCATGTCGGTGACGAACTGCACCATGATTTTGCTGAACGTTTCCGGGCCGGAGGGTTGTGGCGTGGGGTTGGGAACGAGCGCCCAGCCGAAGCGCAGGACGGGCAGCATTCGGTTGTCCTGCCAGAGTCCGTAGTCGTAGCGCGACTGCAGGGTCTGTTCGACGCCGCGCAGGGTTTGCAGCATCCCCAGCTCGAAGCCGTTGGCGACGGCATCCTGCGACAGGTGATCGATGCGGGCCTGCAGCCCGTCCTGTGCAAGGGTCGGTGCGGTCTGGGCCGTGGCGGTGGTGCCGCAGAGGGCGAGGCAGACAGACAGAGCGAAACGGAAATTCATGGTAGCAATCCTGCAAAAGAAAACGCGCGGGCCTGTGTGGTCCGCGCGTTCAGAGTACAGGCTTTGGGCCGGGGTTCAACCGAGCGAGTTGTCGATGCCCTTGCACGCTTCGACGAGGCCTTTCACGGCCTTGACGGAGGTGTCGAACATCTCCTGCTCGTTCTTGTTGAGCTTGATGTTGACGATCCGCTCGATGCCGCCCGCGCCGATTACGGTGGGCACGCCAACATACATGCCCTTCAGACCGAATTCGCCGTCGCAATGGGCGGCGCAGGGCAGGACGCGCTTCTGATCCTTGAGGTAGGCTTCGGCCATCTCGATGGCCGAGGTGGCGGGCGCGTAGAAGGCCGAGCCGGTTTTCAGCAGGCCGACGATCTCGGCGCCGCCGTCGCGGGTGCGCTGGACGATCGCGTCGAGTTTTTCCTGCGTGGTCCAGCCCATGTCGACAAGGTCGGGCAGCGGGATGCCGGCGACGGTAGAGTAGCGCACGCAGGGCACCATGGTGTCACCGTGGCCGCCCAGCACGAAGGCGCTGACGTCCTTCATCGAGACATTGAATTCCAGGCTGAGGAAGTGGCGGAAACGGGCGCTGTCCAGCACGCCGGCCATGCCGCAGACTTTCTCGGCGGGCAGGCCGGAGAATTTCTGCAGGGCCCAGACCATCGCGTCGAGCGGGTTGGTGATACAGATGACGAAGGCGTTCGGGGCGTTGGCGGCGATGCCTTCGCCCACGGATTTCATGACCTTGAGGTTGATGCCCAGAAGGTCGTCACGGCTCATGCCCGGCTTGCGCGGGACACCGGCGGTGACGATGCAGACGTCGGCGCCGGCAATGTCGGCGTAGTCCTGCGTGCCCTTGAGGGCAGCGTCAAAGCCTTCGGCCGGGCCGGATTCGGCGATGTCGAGCGCCTTGCCCTCGGGGGTGCCTTCGGCGATGTCGAAGAGGACGACGTCGCCCAGTTCCTTGATGGCGGCGAGGTGGGCGAGCGTGCCGCCGATTTGTCCGGCGCCGATGAGGGCAATCTTGGGTCTGGCCATGGAAATTGATCTC
The DNA here is from genome assembly GCF_009363715.1 of Roseovarius sp. THAF9. NCBI lineage: Bacteria > Pseudomonadati > Pseudomonadota > Alphaproteobacteria > Rhodobacterales > Roseobacteraceae > Roseovarius > Roseovarius sp. THAF9. Next base: position 298,341 of record NZ_CP045404.1, read on the forward strand.
CGGTGGGTTTGTTTTCGCGCTACGGGGTAGTCGCAAACCGGGGTCAATTCAAGGGTGCTGCGCTGCGGCGCGGCGGTGGCGGACGGGTGCGGCGCGGCGCGGGCGCCGAAAGCCGTTGAAATGTCAGGTATTTAGTGTCGCGCGGTGATGGTGGCGGGGGTGCATCGAATTGCACGCGCCCCGTAAGGCTGGTGGCGAATCTTGTGCGCGGGCGGCCCCCGCCCGCGCCGCGTCAGGCGTCGTCGCCCTCGACCGGCAGCGCCTCGGCCAACGTCTCGAACGACTGGCCGCTGGCGACAAGGCAGGTCATGCCATGGACGGACGTCACGGTAATCGTCCAGGTGCCGGTCTCGGAGGAGGCGAACACCTCGACCACCGCATTGTTGGCGCCGAGGCCCATGGACTGGCGCGACTCGCCGTATTTGGAGGTCAGCCGGTCGACGACCGCATCGCGCGGCGCGCAGTTCGCAGCGTAAGCGGGACCGGACAGACCCGTGGCCACGAGCGTGGCAATCATCATCAGTGTGGTCTTCATCGTCTTACCCTTTCAGCTATGGGTCCCTGCCGTTTTTCTGGTGCAGACAGCGTGGGGGCGACCGTATCAAGCCAAGGTTAATGGACCGTTCGCGGCGCTCGGGAGGGGCGCGGAACAGGCCCATTTCTGCATCGCGGCGAGAAAGGCCTTGAACTTTCGTTCCAAAAATGGCGAATTCCCGCGCAAGAAAATTTCGACCAGACAGCGGGGCACGCCATGGACCTGACCACCCATCCTTACCGATCCGTTCTTTATATTCCCGGCTCGAAGGAAAGGGCGCTGGACAAGGCGCGCACCCTGCCCACCGACGCGATCATCTTCGACCTGGAGGATGCCGTGGCGCCCGATGCCAAGGCCGAGGCGCGTCAGACGCTGGCTCAGGCGTTGAGCGACGGGGGCTATGGCAACCGTGTGAAGGTCGTGCGGATCAACGCGCTGACCACCGAGTGGGGGTTCGAGGATGCGCGCGTGCTGGGCGATGCGGGGGCGGATGTGATCCTGCAGCCCAAGGTCAATACCTATGCGGATGTCGATAACCTGTCGGACCTGATCGGCACCGAGATCCCGATCTGGACGATGATGGAAACGCCCGCCAGCGTGTTCAACGCCCGCGAGATCGCGGCGCATCGGCAGGTGACGGGGCTGGTGGCCGGCACGAACGACCTGACCAAGGAACTGGGCTGTCGGTTCCGCGCCGACCGGATGCCGTTGCTGGCATCTTTGCAGATGATCGTGATGGCGGCGCGGGCGGCGCGCGGCGTGGTGGCGCTGGATGGTGTCTATAATCGCTTTCGGGATGGCGACGGTCTGAAATCGGAATGCGAGCATGGCCGCGATCTGGGGTTCGATGGCAAGACGCTGATCCATCCTGACCAGATCGAGATTGCCAACACGGCGTTTGCGCCCACGCAGTTCGAGATCGACATGGCCGTGCGCCAGATCGAGGCATTCGAGGAGAGCAAGAAGCAGGGGCAGGGGATTGCCGTCGTGGACGGGCAGATTGTGGAAAACCTGCATGTCGTCGCGGCGCAGCGGACGCTGGCCAAGGCCGAGGCGATTGCGCAGATGGCGGCGGAGTAGATCATGGGATTGCTGATCGCAGGCGTGCTGCTTTGGTCCGTGGCGCATTTGTTCAAACGGATCGCGCCGGGGCCAAGGGCAGCGATGGGCAATGCGGGCAAGGCGGTGATCGCCGTGGTGCTGCTGGTCAGCATCTGGATGATGACCAAGGGCTACCAGGCGGCGGATGGCGCGTTCTTCTGGGGGCGGCACCCGATGACGGTGGGGATCAACAACCTGCTGATGCTGCTGTCGGTCTACATGTTCGCGGCCTCCGGCATGAAAACGGCGCTGGCACGCAAGATGCGGCATCCGATGCTGGGCGCGGTCAAGGTCTGGGCGCTGGCGCACCTGTTGGTGAATGGCGATGTGCCGTCCTTCATCCTGTTCGGCGGGCTGCTGGCCTGGGCAATGGTCGAGATGATCGTGATCAACAAGTCGCAGCCGGAGTGGGTGCGCCCCGACCCGGCGCCGAAATCCAAGGAAATCGCCGCGGCGGTGGGCAGTGTCGTGGTCTACGGCCTGATCGTGGCCGTGCATTACTGGCTGGGCTATCCGGCCTTTGGGTGAGCGTATGAAACTTTATCGATTCCTCTCGGCCGATGACACGTCGGCCTTTTGCCACAAGGTGACCGAGGCGTTGAACAAGGGGTGGGAGCTGCATGGCAGCCCGACCTATGCGTTCGACGCGGCCAATGGCGTGATGCGTTGTGGGCAGGCCGTGGTGAAAGAGGCCGAGGGCGACTACAGCCCCGAGATCAAGCTGGGAGAGCAGTGAGCATGGCCAAGACCAATCCGGGGCGTTTTTTCGAGGATTACACCGTTGGTGACGTGATCCCGCATGCGGTGCCGCGCACTGTGTCGGGGGGCGAGCGGGCGCTCTATCATGCGCTCTACCCGGCGCGCCACGCGCTTTATTCCTCGGACGAGTTTGCGCGCGCCTGCGGCCTGCCCGCCAGCCCGATTGACGATCTGGCGGCGTTTCACATCGTCTTTGGCAAGAGCGTGCCGGATATCTCGCTGAACGCTGTGGCGAATTTGGGCTATGCCGAGGCACGGTGGCTGCGGCCGGTCTATGCGGGCGACACGCTGCGCGCGGAGTCCGAGGTGATCGGGGTTAAGCAGACATCGAGTGGCAAGACCGGGATTGTCTGGGTGCGCACGACGGGCCTGAACCAGCAGGACCTGCCGGTCATGGAGTTCGTGCGCTGGGTGATGGTGCGGAAAAAGGACGTGGAGGCGCCCGCGCCCGAGCCGGTGGTGCCCGACACCGCGCCGCATGTGGCCCCCGAGGACCTGGTGATCCCGGCGGGGCTGGATTTTTCGAACTACGATTTGACGCTGGCGGGCGAGCCGCATCGCTGGGGCGACTACGAGGTTGGCGAGACGATCGATCACGTCGACGGCGTGACCATCGAGGAAGCCGAGCACATGATGGCGACGCGCCTGTGGCAGAACACGTCGAAGACCCATTTCGACGTGACCCCGCGCGAGGATGGCAAGCGCTTGATCTATGGCGGGCATGTTATTTCCATGGCCCGCGCGCTGAGCTTCAACGGGCTGGCCAACGCGCAGATGATCGCGGCGATCAATGCGGGCAGCCACGTGAACCCGTGCTTTGCCGGGGATACCGTGCGGGCGTGGTCCGAGGTGCTGGACCGCGCCGAGACCGCGGTGCCGGGCATCGGTGCGCTGCGGTTGCGGCTGGTGGCCACCAAGGGTGGCGAGGCGTTCAGCCTGCGCGGCGAGGATGGCAAGTACCTGCCCCATGTCCTGCTGGACCTGGATTACTGGGCGCTGATGCCGATCTGAGGCACGGAGCGGCGTTTTCGGTTTGTTAACACGTCGCTTGTAGCCTTCTTTCCCGTGCGAAAGGAGGTTGCAATGCCTGATCCAACGCCTCTCGAGGGCCCGCGGCTGCGGTGCCTCGTCCTCGAAGACAGTGCCCATGACCAGGAGATGATCCGCCGCGCCATGCGCGGGGCGCGGGTGGAGGCCGAGATCGATTTCGTCTCGACCATCGAAACCGCGCGCAAGGCGCTGTCGCAATCCCGCTATTCCGCCATCCTGTGCGACAACAGCGTGCCCGATGGCTCGGGCAGCGAGTTTGCCGGTGAACTGGCCGGTGAGCCGGAGCTGTCGGACGTGCCGATCGTGATCGTGTCGGGCTGGCCGTCACCGTTCATGTGGGACAAGGCCCGCGCGGCGGGCCTGTGCGTGATCGACAAGACCGATGACCCGATGCGCAAATTGCGTGATTTCTTCCGCGAGAGCGTGGGCGACATGATTACACAACGCGTGGCGGGGCCGATGCGCCGCAGCGCCTGAAGGCAGGCCAACGCGAATGTGCGCGGCGCGCTGAACGGTTTTTCTGGGCAGCGACAGCGGTTCGGCGCATGCTGTCGGCATGCTACGCGCGCTCCTGTGTCTTTGGCTTACGGCTGTCGGGGCTGGCGGCGCGGTCGTGTCCGCCGCCGCCTGCGAGGTGGCACTTGTGCTGGCGGTGGACGTGTCGGGTTCGGTCGACGAAGGGGAATATCGCATCCAGATGCAGGGATTGGCCGACGGGCTGCGCGATACTGCGGTCAGCGAGGCTCTGGTCGTGGGCGAAGCGGCGGTGCTGGTGCTGCAATGGACTGGCACCTCGCGCCAGCGCGTGGTGGTGCCGTGGCAGCGGATGACGGATTTCGACGCGGTCGAGGCGCTGGCGGCGCGGATCGAGACCACGCCGCGCGTCTGGCGCAACTTCTCTACCGCCATTGGCGAGGCGCTGGAGGTCGGCGCGGCGCAGTTCGCGGATGTGCCCGGATGCCGCCGCCGGGTGATCGACGTGTCGGGCGACGGGTCGTCCAACGAGGGGCCGGAGCCGCGTGCGGTGCATGGCCTGCTGACCGAGCAGGGGATCATCGTCAACGCGCTGGTCATCGAAGGAGCCGAGCCGATGATGACCGAGTATTTCTGGGAAAACGTCATTCACGGGCCTGGCGCGTTTGTGATCACAGCCAATGATTACGCCGAGTACCCGGCCCGAATGCGCCGCAAACTGCTGCGCGAAGTTACCAAACCCATCTCGAAAGCGCCGAGTGATTCCTTTGCGCCGCATTTGTGATCACGCACTAGAGTATGTGATCACGAAAACTGCTTTTGCGACGAAATGCCTGCACTATTTGAAGAATACGGGTTTGCAGAGCCCCCGGATGATTGGATAAAACGAACTCAAATCGCGGGGCAGGCTGGCTCACCCGGGTCGGCGCCACATCGCGACGAGAAAGGGAATGCCAATGGCAGACGTCAATCGCGGCAACCGGCCGCTTTCGCCCCACCTCACAATCTATCGCCCGCAGCTGACGTCGATGACGTCGATCCTGACCCGGATCACCGGGAACGCCCTGCTTGTCGCCGCGCTGTTGACGGTGTGGTGGCTTTTGGCCGCCGCGACCTCGGCCGACTATTTCGCGACTGCCGACGCGGTGGTGACCAGCTGGTTCGGTGACATCGTGATGTTCCTGTCGCTCTGGGCGCTGTGGTATCACACGCTGGCGGGTGTGCGGCACCTGATCTGGGACAACGCGATGATGCTGGAAGTCGACAAGGCCGAGATGCTGGGCTGGGCGGCGATCGGCGGATCGGTCGTTCTGACCATCCTGACCGTGCTGTTCATCTGAAGGAGACCCCGGACATGCGTTTCCTGACAGACCGCAAACGCGCCGTGGGCCTTGGCTCGGCCAAGACCGGCGTCCATCACTTCTGGGCGATGAAGGTGCAGAGCGTCGCGCTGCTCATCCTGATCCCGCTTTTCGTGTTCACCTTCGGCGGCATCCTGGGCAGTTCGTTCGAGGAGGTCACGGCCTATTACGCGCGGCCCTTCCCGGCCATCATCGTGGCGCTGACGCTGGTCGTCGGCTTCAAGCATTTCGCGGACGGGTGCCAGGTGCTGATCGAGGACTATGTGCATGGCACGGCGCAGAAGGTGACGATCATCCTTGTGACGTGCCTGAGCTATGGCGCCATGGCGACGGGGCTATTCGCCATCGCGCGACTGGCGCTCTGAGAGATATTCAAGGGCAGGGCGCGCGGCGCCTTGGCCCGTACGAGACCATATAGCCGGGGCCGGCATGGCCCGAGCAGACGAACCGGAAAAGGCACGAAGCATGGCGGCTTACGAATACGAGACACATGATTACGACGTGGTTGTGGTGGGCGCGGGCGGCGCGGGGCTGCGCGCGACGCTTGGCATGGCGGAACAGGGCCTGCGCACGGCGTGCGTGACAAAGGTGTTCCCGACGCGCTCGCATACCGTGGCGGCGCAGGGCGGTATCGCGGCATCGCTTGGCAATATGGGCCCCGACAGCTGGCAGTGGCACATGTACGACACCGTGAAGGGGTCGGACTGGCTGGGTGATACGGACGCGATGGAATATCTGGCGCGCGAGGCGCCCAAGGCGGTCTATGAGTTGGAGCATTACGGTGTGCCGTTTTCGCGCACCGAGGAGGGGCGGATTTACCAGCGCCCCTTCGGCGGGCACACGACCGAGTTCGGCGAAGGCCCCCCGGTGCAGCGGACCTGTGCCGCGGCTGACCGGACCGGCCACGCGATTTTGCATACGCTTTACGGGCAAAGCCTGAAGAACAACGCAGAGTTCTACATCGAATATTTCGCCATCGACCTGATGATGAGCGAGGACGGGCAGTGCACCGGCGTCGTCTGCTGGAAGCTGGATGACGGCACGATCCACGTGTTCAACTCCAAGATGGTGGTGCTGGCGACCGGCGGTTACGGCCGCGCGTATTTCAGTGCGACGTCCGCCCATACCTGTACCGGCGATGGCGGCGGCATGGTGGCCCGCGCGGGTCTGCCGCTTCAGGATATGGAGTTCGTTCAGTTCCACCCGACGGGCATCTACGGTTCGGGCTGCCTGATCACCGAGGGCGCGCGGGGCGAGGGCGGTTACCTGACCAACAGCGAAGGCGAGCGGTTCATGGAGCGCTATGCGCCCAACTACAAGGACCTTGCGCCGCGCGACTATGTCAGCCGGTCGATGACGATGGAGATCCGCGAAGGGCGCGGCGTGGGGGAGCATGGCGATCATATTCACCTGAACCTCAGCCACCTGCCCGCCGAGGCGCTGAACCTGCGCCTGCCGGGGATCTCGGAATCGGCCAAGATCTTTGCCGGGGTGGACGTGACGAAAGAGCCGATCCCGGTGCTGCCCACGGTCCATTACAACATGGGCGGCATTCCGACGAACTATTGGGGCGAGGTTCTGAACCCCAGCAAGGACGACCCGCATGCCGTGGTGCCGGGCCTGATGGCCGTGGGTGAGGCGGGCTGCGCGAGCGTGCATGGTGCGAACCGTCTGGGGTCCAACTCGCTGATTGACCTCGTGGTGTTCGGTCGGGCCTCGGCCATCCGCGCGGGCAAGGTGGTCAATCCCGAGAGCGCCGTGCCGGCGACGGATGCGGGTCAGGTCGACAAGGCGCTGGATCGGTTCGACCATTTCCGTAACGCCGATGGCGGCACGCCGACGGCCGAGTTGCGGCTGGAGATGCAGCGCACGATGCAGGAGGACGCGGCAGTGTTCCGCACCTCCAAAACCCTGTCCGAGGGCGTCAAAAAGATGGATGCCATTGCCGCCAAGCTGGATGACATAAAGGTGACCGACCGCAGCCTCGTGTGGAACAGCGACCTGATGGAAACGCTGGAGCTGACCAACCTGATGCCCAACGCGCTGGCCACAATCGCAGGAGCGGAGGCGCGCAAGGAAAGCCGTGGCGCCCATGCGCACGAGGATTTCTCGAAGCGCGACGATGAAAACTGGCGCGTGCACACTGTTGCGCGGGTGGATGGCAAGACGGTCGATCTGAGCTATCGTCCCATTATCGAGGACCCGCTCACGACCGAATCCGAGGGTGGGATCAATTTGAAGAAGATTGCACCCAAGGAGAGGACATTCTGATGAAAGCCATACTGAGAACCGCCGCCGCCATTGGTGGCCTGACGATGCTGGCCGGCGCTGCGCATGCCATCGACACCACACCCGCGAATGTGGACCGCGTCGTGCAGGCGTGCTTTGCCGAGGTGAGCCCGGAAGGGTCCTACGTGACCAATGTCCGGGGCGACGAGGTGATCCTGAAACCCGTGCGCGGCTCTGGCGCGTCCAATTACGAGGCGCAGGCGCTGAACAGCTGCATCGCGTATCGCTTCGGCGCGTCGACGGTGACCGCGGCGGCGAACCCGAACCGCTATATCTCGGTCGGCGAACAGCGCAGCGCCATCCTGGACTGCAAGCACAAGTTCGGCATTGGCGGCGGTGTCCGTCTGGGCGGGCAATGGCAGGAAGTGCCCATTGGCCAGCAGACCCGGATCTGGATCGTGCCGCATGGCCGTGTGACCGCCGAGGCGGCGAACCGGATCAATGCCTGCGCCGACCAGGCGCTGGGTCGGGGCGGCAGCCCGGTGGTCAAGGTGACGGGCGTCGTACGCAAACAGGGGCCTTGCCCGAAACATGCGCCTGTCCTGTATGGCGGTACGCAATACTGTATCGGCAACTGATCGCAATGCCCAAGGCCGCCACGCATATCACGGCAAAGCCCGCCCGTCCGGCGGGCTGGCCGCGTGCGCGGGGGCGGCATTACCTGGACGTGCTGGAGGTGCTGCACGGGACGAGACGCCCGGAGTGGTATCTCGAGATCGGCGCGGGGCGGGGGCATTCGCTGATGCGATGCCCCGGCAAGGCCATCGCTGTCGATCCTGCGTTTCGCCTGAGTGGTGACGTGATGGGCGACAAGGCCGCGCTGCACCTGATCCAGAAGACCAGCGGCGATTTCTTTGACAGCGGGCAGGCGCATGAGATAGCGCCGCGCATTGACATGGCCTTTATCGACGGGATGCACCTGTTCGAGTACGTGCTGGACGATTTCATCGCCACGGAAAAGCTATGCCATCCCGACGCGGCGATCCTGCTGCATGACCTTGTGCCGTTTTCCCCCGCCGCCGCCGAGCGGGAGTGGGACTCCGAGCGTACCAAGGGCTGGTCGGGCGACGTTTGGAAGATGACGCTGATCCTGCGCGAATACCGCCCCGAGCTGGCGTTCGACGTGCTGAACCCGCGGCCCTGCGGGCTGGGGATCGTGACCGGGCTTGACCCCGAAAACCGGGTTCTGGAGGACGCGCGAGACGAGATCGTGGCGAAGTTCATGGACCTGACGATCGTGGAGTTCGGGCCGAAGAACCTCAAGCAGATCATGCAGATGCGCAAGGTCGAGGACGTGCTGCCCGAGTTGAAGGAAATGGAGGCGGCGGAATGAGGTGGCTTGCCATTCTTGCGCTGCCGCTGCTGCTGACAGGGTGCGATGCGGCCAATGACGCCGCCGACGCCATCGCGCGGGACCGCGCCAAGACGGTGGTCAACGGCATCGTCGCGCAACGCTTTCCGGGCGTCACCGTGGCGCCCGTCACCGACTGCATCATCGACGCGGCCTCGGCCGGGGAAATCATCACCATCGCGCGCGATTCCGTGGGCGGGGTTCAGCCCGCGACGGTCGAGCTGGTGGTGGACATCGCAAGCCGGCCCGAGTCGGTTCAATGTATTGCTGAAAACGGTCTGGTCCTGCTGGGCCGCTGAACGGAGAGGAAACGTAAATGGTACAACTGACGCTTCCGAAGAATTCCCGGATCACCAAGGGAAAGACGTGGCCCAAGCCCGAAGGCGCCAAGAACGTACGCAAGTTCCAGATTTATCGCTGGAACCCCGATGACGGGAAGAACCCACAGGTCGATACGTACTTTCTGGACATGGATAAGTGCGGGCCGATGGTTCTGGACGCGCTGATCAAGATCAAGAATGAGGTCGACCCGACGCTGACGTTCCGCCGGTCCTGCCGCGAGGGGATTTGCGGATCCTGCGCGATGAATATCGACGGGATCAACACGCTGGCCTGTATCTATGGTCTGGACGAGGTGAAGGGCGACGTGAAGATCTATCCGCTGCCGCACATGCCGGTGGTCAAGGACCTGATCCCGGACCTGACGCACTTCTACGCCCAGCACGCCAGCATCATGCCGTGGCTGGAGACCAAGACGAACCGCCCCGCGAAGGAGTGGAAGCAGTCGATCGAGGACCGCGAAAAGCTCGATGGCCTATATGAATGCGTGATGTGCGCGTCCTGTTCGACCGCCTGCCCCAGCTATTGGTGGAACGGCGACAAGTATCTTGGACCGGCGGCGCTGTTGCACGCCTATCGCTGGATCATCGACAGTCGGGACGAGGCGACGGGCGAGCGGCTGGACGATCTGGAAGATCCGTTCAAGCTCTATCGCTGTCACACGATCATGAACTGCGCCAAGACCTGCCCCAAGGGGCTGAACCCCGCCAAGGCGATTGCCGAGATCAAGAAGATGATGCTGGAGCGTGCGGTGTAATGAGCAAGCCGCGTCCCGAGCTCGATTTCCAGTCGAAGGAAGAGTTTCGGGACGTGTGCCGCCACCTGTCGGGGCGGCTGCATTACCTGAACCGGACGGCGATCGGGGAGAGCAGGTTCGTCAGTGAACTCGCGGGGCTTGTCGAACGCGCGGGCAAGGTTTTCGACGACCATTATGACGACAAGGAGGTCTTCGCCGCGTTCGGCGATGGCTGGGACCAGGGAACCTTGTCGCGCGAAGAGCGGCCCCTGGCGCTGTTCGGGTTGCTTTATCCCGAGGTCGGGTCGGACAAGTCCTGATCCAGCAGGGATAGCAGATCGGTGATGCGGTCCAGTTGCCCCGGCTTGGCCCGGGGCGCGAGGAATGTATTGAGCGCGGCATCGCGCGTCTGGACCATGGCGATCAGCGTGGCACGGCCCGTCTCGGTCAGGTGAACATGCTTCAGCCGTTTGTCCGTGGCATCCGCGACGCGGCGGATCAGCCCGTCTTTTTCCATCCGGTCCAGCAGGCGTGACACGCCGTATTGCGGCAGCATCAGGCTGTTTTCCAGTGATTTCGCGGTCTGGCCATCTTGGCCCGCGTCAAGTGCGGCCAGCGCATCCAGCACGTCGAGCGGCGGCAGGCCTTCGGCCTTGAGCGCGGACTCCAGATGGTTCTGAAGGCGGCGGTGGGTGCGCGACAGGACCTGCCACGCAGAAAGGTTCTGGGGTGTTCTGCTCATGCCTGAACCATAAATGCAGGTGCATTTGGGGGGCAAGGGGCGTTTGCCGGCCTGCACGAAATCTGCGCAACGGGGGCGGGGGCGTCTGCACGGGGGCCTGCGCAAAAAGGCGGCATCGGAATATGAAATGAGAGGACATTCCAATGCTGCGTTCCCCCGGATTGCGGTTCATCATCGTGGGCCTGTTGGTGCTGCTGATGACCATCCCTGTGTTTTTCGTCGGTGCGATCATCGACAGCCGTGCGGACTACAACCGCCAGACCATTGCGTCGGTCGGGCAGGAGTGGGGCGGACGGCAGCTCTTGTCCGGCCCCGTTCTGATCATCCCGGTCGAGGAAACGGTAATGGTGCGCGAACGCGAGGAGGTGATCGACCCCGTGACCGGTGAGCAGAAGCTGGATGGCGATGATCAGCCGGTGTTTCGGTTCAAACAGGTGGAGCGGACGCTGCGGCGTGATCCCGTATATGTCTATCCCGATACGCTGGACCTCGGCGTGGACAAGACCACGCAGGAGCGCAGCCGGGGCATCTTCTCGGTGCCGGTCTATACCGCCAAGGCGGAAGGCGCGTTCGATTTCAACTCCGCCGAGGCAGAGGAGGTGCTGCGCGGTGAGGAGGTTCTGCTGTGGGACGAGGCGGAGGTGCGCGTCTACGTGAGCAGTAACCGCGCGCTGCGGGGTGAGACGCGTTTGATGGCCGATGGCCGGGCGCTGGAGATGGAGCCGGTGGCGAGCGAGAACCGCTATATCGGTGGGCTGCGCGCGCCGACAGGGGACCCGCGAGAGATCGGGGCGTTCGACCTGAAGATGGGGCTGAATGGCGCCGAGGCGCTGTCGTTCACGCCGGTGGGGCGCGAGACGCGGGTGACGCTGACCTCGGACTGGCCGCATCCCGAGTTCCAAGGCGCGTTCCTGCCTGACAGCCACGAGGTGCGCGAGGACGGGTTCGAGGCGCATTGGGTTATCCCGCATCTGGCGCGACCGCTGCCGCAGGTCAGCCGCGAGGATCAGAACGAGGCGGCGCGGAGCCAGTCGAGCTTTGGCGTGGGGCTTTACCAGCCGAACGACTTCTACCAGAAGGCCTATCGCGCGGCGCGGTACGGCATCCTGTTCATCGGTCTGACCTTCCTGACGATTTTCCTGGTGGAAGGGCAGACGAAGCGGCCGACGCACCCGGTGCAGTATATCCTGATCGGGCTGGCGCAATCGGCGTTCTTCCTGCTGATGCTGGCGCTGTCCGAGCAAGTGGGTTTCGGCATGGCCTATCTGGTGTCGGGCGCGGCGACGGTCGGGTTGGTGACGGCGTTCGCCGCGACGGCGCTGAAGCTGGGCCACCGGACGCTGGTGGTGGGGGCGATGCTGGCGGTGCTTTACGGTGTGCTCTACCTCATTCTGCGCAGCGCCGATTATGCCCTGCTGGCCGGGTCGATCCTTCTGTTCGCGGCGATTGCGGGCACCATGTTCGCCACGCGGAACGAGAACTGGTACGGCGAGCCGCGCACCGGGCCGCGCCGCGGGTGGTTCCGCAAGGCAGAGCCGCAGCCGGAAGCGCCACAGCCCACAAGCTGACGCGACGTTTCCTTCCATGAGGCGGGGTGGCCGGGTTAGGCTGCCCCGCAAGTGCGGGAGGTGACCATGGAAAAGACCGATATCGCGATCGTGGGCGGCGGGCTGGCCGGCCTCGTTGCCGCGCATGAGGCGGTGCAGCGCGGGCGCAAGGTGGTGCTGCTGGATCAGGAGGGGCCACAATCCCTGGGCGGGCAGGCGTTCTGGTCACTGGGCGGTCTGATGATGATCGACACGCCGGAGCAGCGGCGCATGGGTATTCGGGATAGCCGGGATCTGGCGGCGCAGGACTGGATGGGCAGCGCGCAGTTCGACCGGCCCGAGGATGCGAACCCCCGCCGCGTGGCCGAGGCGTATCTGGATTTCGCCGCCGGGCCGATGCGGGGGTATCTGCACGCCATTGGGATGCGCTGGTTTCCCGTGGTGGGCTGGGCCGAACGGGGCGGGGCCAAGGCGGACGGGCATGGCAATTCGGTGCCGCGCTTTCACGTCACCTGGGGGACGGGGACGGGCGTTGTCGCGCCGTTCGTTCGGTTGGTGCAGGAGGCAGAGAAGGCGGGCAAGCTGCGGTTGGCGTTCCGGCATCGGGTGACCGGGCTGGATGTGACGGACGGGCGCGTGACCGGCCTGCACGGCGATGTGCTGGCCCAGGATTACGCGGTGCGCGGGGCCTCGACCACTCGCGAGGTGACGGGGCAGTTCGAGATTCAGACCGAGAGCGTGATCGTCGCCTCGGGCGGGATCGGCGGGGACCACGAGAAGGTGCGCAAGCTGTGGCCCGTGGACCGGCTGGGTCCCGCGCCCAAGGTGATGGTGGCGGGCGTGCCGGATTACGTCGATGGCCAGATGCAGGACGTGGCCAAGGCCGCCGGCGCGGGCGCGATCAACGAAGACCGGATGTGGCATTATTGCGAGGGTCTGAAGAACTGGGACCCGATCTGGCCCAACCACGGGATCCGTATTTTGCCCGGGCCGTCCTCGATGTGGTTTGACGCGAAGGGCGTGCGGATGGAGGCGCCGTGCCTGCCGGGGTTCGACACGCTGAGCACCTTGAGACGCATATTGTCCACGGGGTTCGAGCATTCGTGGTTCATCCTGACGCAGAAGATCATCGAGAAGGAATTCGCCCTGTCCGGCAGCGAGCAGAACCCCGACCTGACCTCGGGCAAGTGGCGCGAGGTGTTGAAGGAACGGCTGGGCAAGGGGGCGACCAGCGCTGTCGAGGCGTTCAAGGCGCATGGTGAGGATTTCGTCGTTGCGCGGGATTTCGAGACGCTCGTCGAGGGCATGAACCGGATCACGCCTGAGGCACCTCTGAACGCTGCGCAGTTGCGGGCGCAGGTGGCGGCGCGGGATGCGCAGTTGAGCAATCCGTTTGCCAAGGATGCGCAGGTGATCGCCATCAGGCAGGCGCGCGCCTATCGGGGCGACAGGCTGATCCGGACGGCGAAGCCTCATGAGATTCTGGACCCTGCCAACGGCCCGCTGATTGCCGTGCGGCTGAACATCCTGACGCGCAAATCGCTGGGCGGGCTGCACACCGATCTGGAGGCGCGGGCGCTGCGCCCGGATGGCGCTGTTCTGGAGGGGCTTTATGCCGCCGGAGAGGTCGCGGGGTTTGGCGGTGGCGGCTTTCACGGGTACAATGCGCTGGAGGGGACCTTTCTTGGAGGATGCATATTCTCGGGCCGCGCTGCGGGGCAAAACGCCTGAAACTGATGTAGTGAAAACACAGTTCAAACTGTGTGGAAAAATTCATCTGCCGGCGCGCAAAAACTCTTGCGCGACTCACGGTTTGGCCCCATGTGCGCGTTCAGACGCCAACGCACGCGCCTCTGTCCCGAAGGCATAGACCAAAGCGGTTACGTAGCGACGGTAACGTCTCTGAACTTTACCTCGCGGCCCTGCGCCGCCTCGTGACCTTTGGAGATGTCCATGACCGCTTTCGTCACCGACCTGTCGGGTGATTTCCGCCATGCTTGCGCCGCCCGTATCGAGGGTTTCCTGCGTACCACCACGTTCGATCGTCCGACGCTGGTGATCGACACCGAAGTCGTGCTGCAGAACTATCGCGCGCTGGCGCAGGGGCTGGGCGATGCGCATATCCATTATGCCGTGAAAGCCAACCCGGAGCCGGAAGTGATCGAGGCGCTGGTGAACGAAGGCAGCCATTTCGACGCGGCCAGCCGGGGCGAGATTGAGCTGTGCCTGTCGCAGGGCGCGCGTCCCGAGGACATCTCGTTCGGCAACACCGTGAAGAAACCGGGTGACATCGCGTTTGCGCACCACGTGGGCGTGACGCTGTTCGCGGCCGATGCCGAGGAAGAGCTGGACAAGATCGCCGAGCACGCGCCGGGCGCCGAGGTTTACATCCGCCTGATCGTCGAGGCGTCGGGCGCTGACTGGCCGCTGACCCGCAAGTTCGGCTGCGCGCCGGATCATGCCGTGGCACTGATGGACTACGCCGCATCGCTGGGCCTGCGCCCGGTTGGCGTGTCGTTCCACGTCGGCAGCCAGACCCGAGAGACCGCCATGTGGGCGCCGGTGCTGGACCGGATCGCTGACGTGTGGCGTGCGGCACAGGACGCGGGCCACGCGCTGGACCTGCTGAATATCGGCGGCGGCTTCCCGGCCTTCTATGGCGAGGAAATCGCGGCGCCGGCGATCTATGCCGGGCAGGTGCGCGAGATGGTTGCCGAGCGTTTCGGCGACGTCCCGCGCGTGATGGCCGAGCCGGGCCGTGGCTTGGTGGCCGAGGCCGGCATGATCGCCGCCGAGGTGGTGCTGGTGTCGCGCAAGTCGCCCGACGACCTGCACCGCTGGGTGTACCTGGATATCGGCATGTTCTCGGGCTTGGCCGAGACCATGGACGAGGCCATCCGTTACCAGTTCGTGACCGCCCGCGACGGCGAGCGCATGGGGCCCTGCATCCTGGCCGGACCGTCCTGCGACTCGGCGGATGTTCTCTATGAAAAACGCATGATCGACCTGCCGCTGGGCCTGAAATCGGGCGACCGGGTGTTCATCCGCAGCTGCGGTGCCTACACCTCGTCCTATTCCAGCGTGGGCTTCAACGGCTTTCCGCCGCTGGACGTGGTCGTGCTCTGAACTGCCCCCCGATCCGGGGTGGGCCTGTTGGCCTTGCCCCGCGGGACAGTGTAAGACCCACGGCATGTTCATTGTCGTGGGTCTTGTCATTGCGTTCATACTGGTGGCGATCTATGCGCGCCCGAAGATGCGCAATTGCCGCTGGCGCGAGGATCGTGGCGCATCGACCCCGTCGCAGACGGCCTTTCGCTGTGCCTTCTGCGGGGCGCGGGCCTTTACATCGGATGGCAAACCGCCTTTGGATTGCCTGAGGAACACGCCGCAATCCTGAGGACCCCATGCCGGAACCCACCGATGCCGATGTGCGCCGGGCCGTCGCGCCTGTCGTCTGTTATCCCAACGACACCCTGCCCGTGCCGGATCTGGACCTGTACCGCGCCGCGCGGGAAGGGGCCGAGAAGGTCGGCGAGGTGATCGTTCCGCCGCGGGAGGCCGCCTGCTTTCGCGTGGCGGCGGGGCATTTCTTTCGCATCACCAGCGTGGAGGGGCCCCAGGTGGGGGACCTGAACCTGTGGAACGCGCAGGATCTGGGCGAGCGGTTCTATTCCGGCAAGTCGCGGGCGCTGCATGGCACGCATCTGACCACCGGCGAGCGGATGTGGTCGGGCTTTCCTTATCTGCGGCCGATGGCGACGATCATCGCGGATACGCTGGGCTGGTACGGGATCGACGAATTCGGCGGGTCGGTGCATGACGTGATCGGCACGCGCTGCGATCCTTATACCGGCAATCTGCTGGCCGGGTCGCAATATCATCATTGCTGTCATTCCAACCTGATCCGGGCGGTGGCGGACGAATTGGAGGTCTCGCTGGAGGAGGCGGAGCCGCTGGTGCATGACGTGCTGAACGTCTTCATGTGCACCGGGTTCACGCGGGACACAGGCCAGTATTTCATGAAGGCCAGCCCGGTGCGGCCCGGCGACTACCTGGAGTTCTTTGCCGAGATCGACCTGCTGGGGGCGCTGAGCGCCTGTCCGGGTGGGGATTGCTCGGCGGAGCATTCCAGCGACGCGGCGGCGTGCTATCCGCTGAAGGTCGAGGTGTTCGCGCCGGCGGAAGGGGCCTTGGGCGATTGGGTCAGCCCGCTGGTGAACGGGTATGACCGGACCCACGGGAGATAGCGGCATGAACCGGGTCGAGGGCGGGTGCCTGTGCGGGGCGGTGCGGATCACGGCGGAAGGTGCGCCCGACCGGGTGGGGCTGTGCCATTGCCTGGACTGCCGCAAGCATCATGGTGCGGTGTTCTTTGCCGCCGCGATCTTTCCCGAGTGGGCGGTGACGATTAGAGGTGAAACGCGGGCCTGGGAGGGGCGGCATTTCTGCCCGCGCTGCGGCGGGTCGGTGTTTTCCGTCAGTGACGGCGAGGTGGAGGTCCACCTTGGGTCGCTGGATGCGCCGAATGTGTTCGAGCCGACCTACGAGCTGTGGACCGTGCGGCGGGAAAAGTGGTTGACGGAGGTGCCGGGACTGGCGCGGTTCGAGCGGGATGAGACGTAGGTTCGCGCGAATTTCCTAACAACGTGTGAAGAGCGCGCTCCGCGCGGCTCCAAAGCCGTCCGCTTGGGCAAAACGAAAAAACCCCGCCGAGGCGGGGTTCGTTCAGCAGAACCAGATCGGGATCTCAGCCCTGGCGGGCCTTGAAACGTTTCTGGGTCTTGTTGATCACGTAGACGCGGCCTTTGCGACGCACGACGCGGCAATCGCGATGGCGGTTCTTGAGCGAACGCAGCGAGTTCCGGACTTTCATCACTCGTCTCCAATGTCGTGGCGCGGGGCGCCGGGTTGCGGGTGCACCGGCCAGGCCGGGCAGTGAATATGGTGGGCGATACTAGGATCGAACTAGTGACCCCTTCGATGTCAACGAAGTGCTCTACCGCTGAGCTAATCGCCCTGATACCGGAATGGCATGGCCCCCAACGAATAGGGGCGCGGGAAACCGCGCCGGTGAGGCGTGTCTATAAAAGGAGTCGGGCAGGGGATCAAGGGCTTTTAGAACCTGATTTTCAGACTATTATGAAGTGTCAGGAGAGAGAATGCCGAAAGCCGCGTATACCCTTACACATCCGGAGCGTCGTACGACATCCGTCGTGTTCGCGTCGCCCCATAGCGGGCGGGATTATCCGTGGTCTTTCGTGCGGCGCACGAACCTCAACGAGTTGAGCGTGCGCAGTTCCGAAGATGCCTTTGTCGATGACCTGTTCGAGGCCGCGCCGCGCAACGGGGCGCCGTTTATCAAGGCCGGTGCGCCACGGGCCTTTGTGGACCTGAACCGCTCGACCGAGGAACTTGACCCGGCGCTGATCGAAGGGGCGCGGCGGACGGGGCACAACCCGCGCGTCGCCTCTGGCCTGGGGGTGATCCCGCGGGTGGTGGCCAATGGCAAGGCGATCTATTCCGGCAAGATCACGATGGACGAGGCGCAAAGGCGCATCGACACCTATTGGCGGCCCTATCATGCGGCGCTGAAAACCCAGATGGATCAGGCGCTTGGTATGTTCGGGCAGGCGATTTTGATCGATTGCCACTCGATGCCGCACGAGGCGATGGATGCCGTGGCCCGCAGTGGCGCGCGGCGCCCCGAGGTGGTGCTGGGCGACAGGTTCGGCGCGGCGGCGAGCGAGGAAGTGGTGGACCGGATCGAGGCGGCATTCACCGCCGCCGGGCTGAAGGTGGCACGCAACGCGCCGTTTGCCGGGGCCTTCATCACCCAGCATTACGGCCGTCCGCAGGAGAACCGGCACGCGGTGCAGGTCGAGATCGACCGGGCGCTCTACATGAACGAGCGGCTGATCCGGCCCAATGGCAATTTCGAGGCGTTCAAGGCCGTTCTGGAGGGCGTGATCGCCCAGATCGCCGAGGTCGGGCGGCCCAAGCCGCAGCAGCTGGCGGCGGAATAAGACTGCACGGAAGGTGGCTGCAAAAAATTGGTGGGCGAGCGGAATGCCGTTTCTTTGCCGACTTTCGAAACTGAAAAGGACGGCCCTAGCGCGGCTTGCTTTGATCATGCAGAAATTGTGGAGTGTCGTTTCTCTGAGCTTGATAGGTGCGGTACCCACGCGCGCTGAGATGATTTGTGCGGACGCACCGTATCTGGCCCCGGATAAGGCCTCAGAGAGTGTACCTGCCGCCGTCTACACCAAGATCGCCGACGTGCTGGTGCGATTCCCGTCCTTGGCGGCGGTAGTGGAGGCCTCGGAACCGGCGTTTTGCCTTTCTGACGCGATGAACAACGCGCATGGGTATTTTGAGCCGGACACGAACCGAATCGTGATCAGCCGGGATCTATCGCGACCGATGCAGGCAGGTGTGCTTTTGCACGAGCTACGGCATCTTTGGCAGTCATGGCATCGGGCGTGCCCGACATCTGCATTGAAGATGAAGGAATACGCGCGCGCGACCTACGCGATCGAGGCCGACGCGAGCGCGATCAGCTTGATGATTGCATGGGAGATGAAAGAGCATGGATCCCCTGATGTTTGGGTCGCTTTGTCGTCCTGGCCGCAGCAGGCTGATATTGCACGGAGCTTTGCGGACGCGATGAAGGAAACCGGTGATGCGGGGCTGGCGACGACGGCTGCTTTTTACCAGTGGTACGCGTCAGAGGCGCGGCGACAGGACTACTACGAGTCTGCTTGCAGCGATTATCTGGACAGGCAGGACGAGGGTCACCTGATACCGCGCTACCAGATGATCCAGGATGACTTTTACGAGGCCTTGTGCCGGTTGCCGGATGGACGGGCCTACACCTGTGGCGATCCGCGACAGGACTGAGGCATGCTGCGCCCACGGCCCTGAGGCCGTGGAGCGGGCCCTTCAAGGTCCGTCCGTGGCGTCCAGCCGGGGCCGTGGTCAGTAGCGGCGCGTGTAGGTGAAGTGTACTACCTCGTCGGTCTTGGTGTCGGTGATGGCGAAGGTCACGTCGGAGCGATCCTGGAAATCGTAGCGCGCGGCGAGCCCGTAGGCGGACGTCGTGCTGTCGCGCGTGACCTCGCCGAACCCCGAAAGCGTCAGGTCGCGCCAGACGGTGTAGTTCACGTCGAAGGCCACCGCATCGGGGCGCTGGTTGGCGTCGGGGTGCAAAAAGGCGGCGCCGATGTCGAGCCGCCCCTGCTGCCAGCGGGCGCCGATCTTGGCATTGATGCCGTCGAAATCATCCTTGGGGTCCCAGACGCCCTCGATCGCGGCGGCGAGAGTTACGGCCTGTGCCTGCCACCGGGCGGAGGCGGAAGCGGAGCGAAAGTTGCCGTCGCTGGCATCGAGCAGCGAGACGGCCCACGCCGTGTCGCCCGTGGTGTCGCCATAGGAGACGCCGACCGGCACGGAGTTGAAGCGCAACGCCTCGGTCGTGGCGCGGGCGCGGGTGTATTCGGTGCGGGTCTCGGCGATGGAAGCGGCGGTGAAGTCGAAGGGCGAGATCAGCACCTTGTCATAGGCGGGCTTCACCACGCCCAAGCGGAACCGGTCGTCATAGACGAAGGCGGCGTAGGTCTCGTGCGGGCGGTCGCCCTTGTAGTAGTAGCCGAAGGTGCCAAATTCGAACGCGACGGGGCTGTCGGCGATGTCGAACAGCGTAAAGGTCAGCATCGCGTCGATCCGCGACATGAACGCGTTGTCCTGGATGCTGTTGGCGCCCACCGAGATGTCGCCGGAAAAGTCGAACCAGTCGGCTGCGGCGGGGTCGGGGCGCAGGCCGGCGGCGCAGAGCGCCAGCGCGGCAAGGCTGGGAATGGGACGGGTCGATATGCGTTTCATGACCGAAGCAACGTGGCACGGGTTGGAAAGTTGCACGAGCAATGACCGACGGTGTCGATGTGATTTTTCGGCCACAGCGGAGTGTCGGTAACACTCTGCTTTAACGGGAGAAACCCGGTTCAGCGCAGCGAGCGGCCCTTTAGGATGGCGTCGGCGCCGAAGCGGGCGCGGATCTCATCCGTGGCGCGTTCGGCGCGGCCGCGCTGGCGGGCCTGCGGGTCCAGAAGGTCGCCGGAGGCCTCGGCGGCGGTCTCGGGTACGAGGTCCGACAGGCCCACGCCCAGTAGGCGATAGGGCTTGGTGTGATCGACCTGATCGAAAAGCGCGCGGGCGGTGCGGTAGAGCGTGTCGGCCAGCTGCGCCGGGTCGCGCAGCGAGACGCGGCGGGTCAGGAGTGAGTGGTCGGACCGCTTGAGTTTCAACGTCACGACGCGGCCCGCCAGATGCTTGGCCTTGGCGCGGTCGGCGACCTTTTCGGCCATGCGCCAGAGGTGGCCGTCGAGGATATCGGCGCTGGCGGTGTCCTCGCGGAAGGTGGTCTCGTTCGAGATCGACTTCATCGGGCTGTGGGCCGAGACGCGGCGGTGATCCTGCCCGCGGGCAAGGTGCCAGAGCCGCTCGCCCATGGAGCCGAAGCGCGCCACGAGGTCGGTTTTCTCCCAGCGCAGGAGGTCGGCGAAGGTGCGGATGCCCGCCGCATCTAGCGAGCTGCGCGCGGCCTGCCCGACGCCCCAGATCAGGCTGACGGGTTGATCGTGCAGGAAATCTGCCGTCTCAGCCTGGCCGATGATGGAAAAGCCGCGCGGCTTGTCGAGGTCCGAGGCGATCTTCGCGAGGAACTTGTTGTGCGACAGGCCGATGGAGCCGGTGAGGCCCAGTTCGGTGCGCATCCGCTTGGTCAGGCGGGCCAGCATGACGGCGGGGGACGCGCCGTGCAGGCGGGCCGTGCCTGTAAGATCGAGAAACGCCTCGTCCAGTGACAGGGGTTCGATATCGGGGGTCAGATCCTCCATCATGCGGCGGATCTGGCGCGAGACCTCGGCGTAGAGTTCCATCCTTGGCTTGATGATGACAGCGTCGGGGCAGAGTTTCAGCGCCTGGAACATGGGCATGGCCGAGCGCACGCCGCGGATGCGGGCCACATAGCAGGCGGTGGAGACGACGCCGCGCCGGCCGCCGCCGATGATGACGGGCTTGTGCGCCAGATCGGGGTTGTCGCGTTTCTCGACTGAGGCGTAGAACGCGTCGCAATCCATGTGCGCGATGCTGAGGTCGTGCAGTTCGGGATGCGACAGCACCCGCGGGCTGCGGCAGGCGGGGCAGCGCGCGCCGGTGTCGAATTCTGTCAGGCAGTCGCGGCAGAGGGCGGGCATGGGCGGGGCTGTGTTCGGGGTTGCGATGCGGTTATTGTAGGGGCGCGGCGCGTGAGGGAAAAGACGGTATGAGCGAACAGAGGTTCGAGGGTACGAAGCTGGCGCTGTTTCTGGGCGCACGGCTGGCCGTGATCGAGCGAGACCAAGCGGCGGATATTCCCTGGCCCGGGTTCCTCGACCTGCCGGGAGGCGGGCGCGAAGGCGCGGAAAGTGCCGAGGCGTGCGTGCTGCGCGAAACGCACGAGGAGTTGGGGCTGGTGCTGGACCCCGGCGTGCTGGGCTGGCGGCGATTCTATGCGGGGCCGACGCGGATGTGGTTCTTCGTGGCGCATTGCGAGGCGGCACTGGCCGACGAGGTTGTTTTTGGCGACGAGGGGCGGCGCTGGTGCCTGATGCCGCCCGAGGATTACGTGGCGCATGACAAGGCCGTGCCGCATTTCGCCGAGCGGGTGGCGGCTTACCTGGCGCGGTAGCGGGGAGCCATGGTGGGTTTCACCCACCTGACGTCAGGCGATGTCGTTGAGGATGGCTTGCGTGGCGGCGCGCGGGTCGTCGGCGGCCCAGATGGGGCGGCCGACGACGATGTGATCGGCACCGTCCGATAGGGCCTGTGCCGGGGTGGCGACACGTTTCTGGTCGCCCAGTGCCGCGCCGGCGGGCCGCACGCCGGGGGTGACGATCAGCTTGCCCGCGGCCTCGGGCAGAGCGCGGATCATCGCGGCCTCCTGCGGCGAGGCGATAACGCCGTCGGCCCCGGCCTCGAGCGCGCGGGCCGCGCGGGTGGCGACGATGTCGGGGATCTCGCCGGGGGCGATCAGCGACGCATCCAGATCTTCGCGGTCGAGCGAGGTCAGCACGGTGACGGCGAGGATCTTCATCGGCTTGCCCGCCGCCCCTTCGCGGGCGGCGCGGACCACGTGGGGATCGCCATGCACCGTCAGAAAGTCGAGATCGAACTGCGCCAGCCCGCGCACCGCGTTTTCCACAGTGGCGCCGATATCGAAGAGCTTCATGTCGAGGAAGATACGCTTGCCATGATCCTGCTTGAGCTCATTGGCGAGGGCGAGGCCGCCGCCGGTCAGCATTCCGAGCCCGATCTTGTAGAACGACACCGCGTCGCCCAGACGCGTGGCCAGGTTCAGGCCGTCGAGCGCGTTGGGCAGGTCGATTGCCACGATCAGGCGGTCATCGGCAGGCCGGTTTGGTCGAAGTTGGACGGGGTCTGGCATAGTCGCAACCTTTCGCGTCGGGTCGCGCCCTTGTTGCGGCCTGACGCGGTGGCGTCAAGCCTGTTCGGCAGCCACCGGCCAAGCCGAATCCTCGACCACGATCGCCTGTGGAGCGTTGCGATATTCGGGCATCCGGCGCAGTTGGCGCAATGCATCCTGAACCAGCGCACGGGTAACGATCGCGTTTTCGGTTAAGCCGCCCAACATCGTGGCAGGCATGGCCGACGCGCGCAGACTGAGCGAGGCTGTGTCGCCATGCAGCAATACGGTAGCGACATGCGCGCCCGAATGCGGTGAAACAGCGACGTTTTCTAAGGAAATACGTTCGATTTTCATAACACACCCCACTTTGCACTCGCAGAAAGTGTGCATCAATCGAACGCGATTTGCGAGGGGGAAATGGTTAATTGGCGTCCCCCCGCAAAGTTTTGCCTGTTATTCAGGCAGCAGCGGCTGAGCCTTGCGCAGCCTCGGGCAGCGCGGAGCGCAGATCATGCGCCTTTTGTGTGTGACGCAGGCTGGCCTTTTGCGTCAGGCCGCGGGCGATCAGCGCGTATTCCGCGTTGAGCGGGGCCTTGAGGTGAACGGGGTAACGAAAGATGTGACCGGAGTCGTGGATACGTACGGCCGCCTCGAACGCTTCAAGTTCGGGATTGTAGCGGATGGCGTCGAATTCAAGCTTCTCGATCTGCATGGGTCTGCTCCTGTTTTACGAGTTAACCAGACGACTTAGCCTGTGGATAACTATGTGGATAACGTTGGGTCGGCCGAAAAAGTTGCAAGGTTCACAAAATTTTTGAGCGGATTTCCGCACATGTGGTGGTTTGGCCTTGAGATCAATCAACATCTGGTCGCGGTTTTCGCGATGCGAACAATTTGCAGCTCCTCTTGAAGCTCACGGTCGTGTTACCCATTTAGAGGTCTGAGGTTCCCGAAGCCGCACGCCTAATGCTGGGTGCGCCACCGGGATAACGCTTGTGAGAAGGAGAGACGGGATGGACTTGTCGAAGTTCACCGAGCGGTCGCGCGGATTCATTCAAGCCGCGCAGACGATCGCGATCCGGGAGAGCCACCAGAAACTGGCGCCCGAACATGTATTGAAAGCACTGATGGACGACCCCGAGGGGATGGCCAGCAACCTGATCAAGCGGGCGGGTGGTGAGCCGGCGCGCGTGGTGCAGGCGCTGGACCTGAGCCTTGGCAAGATCCCGAAGGTCAGTGGCGATGCAGGCCAGACCTATATGGACGGTCAGACCGTGAAGCTGTTGGACGAGGCCGGAAAGCTGGCCAAGAAGGCGGGCGACAGTTTCGTGCCGGTGGAGCGCCTGCTGACTGCGCTGGCGATGGTGAAAAGCCCCGCCAAGGATGCGCTGGAGCAAGGCGGGCTGAGTGCGCAGGCCCTGAACGAGGCGATCAACGACATTCGCAAGGGGCGGACGGCGGATTCGGCCAGTGCCGAGGACAGTTATGAGGCGCTGGAGAAGTACGCCACCGACCTGACACAGCGGGCTGAGGATGGCAAGATCGACCCCATCATCGGCCGCGATGACGAGATACGGCGCGCCATGCAGGTGCTGAGCCGCCGGACCAAGAACAACCCGGTCCTGATCGGGGAGCCGGGCGTGGGTAAAACCGCGATTGCCGAGGGGCTGGCCCTGCGGATCGTCAACGGCGACGTGCCCGAAAGCCTGCAGAACAAGAAGCTGCTGGCGCTGGACATGGGTGCGCTGATCGCCGGGGCGAAATATCGTGGCGAGTTCGAGGAACGGCTGAAGGCCGTGCTGAACGAGGTCACGGATGCGGCCGGGGAAATCATCCTGTTTATCGACGAGATGCACACGCTGGTCGGTGCGGGCAAGGCGGATGGCGCGATGGACGCGGCCAACCTGATCAAGCCGGCACTGGCGCGGGGTGAATTGCACTGTGTCGGGGCGACGACGTTGGACGAGTACCGCAAACACGTGGAAAAGGACGCCGCACTGGCCCGCCGGTTCCAGCCGCTTGTGGTCGAAGAGCCGACGGTCGAGGACACGATCAGCATCCTGCGCGGCATCAAGGAGAAGTACGAGCTGCACCACGGCGTGCGGATTTCGGACTCTGCGCTGGTGTCGGCGGCGACGCTGAGCCATCGGTATATCACCGACCGCTTCCTGCCGGACAAGGCGATCGACCTTGTGGACGAGGCCGCGAGCCGGTTGCGCATGGAAGTGGACAGCAAGCCCGAGGAACTGGACGCGCTGGACCGCGAGATCCTGCAAAAGCAGATCGAGGCCGAAGCCCTCAAGAAAGAGGACGACGCCGCCAGCAAGGACCGGTTGGAGAAGCTGGAAAAAGAGCTGGCCGACATGCAGGAGAAATCCGGGCAGATGACCGCGAAATGGCAGGCCGAGCGTGACAAGCTGGCCGGCGCACGCGACATCAAGGAACAGCTGGATCGCGCGCGGATCGAGCTGGACCATGCCAAGCGCGAGGGCAACTTGGCGAAGGCCGGGGAGCTGAGCTATGGCGTCATTCCGCAGCTGGAAAAGCAGCTGGCCGAGGCCGAGAAGGCCGAGGAAGACGGCGATGTCATGGTCGAGGAGGCCGTGCGGCCCGAGCAGATCGCCCAGGTGGTCGAACGCTGGACGGGTATTCCGACCGCAAAGATGCTGGAAGGCGAGCGCGAGAAGCTTCTGGGCATGGAAGACAACCTGCACCGCCGGGTGATCGGCCAGGATGCCGCCGTGAAGGCGGTGGCCAATGCCGTGCGCCGGGCGCGCGCCGGGCTTAACGACGAGAACCGTCCCTTGGGCAGCTTCCTGTTCCTGGGGCCGACCGGCGTGGGCAAGACCGAGCTGACCAAGGCGGTGGCCGAGTTCCTGTTCGACGACGACAGCGCGATGGTGCGGATCGACATGAGCGAGTTCATGGAGAAGCACTCGGTCGCCCGTCTGATCGGGGCGCCTCCGGGCTATGTCGGGTATGACGAGGGCGGTGTGCTGACCGAAGCCGTCCGCCGGCGGCCCTACCAGGTGGTCCTGTTCGACGAGGTCGAGAAGGCGCATCCGGAGGTATTCAATGTGCTGTTGCAGGTTCTGGACGATGGTGTGCTGACCGATGGCCAGGGCCGGACGGTGGATTTCAAGCAGACGATCATCATCCTGACGTCAAACCTTGGGTCCCAGGCGCTGAGCCAGTTGCCGGAAGGGTCCGATGCGGCGGCGGCCAAGCGCGACGTGATGGATGCGGTCCGGTCGCATTTCCGGCCCGAGTTCCTGAACCGGCTGGACGAGATCGTCGTCTTCGACCGTCTGAACCGCGACCAGATGGACGGGATCGTGGATATCCAGATGGCCCGCCTGCTCAAGCGGCTGGCCGGGCGGAAGATCACGCTGGAACTGGACGATGAGGCGCGCAAGTGGCTGGCCGACGAGGGCTATGACCCTGTCTATGGCGCGAGGCCGCTGAAGCGTGTGATCCAGAAGGCGTTGCAGGACCCGCTGGCCGAAGGCTTGCTGGCAGGGGATATCCTGGACGGCACCACAGTGCCGGTAAGCGCCGGGGCGGACGGGTTGATCATAGGCGAGCGCGTCGGGTCGACCAACCGCGAGCGGCCGGACGATGCCGTGGTGCATTGAGCGGCTTGAACACGTGACGATGCCCCCCCCCGCCGGAGAGATCCGGCGGGGGTTTTCGTATGTACGGGCGGCTGAGGGTCGGCTTGCGAAGGTGGGGCGGAAACCCACCGAGGTCCCGGATCAAGTCCGGGACGGGCTAGAAACGTATCCTCGGACGGGCCGGCCCCCGAACGCAGGTTCAATTGGGGGCCAGCCCCCAAGCCCCCGGGATATTTGCGGCCAGAGGAAGACAGGGCGGAGCGCGGAAAGGCCGCGGTGTTGCGGAAATGGCCTTTGCGCGGACAAATTGAGACGAGTGTTGCGCGGATTCGCGGGCCGCGCGTATAGTGTCGCCAAAAGCGAAACGGCGCCGGTTCACCGTGCGGCAACCATATCAGTCATAAGATCGGGCCATGGCCGAGCAGGATAGTTCAGCAGACGACACGCCAGCGTTGCCCCGCTGGTTCGACGAGCTTCGACCCGGGGGCGAGGGCGAGGGTTTCATGGAGCGGCATCTGCGGCATTCGCTGATGTTCGTGCGGCGGCCGGTAAACCGCCTTTTGGTGACGTTCGACAACCTGAGCAACGTCAACAATACCTCGCCGGACCGCGAACCCTGGGCGTGCAAATTCGCGCGCGATACCAATGTGTCGCACCTTGGCGTGATGGCGCATGTGGCCGACTGGTACCGCGATGCCGAACTGATCGCGCGGTTCGAGAAGCTGCGGGACGACGGGTTCTTTGACGGCTATGATCGGGTGGTGTTCGCGGGCGTGTCGATGGGCGGGTATGCCGCCATCGCCTTCGGCTCGCTCGTGCCCGGGGCGCATGTGATGTCGGTGAACCCGCAGAGCACGCTGGATACACGGCTGGTGCCGTGGGAGACTCGGTACGAGGGCGGGCGGCGGCAGGACTGGACGCTGCCCTTGTCGGATGCGGCGTCGCTGACCGCCGGGCTGGGGCGGGTGAATATCTTCTACGACCCCTATCATGCGCTGGACAAGCAGCATGTAGAGCGGTTCGAGGGCGATAATATCCGGGTCTTCAACTGTCGCTATTCGGTGCACAAGACCGCCGTTTTCCTGCGCAAGATCGACGCGCTGAAGCCGGTGATGCATGCTGTACTGTTCGACGAACTGGAGGAGGCGGAGTTCTATCGGCTGTACCGCGGGCGCCGGAACCTGCCGTGGTTCAAGGGGTCGGTGGCCGCGTATTTCAAGGAAAAGGGCCGCGACGAGCTGGCCGACCGCTTCGCCATGGCCTTTCGCAAGCGGCTGAGGGCCAAGGCCCGGCGCGAGGCGCGGGCGGACGAGACGCAAAAGCCCGATGCGCCGAATCCGGACGTGGCACCGGCGGAGGCCAAGACAAAGGTCAAGCCAGAGACACGGGCCGAGGCCGAAACACAAGCCAAGCCAGAGACACAGAGCGTCGGCGTGAAGGTCATTCCGTCGCCGCCCAACCTGGGCCCGCGCAGGAACGACCGGTGCGGGATCGTGACGACGATGAAGAACGAAGGCCCGTTCATGCTGGAATGGGTGGCCTATCACCGCGCCATCGGTTTCACCGATTTCCTGATCTACACCAACGATTGCGACGATGGCACCAACCGGATCGGGATGCGGCTGGAAGAAATGGGGCTGGCCAAGCATGTCGACAACAAGATCAAGAAAGGCGGCAGCCCGCAGCGCAGCGCTCTGCGCAAGACCCTGAAGGAAGACTTCTACAAGGAGTGCGACTGGGTCATCTGCGCCGATTGCGACGAGTTTCTGAACGTGCGCGTGGGCGACCGGCGCCTGCCGGATCTGTTCGAGGCGACGGGCGAGGCGGATGCGATCTCGCTGTGCTGGAAGATCTTCGGCCGGGGCGACAAGGTGGCCTATGAGGACAAGCTGGTGACCGAGCAGTTCACCTGGTCCGCGCCCGAGGAGTACCGCGACAAGTACCGGGCGCTGGGCCTGAAGACCATGTTCCGCCCGGGACGCGGGGCCACCCGGTTCGGCGTGCACCGGCCCAAGTTCGATGACGGGCGGCCGGCGGAATTCATCTGGAAGGACGGCGGCGGCCAACTGATGCCGGAGGCGTACTACACCACCGGATGGTCGGCCTATGGCGGTTTCAGCCACGCGTTCGCGCGCCTGCATCATTACTCGGTCCGCTCGATCGACAGTTTCCTGGTCAAGCGGGACCGGGGCCGGACCAACCATGTGGATCGCGACCAGGGCGTGGCCTATTGGGCCGACATGAACCTGAGCATCGTCGAGGACAAGTCGCTGTTGCCGACGGTGGATCGCACGCGCGCGGAGTTCGACCGGCTGTTGCAGGACGACAAGCTGGCGCTGTTGCACGCCGAGGCCTGCGCCTGGCATCAGGCCAAGATCGCGACGCTGAAATCGAGCGGCGAATGGGCCGCGTTTCACGCGCTGCTAACGCAGATCAACCAGCCGGGGCAGGACCCCAAGGAATGCGTCGCCCTGTTGAAGGAGCACGCCGCGGAATGAGCGAGCCTTATGTCGTTCTGCATGGCGGGTTTCACAAGACCGCCACCAGCCATATCCAGTCGATGCTGGGGCGCAACGCGGGCTATCTGAAAAAACAGGGCGTTCTTTACGTGCATCACCGCGACATGCGCAAGGAACTGACGGTGCCGTGCCAGCTGTATGTCTACGAGCAGCAAGGCATGAATTTCCGCACCAAGTACACCGCGGCGGAGCTGGCCGAAAAGACCGGCGCGTTCTTTGACGGGCTGATCGGACAGAAGGACAGGATCGACCGGGTGATCCTGTCGGACGAGAACCTGGCCGGGCATTGCGGGCATTGCGTGAAGCGCGGGCTGTTGTACCTGTGGCGCGACGAGCTGGTCGGGGCGATTGCCGGACAGATCCCGTGGACGGTGCGCGAGGTGCATCTGGGCCTGCGAAACTATGCGGATTTCTTCGCGTCGGCTTATGTGGAGTATCTGCGCTCGGTGACCTCGAAGAATTTCATCGACGAGACGGTGATGCGCAAGCGGGTGCTGGAGCACATGCCGAACTGGATGAAGGTGCTGAAGGTCATGCGCAACAGCTTTCCCGAGGCGAAGATCTTCGTCTGGCGCTATGAGGATTTCCGACAACTGGACGAGCGGGTGCTGTCCAACCTCTGTGGCCCGTCGGTGGACCTGTCCAAGCTGAAGCAGCCCAAGGACAAGAACAAGCGCCCGACCGCGAGCGGACGGGCGGTGTCGGAACTGTTGCAGATGATTCACCGTGACGGCGCGGAGGCGGCGCTGGAACAACGGGTCGCCTTGCAGGACAAGTATCCACGCGGCCCGGACCATGGCGGCTACGATCCGTGGACGGCGCATGAGCGCGCGCATCTGAAGCGGATGTATGATCAAGACATCGACGATATCCGGGCCAACCCCGACATCACCTTGCTGGAGCTGGAGCATGTCGCGAACCATTAGAACAACAGGCCCGCAAGAGGCCGGACGACGAGGAAGCAGATGAAGCAGGACTTCGAGATCGGGATGCTTTGGGTCGAGGGACCGCTGAGCTATGTGGAGGTGCTGTGCGCGCAGTCCTTCCTGGATGCGGGCCATCCTGTGAAGCTGTATCACTACAAGGACGTGCAGAACGTGCCCGACGGGGTCGAGCTGATCCACGGCGACACCGTTTTGCAGATCGACCGGTTCATTCAGCACGGTCGCACCGGCAGCTTTGCGCTGTTTTCGGACGTGTTCCGCTATCACCTGCTGAAGCAGAACGACCGAATGATCTGGGCCGACCTGGATGCCTATTGCGTGAAGCCGTTCGAGAGCGAGACGGGGCATTTCTTTGGCTGGGAGTCGAAGCATCATATCAACGGCGGCGTGTTGGGCCTGCCGCCGGACAGCGAGGCGCTGGGCCAGCTGCTGGAAATGAGCGAGGACGAGTACGGCATCCCGGAATGGTATCCGGATGCCGAGAAGGACAAGCTGCAACAGCAGAAGGACGAGGGCGCGCCAGTTCACGTCAGCGAGATGAAATGGGGGGTCTGGGGGCCGCAGGCGGTGACCCATTACCTGCACAAGACGGGCGAGTCCAAATACGCTCAACCCATCGAAGGGCTGTACCCGGTCGGCTTTCGCGAGCGGCGGCTGCTGATGCGCGGCTGGGCGAAGGACAAGGTCGAGGCGATGATCACCGACCGGACCTACTCGGTGCATTTCTACGGCCGTCGGGTGCGCGAGTTTTTGTCGAAACAGGGCGGGATGCCCGAAGAGGGCAGTTGGATGGAGCACATATTGAACAAGCATAACATAGATTGCGAGGCCGCACCTGTGCTGTCGCGCGAGGAAAAGGCGGAGAAGAAGCAGGCCGAACTGGCCGCGAGCGTGTCGACCGCGCCGCGCCTGGCCACGGGCAAGGGCGGTGAGAACCTGACCGATCTGGCCGACAGGTACGGGTCTGACAAGGGATCGACGAAGCACCGGTATACCGAGCTGTACCACATGCTGTTTCACCCCTACCGCCAGCGCAAGATCACATTCCTAGAGATGGGTCTGCTGATCGGCGGGCCGGAGCATGGCAACCACCCGGACCGCGAGACCAATGACTGTCCGTCGATCCGGATGTGGCTGGAATACTTTCCGAAGGCCGAAATTCACGGGCTGGACGTGTCGGACTTTTCCTGGTTCGAGCATGAGCGGTTCACCTTTCACCGCTGCGACATGGACAAGCGCGAGAACATCGCGGACGCGATGGAGGATATGGGCGTCGCCCCGACCATCGCGATCGACGATGCAAGCCACGCCAGCCATCACCAGCAGAACGCGTTTCTTGAAGTGTTCCCGCGGCTGGAATCGGGCGGGCTTTACGTGATCGAGGATTTGCGCTGGCAGCCCGACACCTATGAGCAGCCCGGCATCACCAAGACCGCCGCGCTGTTTCGCAGCTGGCTGGACGACCGCACGTTCCAGCATTCCGATCCGGCGGTCGCGGCGGAATTCAACAAGCTGAGCGAAGACATTTCCGGCTGCATCGTGGAGCCGGTGCGATATCAGAAGAAGCGAAAGGACCAGGTGGTCGTGATCCACAAGAAATAGATCAGATCCGGAGGCTCATAACAAAAACACCGCCCCCGGACCAAACAGCAGAGCAGGCCGCGCAACGACGCGGCGGAAAGTGAGGCAGTATGAAACGCAGGGTCTGCACCGCGGAAGTGGTGTGCAACAAGAATGGCTGGGATTTTTCCGAGGCGTTCCCTTTTCAGTTCAGGGTGTCGAAGGCGCGCACCGCTCCGTGCGAGCAATGGATGCACTTCAAGCTGGGCGACTGGCATCTGCATCATTGTCCGCGCCTGCCACGTCACGAACTGGGGTTCGGAAACGGCAAGGTTCTGGGCGTCGTGCTGGGGGTTGCGGTCGATCGCGAGGGGCGGTCGCTGAACGGGCGCATGTCGCTGGAGGGCAAAGGCTCGCTTGCCGCGCTGGAGGATTACATCGAGGGGTTGGCCGGGCGGTTTGTCGTGCTGGTCGCCGCCTATGGTGCGACGCGGATCTATTTCGACGCCACGGCCGGATTGAGCGCGGTCTATTCCAAAAAGGACCGCGCGGTGGCGTCGAGCGTTCATGTGGCGATCAACCGCGAGGCCGAGCCCGAGACGGGCATCACCAGCCGCGCGGTTCTGGCGCGCGAGGGGCAGTACCTGTTGGGCGAAACTTACGACAGGCATTGCCGGCGGGTCTATGCCAATCACTATCTTGATCTGAAGACGTTCGATATGCACCGGCACTGGCTGGGCGCCGAAGACGATTTCGCGGCTGTGGGCGAGGACCGCAACGGCGTGGCCGCCGAGATCGCCGCGCGGCTGCAACAGGTCATGGTCACGCTGGCGGCCAGCCATTCCACAGCATTGCCGCTGTCGGCGGGCACGGATTCACGCCTGCTTTTGGCTGCGGCGGCGCCGGTGCTTGACCGGATCGAGCGGTTTTACATGCACGACATCTACAAGGTCACGCGGTTCGACCGTGAGGGCGCGCAGTTGCTGGCGCGCGAGATGGGCGTCACGCTGGAGGTGATCGACCGCGAGGACCCGGAGTTCGAGAGCTTCATGACGCCGGACGAGGTTGCGGAGTTGCGGGTGAAGATGGCGTTTCGCACCGGTCTTTCGTTTGATGGCATCGACGAGGTGACCGTGCGGGCGGTGTCGCGTGCGCCGGAAACGACGCTGGTTCTGCGCGGCAACGGGGCCGAGATGACTCGGGCGAACAAGTGGACGCGGGCGATGGCGGCACAGGGCTGTACGCTGGATGATGCGCTGGCGGCGCTCTTGAACATGCGGGCCGAGCATTTGCCGGACCGGGTTGCGCCAGACCGCCTGGAAAGTCTGCGGGCACGGTATGCCGCGTGGCATGACGGGTTGCCGGAGCCTGCGCGGGCGCGGATGCCGGACGTCGCCCATGCCGAGCTGTTCATGCCGGCGGCGCCCAACAACGTCTATTACGCGTTCGAGCGGAACTTCTATATCAATCCGTTCAACGACCGGCGGCTGATGTTTCTGACGGCGGCGTTCAATCCTCTGGCCCGCAAGCGCAACAAGCTGGTGGGCAAGTTGATCCACAATACGACGCCGCAGTTGAATGGCTTGCCCTACGCGGCGGAACTCAAGCAGGCGCACCGGCGCGCGGCATGATGCCGATGGTGCAGGCCGGGACGCGCGCCCCGGCCTGCGATGGCAAAGTTACTCGGGCATGATCACGCCGTCGATTACGTGGATAACGCCGTTCGAGGCCTCGATGTCGGCAGTGACGACGTTGGCCTCGTTGACGGTCACGCCGCCCTCGGTACCGATGGTCACTTCGGAGCCCTGTACGGTCTCGGCGGCCATGCCGTCGCTCAGGTCACCGGACATTACCTTGCCGGGCACGACATGGTAGGTAAGGATGCTGGTCAGCTGATCCTTGTTTTCCGGCATCAGCAGAGTGTCCACAGTGCCTTCGGGCAGGGCCGCAAAGGCCTCGTCCGTGGGGGCGAAGACGGTGAAGGGGCCATCGCCTTTCAGCGTTTCGACCAGCCCGGCCGCCTCGGCCGCGGCGAGCAGGGTGGAAAAGTCGCCGGCTTCGGCGGCGGTGTCGACAATGTCCTTGCCGGATCCGGCAAAGGCGGTGCTAGCGCCCCCGAGGATGGTAGCGGCGGTCAGGGCAAGATAAGTTCTGCGAAGCATTGTTGGTCTCCCTCATAAGGTGTCTTCGGTACGAGTGTTGGGCGACGCCTGTTTTGCGCATCGTGCCCTTGCTACGTGGGTCGAGGCCGTTCGGTTCAGCGGGGATTCCCGCCGGTGCCATTTGACGAAATAGGATTGCCGCCTAAGCCGGCGCGTTCTGCGAATTCCACTGAAAAATTCGTGAACCGGCGTGAGCATCCGGGCGTTCCGGCGCGGGTTTAACGCTTGAGGCAGGCAAGGTCTGTGGCATAAGGGAGCCACGCATTTTCCGAAGGGGCGGTGATGGACCTGG
Source organism: Roseovarius sp. THAF9 (assembly GCF_009363715.1). Lineage (NCBI taxonomy): Bacteria > Pseudomonadati > Pseudomonadota > Alphaproteobacteria > Rhodobacterales > Roseobacteraceae > Roseovarius > Roseovarius sp. THAF9. Next base: position 332,178 of record NZ_CP045404.1, read on the forward strand.
TTTTCGAGATCCTCGGCTTTCTGGCGCTGGCCCTGGTGCTGGCGATCGGGGTCGTCATCGCGCTGGCGCTGACCTTTTTCGTCATAGACAAGACCCAGACGGGCGATGCGATCCGCCGTAATTACCCGGTGATCGGGCGGTTTCGGGGGCTGTTCACAACGCTGGGCGAGTTTTTCCGTCAGTATTTCTTTGCCATGGACCGCGAGGAAATGCCGTTCAACCGCGCGCAGCGCGACTGGGTCGGTCATGCGGCGAAAGGCAAGGGCAACACCATCGCCTTCGGCTCGACGCGAAACCTGAACGTGGCGGGCACGCCGATTTTCGTGCCGGCGGCCTTTCCGCCGCTGGATGACCAGTTCTCGGTGACCGAGCCGATGCAGATCGGACCCTATTGCCGGACGCCTTACATGGCGCGGTCGATCTTCAACATCTCGGGGATGAGCTATGGTGCCATCTCGCGCCCCGCCGTCGAGGCGCTGAGCCGGGGCGCGGCGGAGGCGGGCATCTGGCTGAACACCGGGGAAGGCGGCCTGAGCCCCTATCACCTGTCGGGCGGGTGCGACGTGGTTTACCAGATCGGGACGGCGAAATACGGGGTGCGGACGCCGGACGGTGCACTGGACGACGACAAGCTGCGCAAGATGGGCGAGACCGAGCAGGTCAGGATGTTCGAGTTGAAGCTGGCGCAGGGCGCGAAGCCCGGCAAGGGCGGCATCCTGCCCGGTGCCAAGGTCGGGCCGGAGATCGCAGAGATCCGCGGGATTGCGGTGGGGCAGGACAGTATTTCGCCCAACCGGCACCGGGAGGTGAACAATTACGGCGAGCTTTTGGATTTCATCGGCCATACCCGCGAGGTCACGGGCAAGCCCGTCGGCTTCAAGACCGTGGTGGGGTCGAGCGAGGCGTGGGACGAGATGTTCGAGCTGATCGTCGAGCGTGGGCCTGAAAGCGCGCCGGATTTCATCACCATCGACGGGGGTGAGGGCGGCACGGGCGCGGCGCCGATGCCGCTGATGGACTTGGTGGGGATGCCCATTCGCGAGGCGCTGACCCGGATGGTGGATTTGCGCGACCGGCACGGGCTGAAGAGCCGCATCCGGATCATCGCGGCGGGCAAGCTGGTCAATCCCGGCGACGTGGCCTGGGCGATCTGCGCGGGCGCGGATTTCGTGACCTCGGCGCGAGGGTTCATGTTCTCGCTTGGCTGCATTCAGGCGTTGAAGTGCAACCGCAACACCTGTCCCACCGGGATCACCACCCATGACAAGCATTTGCAAAAAGGGCTGGTGGTCGAGGACAAGTACCTCAAGGTCGCCAATTACGCGCGGCAGGTCATCAAGGAAGTCGAGACCATCGCGCATTCCGTGGGCGTGGCAGAACCGCGGCTGATGCGGCGACGGCATGTACGGATCGTTCAGGCGGACGGTACGTCGATCCCGCTGACCAAGATCCGGCCCAGCGTGGATGCGGCGCAGCATCCGTGAGTGAGAGGTGCTGGATCAGGTCCGGGACGGGCAGTCAAACTGGTTCGCGCGCGCGTGCGCGCGCGAAGTGAATGCCGCCGTCATTGTTACCGCGCTCCAACGTCTTCGTGAGACGGCTTGTTTTGCCGGGCCAGCGCGCTTTCCTTATGTCACGGTAAACAGACATGCCCGCGAGAAGAGGAGAGCCCGCATGGCCCATCGTTGGAAGAACACACTGCGCGACAAGGATGTGACCGACGAGGCCGCGTTCCTGAACCGGCGGCAGTTGATGGCCGGGGCCGCGGCGGGCATGGGGCTGGCCGGTATAGGCGCGGCCCAGGCGCGAGCGCAGGACTTGGAGCCGACCTCTTATGAGGATGTCACCACCTACAACAACTACTACGAGTTCGGCACTGGCAAGGGCGACCCGGTGAAGAATGCGCATATGCTTACGACCGAGCCGTGGAGCGTGACCATTGACGGGCTGGTGGACCGGCCCGGAAGCTATGCCTTCGAGGATATCATGGCCAGGATGACGGTGGAGGAGCGCATCTATCGCTTCCGCTGTGTCGAGGCGTGGTCGATGGTGGTGCCGTGGAACGGGTTCGAGCTGGCCGATCTGCTGGAGATGGCGGGCGTGCAGTCGAACGCCAAGTATGTCGCCTTCGAGACCGCGCTGCGCCCGGACGAGATGCCGGGGGTGAAATACCCGGTGCTGGACTGGCCCTATGTCGAGGGTCTGCGGCTGGACGAGGCGATGCATCCGCTGACGATCATGGCGACGGGGATTTACGGGAAAGAGATCCCGAACCAGAACGGCGCGCCGCTGCGGTTGGTGGTGCCGTGGAAATACGGCTTCAAGTCGATCAAGTCGATCGTGCGGATCACCCTGACCGAGGCCGAACCGCCGACCAGCTGGAACAAGGCGAACGCGCGGGAATACGGGTTCTACAGCAATGTGAACCCCGAGGTGGACCACCCGCGCTGGAGCCAGGCGAGCGAGCGGGTCATCGGATCGGGGCTGTTTGCGCGCCGGCAGGACACGCTGATGTTCAACGGGTATGCTGATGAGGTGGCCAGCCTTTATGCGGGGATGGATCTGAAGGCCAACTTCTGATGCGGTCAGGGCCCGAAAATGACCTGGTGCATGATGCGACCCGGCCAGAGGGTGAAAAGCCCCGCGCCGATCAGCGCGATGGCGAAAAGCTGTTGCATGGTGCGGCGGTGGGCGGTGATCTGTCCGGCCCATGCATAGTAGAGGCCAAGCGGTGCCGAGATCAGGACGATGACCGACAGGATGTGGATCGGGCTGAACGGGCCGATTACTTGCATCGTGTGGATCCACAAGCTGGATGCGGCG